>JAYVER010000411.1:0-18179 GCA_043748725.1 Chloracidobacterium sp. | reverse complement strand
GTGAAGCACCTGAAGCACTTTTTGCGTTCTTCCCTTACTTAAGTGAAACTATCTGTTTCGCCCACGCGAAATTTAACTGATGGTTCGGCTCAAATTCATCATCATATCCATATTTATTGTCGCCACGCTGGCATCCTGCTTTAGCTCAAAGCCCACGCGATATGTCATTGCGGACAGCAAAGCATACGAGGCTTCGCTATTTCGCCAGGATTGCGCCGTCTGTCACGGCACGGAAGGCGAAGGTAAAACGCTCGATGACGGCAAAGTAATACCGAACATGCGTGAAGGCGAGCTTAAATTCAAAACCGAAGCCGAGATTTATAAGCAAATTGCTAATGGCGGCAACGGCATGACCCCGTTTCGCGACCAACTAACGGAGCGTGAACTAAATTTGATGGCAAAATTTGTCCACAACGAATTGAGGAAGACAAATTAACAGGGATCAGAGGGATGAACCGAATAAAGATATTTCTTTTTTTATATCCCTTTTATCCCCTATATCGCTGTAAATTGTTTCTTGCGTTAGAATGTAGTTATGAAAGTACTCATTACAGGTGCAAGCGGTCTGGTTGGAACGGAGTTGCAAAAATCTTTTGCCGAGAAGGGTTACGAGATGCTGCTGGCATCGCGAAAAGAGCCGACAGACGAAAACCACATCCAATGGAGCATCGAGGGAGGTTTTGCCGAACCGGAAAAGCTTGAGGGCATAGACGCCGTCGTTCATCTCGCGGGCGAAAACGTCAGCGGGCTTCGATGGACGGAAGATAAGAAAAAAGCCATCCGCGACAGCCGAGTGTTGGGCACCCGAAATGTCGTTGACGCGATCTCAAAGCTCAAAAACAAGCCAAAAAAAATTGTCGCTGCATCAGCCATCGGCTTTTACGGGACGCGCGGCGACGAAGAAGTGACGGAATCGAGCGCGGCTGGCGACAACTTTCTCGCCGAGGTTTCAAAAGCATGGGAGGCGGAATCGCGTCGTGCCGAAGACGCCGGAATTCGCACCGTTCTTCTGCGCACCGGCATTGTTCTGTCAAAAGACGGCGGTGCTCTCTCGACAATGCTCCTGCCATTCAAACTGGGCGTCGGCGGCGTGGTCGGCAGCGGCCTTCAGTGGATGAGCTGGATCTCGATGGACGACGAGATCGCAGTCATCAACTACGTCATCGAAAACGAGAATATTCGGGGAGCTGTAAACGCCGTAAGCCCAAATCCGGTAACGAATCACGATTTCACCAAGACTTTAGGCGAGGTTCTTTACCGTCCGACATTTCTGCCGCTGCCCGAATTCGCCGTCAGCATGGTCTTCGGCGAAATGGGCGATGCACTCCTGCTGGCAAGCACAAAGGTTCTGCCAAAGCGTCTGCAAGACGCCGGATTTGAATTCAAATTCCCCGACCTAAAAGCCGCTATCGAAAACGCGGTCAAGTAAGAATTTTAACCGCGAAATACACAAAATAAGCGAAAAAAGACTTTTTATTGTGGTCTTATTATTTAGCAATTTTCGCATTTTTCGCGGTTAATCTCTCTTAAAGATTATCGGGCGGCTCGGAGCGGCGTCCGTCTCGAATGGTGCGATCTGGAGATTCAGTAGATACTCACCATCTGATACATGGTTTGGCACATAAATCAATTCGGTTATCGTTGAATATATGCGGCTAGCCGCATGTATTTCGAAACTTCCTTGTTCAACGTTCCAGAAAATACGGTGATTCCCTAACTTGCCGTCATCGTAAATGCGATCAATCGACGGCAGATCGACAAGCAGGTGTTTGAAACCCGATTCGACAATAAACTCCATCGCCTCGGTCGAAAAATACGGTGGAATGTTGTCGCCGCCGTATTGCCGCGTCAACTTGCCTTCATCATTCGGCAGAGTCCGCACGATCAACGCCGTGTCAGTAGCCCGCGTGTCCGTAGCCCGCACGTAAGTAAGGGCTTCCATCGCATTGAGCAGCCCAGCTTTCGTCAGGAGGCTCTCATCACCGTCAATATTTTCAGCCTCAACCGACACCAGAACCGCCGGAATAAAAACTTCCTTCAAACAATCCCTGACGGAGATTCGCTCATTAGTGATATGCCCGACGCACTCAGTATGCGTGCCGTTACAGTGCGGAATAAACGTATATTGCTCAAAATTAACGCTCCCGCCACGGCGAGTGTCGCCGACCATGTCAGCAGCCACACAAGCATTCGACGACGCAGTTTCAACGCCATAAGCATTCGGCTGCGGCCCGTTAAATCGCAACGGTATTGAGATGTCGAAAAACTTTTCGATATCAAAGTTTGAGGTCTGATCGTAAATTGAAATCGAATAATTCACAGTAAAAAGAGGTTTCACAGATCGGTCGGCGACCACATCTTGATATCGGAAATGTTGGCAAAATCGCTGTCGTGTGTGACTATGTTGCGAATGCCGTGGCGTTTGGCGCATGCCAGGTTTATCGAATCATTTACAAAAAGATGGTGCTTGAGTCTTAATTTGTGGCTCAATGAAATATCACCGACGTCGATCTGAAGCATAGTAAAGGGAGGTTTAAGAAGTGCTTTCGTCTGGGAAATATATTCGGTAAGCTGTCCAATAAGTTCGGGCTGAGCTTTGAGTTTTCGTAGTGTTTTGCCCGGGGTTACAAACCCATTCGTTACCGCCTCGACCATCATTTGCCGATGTAGGAACTCCGCTACGATCGTCGTTGTAAGGTAAACATCGACCTCACGATTTGCGACCCTCCGCAGAAAATCTCTGCATTCGGCTGACACTCCGTTCAGGTGGTATATCAAAATATTTGCATCGACCAGACACATTGTGCCCGCCGGAATGTTTTTAATATCCACTGAACTCTTCGTCTTCGGCGAGTGAGATCAAAACCTTTCGATTCAATGGTCCGGAAACACCAAAGGTCTTATCAACAATCTCCACGGTCAGAGCGGACTTTGCCTTCTCGCTCGCGGTTGATCGCTTTGTCCTGGCGATTTTTAACCCGTTTGAAACCATTTCGGCCGCAAGTTCGGACGATGGACGACCGCGCGTTTTTGCCTTTTTCTCCAATTCGCGGCTCACGTCTGTTGGAAGCTGAATTGTCAGTGATGTCATTTCCATAGCCGCGATATTAACATATTGATTTGCGCCGGTGAAGTTCTTTGAATACACTCACGTCAATTTAAATTTGCTAACTTTTTCATTACTTCATCCAGTTCGATCTCATTCACGCTTTCAACTTCTGCACATATCTCCATCAACAACCGATCCTGCGCATTGCCTTTTGCTTTCGCCACCGAATACGGTAGGTCTTCGCGGAAAGTGACCATTGAGTATTTTGAGAAATAATCGGGATAGGTCTGTTCGAGTTTTGTTTCCAGTTCTCTTTTTCTAATAAAGACCGGATCGGCGACGGCATCGCGCATTTCGTAAAAATTTTCTTCGGCCATGTCAGCGATGGCGTCGGTGTTTATTTTGCGCAAGCTGCTGTATTCCTCATAAACCGTTTCCCAATCCGTGCCGTGCTTTTCTATAAGTGAGTCCAGCACACGGACATCTTCGAACGCGCAGTTCATTCCCTGTCCGTAAAACGGCACCACCGCGTGAGCCGAATCGCCAAGCAGCAAAGCCTTGCCGCCTACGTTCCACGGAAAACATTTGATCGTGCCGAGGTTGCCCGTGGGATTCGACAAAAAATCGTCGATGAGAGTCGGTATAAATGGCAGGACGTCAGGAAACTGAGTTTCGAAAAAATCAAGAACATTATAAGCCACGGATTTACACGGATCAAGAACCGATAAATTTGCTTTCTGATCCGCGTCTATTCGTGCTGACCCGTGGTTAATTTCTTCAAAGCTATTCTCGCCCTTGTGCGACAAAAACAGAGTACATGTAAAGCTGCCGTCAAAATTAGGCAGGGCGATCATCATGAACTTATGCCTGGGCCAGATGTGGAGTGCGTTTAACTGGAGCACGGACGGATCGTCCAGGGTCATTCTTTTCCCTAATTCCGACGGCGGCGGAATGTGCAATTCCTTATAACCATGTTCCAAAAAAATCTGAGACAGTTTAAAACCCGAAATACCGCGAACCATCGCATCACGCACTACAGAACCGGCTCCATCGGTCGCAATTACTGTATCCCCTTTTACGACACTGCCATTCGCAAATTGCGTCTCGCCGGTCAGGCAGTCAAAACCGATGCAACGCTCGTTGAAATGAAACGTCACGCCCGCATACTTTTCCGCTTGGTTTATCAGAGCAATGTTCAGACCGGCGCGCGACACGGAATTGATATATTCCCCTTTGCGGCCTGAATACGGCAGTAAACGCGTCTGACCATCCACCGCATGGATCATCCGCCCATACATCGGCACGGCCTCGGCAAGCATATATTCGTCCATGCCAACCTCGCAAAGTGCCGCGATGCCGCGATCGGACAAGGCAAGATTGATCGAACGTCCGGCCGCCACTTCATCGATGCGCATATCGCCGCGAGCTTCATACACTTCTACAGTAATGCCGCGTTTGGCTAAATAAATAGAGAGCAGCGAGCCTGCCAATCCTGCTCCAATAATGATAACTTTCTCTTTCACGTAGCATCAGAGCCTGACCGGACGCCGAATCTCAATTTTCTCTCCAACATTAATGACCATCAGGTCTTCTCCGAGTTCCACCGGGCCTGAGTAAGTTTTACCAACTAGTGGAAGAATATCTCGTTCTGTCGAGGGCGGCGGCACAATATGAGAAAAAACAACCATCTTTGGTTTTACTTTTGCGAAAATATCGCTTGCCTGTTCCGGTGTTGTATGGTGGTTTACGATGGTTTTGATCCTTTCATCCGGATAATCGGCGCGTTTAAAGGCTTCCGGGGAAACCACTTCGTGGATCAATAAATCCGTGCCTTTAGCATATTTAATAAGATTTTCGGATGGCCGCGTATCGCCTGATAAAACAACCGAATGACCGGCGTAATCAATGCGATAGCCAAAAGCGGGCTTGATCGCTCCATGGTCAACCTCAAACGCCGTCACCGTTACACCGCTCTTTTCGTAAACAATGCCTTCGACAATGTCTTTTGCTTCTATTATTACGCCGTCCGGCGATGCGTGGTCATCATAAAGCCTGATCTTGATATCAAAATCAAACGCCTGTTCGAGATACGACATCATTTTCTCAGTTCCCTTTGGCCCCCAAACGCGGACGTGCGTATCGCGTCCGCCATTAACCCAGCCAGTCAACCACAAATCAGGAAATCCGACCACATGATCAGAATGTAAATGAGTGAAAAACACGCCCGTGATGTCTTTCGGTTTTACCTTGATTTGGGTCAGCCTTTGAATAGCGCCGCGACCAACGTCAAAAATAAGTTTCTGATCGCCCGCCTCGACCAAAATGCTCGGGCCAAAGCGATCCATCACAGGCGCCGGAGCTCCGGTTCCCAAAAGCGTAACTTTCATCGACTGGGCTTGCACACAAATAGCCATCAATACAATTATCCCAATCAAACTCGAAAACATTTTGTAGAAGTTAGGCATAATATTTTCTCTAATTGCTATAATCCTTTTACGGTCAAATCAAACAATCTTTCAATATTTCCACAAATCCACGCACGTCCGAAAACGAATTATACAGCGGAGCCGGTGCTGCACGGATCACTGACGGTTCGCGCCAATCGACGGAAACGCCTTTTGCGACAAGTTGTTCGTACAAAGCTTTTCCGCCTTCGCGAACGCTTATCGAGAGTTGGCAGCCGCGTTGCGACGGGTCGCGGGGTGTGATGATCGAGATTCGTTCGTCGGCGATCTCATCGATCAGGAACACTAAATATCCGGTCAACTTTCGCGATTTTTCAAGCAATGCCGGCATCCCGACCTCTTCAAAAATATCGAGCGACGCCCGCATCACCGCCATTTGAAGTATCGCCGGATTTGAGACTTGCCAGCCCTCGGCTCCGGGAATCGGCTGAAACTCCGGCCCCATCAGAAAACGGCTTGCCTTATCGTGTCCCCACCAACCTGTAAAACGCGGCAGATCAAAATTATTGGCATGACGTTCGTGAACAAACGCCCCGCCGACCGCGCCGGGACCGCCATTGAGATATTTGTACGAGCACCAGGCCGCAAAATCGACATCCCAATCGTGCATTTTCAGCTCGATATTTCCTGCTGCGTGAGCAAGGTCAAACCCGACGACCGCGCCAACCTTATGCCCGGCCTCGGTGATCGCCTTCATATCAAACGCCTGTCCGCTGTAATAATTAACACCGCCGAGCATGACAAGAGCTATTGCATCGCCCTCGCGTTCGATCGTTTCAACAATGTCTTCCGTTCGCAATGTCGATTCCCCGTCGCGAGGCGTGAGTTCGATCAGCGAGCCAGCACAATACATGGCAACGGATTCCCTGTCAGAACCGGGAGCGGTAGCGACTGGGTTCTTGGGCACGGCTGTGAAGAACCCAGTCGCTACCGCTCCCGGTTCTGACTCGTTGGGTCGCCTCGCGTCTCCATGAAAACGCAACTGCGATTTCACTGCATATTGATCCGACGGAAACGCGCCTTTTTCAATGACGATCTTGTAACGTTCAAGCGTAGGCCGGTAAAACGAAACCAGCAGAAAATGCAGATTTACCGTCAGCGTATTCATCAGCACCGTCTCGATCGGCTTTGCACCGAGGATCGCCGCCATTGGTTCGGTCAGCAATTCGTGATACGACAGCCACGGATTTTTCGCGTGCATATGGGCGTTGACAGCCAGCTTTTGCCAGTCCATTAGTTCCTGCTCCACGTAACTGCTAGCCGTCTTGGGCATCAGCCCAAGCGAGTTTCCGGTGAAATAGATCACCTCTTCCCCATCCGAGCCTCGCGGCATGTGAAACCGATCCCGAAAATGCTTTAGCGGGTCTGCTGCATCGAGATTTGCCGCACTATAATCGTCATATCGCATAGGAAAAGTCTAACCGAAACCTACTCAAAGCCAAAAAACGTCAACATCGTACTTCTTAAACACGGGATCGGTCGAGAATATCCGCAAACCTTGAGATTTGGCTTGAGCGATCAACAGTCTGTCAAATGGATCTCGATGATGATACGGAAGGTCGGCGACCAAGAGAGTTTCTCCGATCGAGATTGGCAGCATTAGCGTTCCCGTTTCAATCAACCGGCCTATAACAAAATCCTGAGGTGGTTTCGGTAGGATAATCCCGCCCTTTGACCACTTTATGGCAATTTCCCAAGAACTCGCTGCGGAAAAAAAGATAGTATTTTCTGTGGATTGCAGAGTCGCAACCGCTCCCGCCGACAATTGTTCAGGCTCTAACAACGCCCAAAGAAAAACGTGCGTGTCGAGCAAAATCTTCATTTGGGGTCATCCAGAAAAGTCTTGGCGTCTCCGGTAAAGTACGCCAGCGTTTCCTCATCCAGCGGCTCAAAAAAGCTGTCGAGGACCTTGCCTTGCCCCTTGTACATTCCCACCCAGTTTTTATGTTTTGCCACTGGCACGAGCCGGACAGTTTCAGTGCCGTTGCGCGTTATTACGACTTCTTCGCCCTCGAGGGCGCGGTTGATCATCTGGCTCAGCTTCGATTTTGCTTCGTACACACTGACTTTCATATTGAAAATATAGTCTAGTCAGACTAGCTAGTCAAGCAAAATTATTCAAAGGCTTCCCTTTCAAGGTTAAGCCAGCATAAAGCCGATCCGTGCAACAACGATGCTGTTATTTCGTCGTCGTAACCGCACGTCTCGATCAATTTTCCTGGCTCGGCCTCGCCGAGTGGGAAAGGATAATCGCTTCCCATAGCTATGTGGTCAGCACCAACAAGATTTATCAGATAATCGAGCGTCGCCGGTTCGTGTACGAGCGAGTCGAAATACATTTTACTCAAATATTTACGCGGACTGTGCGGATTATTGACTGCGCAGAGATCCGGCCGCACGTCGAAACCATGTTCGATTCGCCCAAGCGTCGAAGGAAATGCGCCGCCGCCGTGGGCAAAGCAGATACGCAAATTCGGCAGCCGTTCGAGTGTGCCGGAAAAGATCAGCGAGCAAATTGCACGCGAAACTTCAGCCGGCATCCCGACGAGCCACGGCAGCCAGTATTTTTGCATGTCTTTTTCGCCCATCATGTCCCACGGATGAACAAAAACAGCTATTCCCAGGCGCTCACAGGCAGCGAAAAACTCAACGAACTGCGGCTCGCCGAGATTTATTTGATTGACGTTAGTGCCGATCTGCACACCTACCAGACCGATCTCTTTACATCGTTCGAGTTCGCGAATGGCAAGCTCGGTATCCTGCATCGGCAGCGTTCCGAGACCGATAAAACGCTTTGGAAATGCAACAACGATCTCGGCGATGTGATCATTCAGAAATCGGGCCATCTCCGCCCCGTCCGCGGCTTTCGCCCAATAGCTGAACATCACCGGCACGGTCGAGAGCACCTGAACATTTACACCCGATGCATCACACTCATCGATCCGCTTGGCCGCGCTCCAACAGTTTTCGTCCACTTCACGAAAGCTCACACCATCGTCACGCACCATCCTGGCACAGCACGGCTGGTAATGATCGAGCGTAATGAATCCGCCGTAGCCGAATCTGTCCTTCCATCGCGGAATATCTCGCGGCAGGATATGCGTATGAACATCTATTTTCAGCATTCGTCTGGTTCAGAGTGCGCGATTTATCGCGTTCTTTTATGCGATAAATCGAGCACTCTGAGCAATTATGGCTCGATTTCACCATCCTCGTCCGTCGGAGGGCGTCGGCGGCCGCCTTCGCCGGTAAAGGCCGGAACCGTGATGTATGGGATCTTGGCTTCCAGCATCATTGTGTTGAGTGCCGCCAGATCTTCGCTGACAAGCTTGCGAACCTCGTCAGACGCCGGCGGAATTTTCTTCGATAGAATGTCCATCTGCACCATTTCTGCATCTGTCGGGGCGGTGGACGCACCTTCGATTGCAAACAGCAGCTGAGCGACGCGCTGATTCAGCGGCGTCGGCAATTCTACCAGCGGCGGTCCCGCCTGGCTGATAGTACTTACTAATGAAGGAGGCGTTCCCCAATTCACATAGATCGCATCGATCTTTTTCAGCAAATCGTCCGCGGCCTTCTTAACGTTCTCAGGCACTGTTAGTGCTCCCGGTTTTTTCCACGATTCGATTGCTGTATTCAGATTGGTTCTGATCCCCGTGATCGTAGATTGAGCCACCGTTGATTGGAATACGAGCGGCTGAAGCTTGGTTAAAGCGGCACGTTTTTTAGCACGATCGTCGGCAGAAAAGACAATACGCGGATCATCGACAACCTTTAACGATTTGGACAATTCCTTATCACCCAATTTAACTTTGACCGTATAATCGCCCGGATCAACCCGCAGGCCAAGCTGCGCCAACGCATTCGCAAATCCACCCGGACCGCCGGGTGGCTCCGGTGCTGCACCGGGCATTTGCGGCCCGACCGGACGCGACCGCAGATCCCAAACATACCGATTAATGCCTTTTACGGCAATGCACGGCTGCGCTCCTCCGCCAAAGCCGCCAAATCCACCTCCACCGCCGCCGCCGCCGGGTTGACCTTGCGGGGTTTGCGGTGTCGGCTGAGGATTGGTGCGGGTGCAATTGATGGTTCTGACCGTTTGGCCTTTGGCATCTTGTATCGTGATGCTGACCGTCTCTTTATCCGCCAAGGGTTCTTTTAAATAAAAATTTATCAATGCTCCGTTCGGCGGGTTTTGTCCGTAGAAAGCCTTGTCCGATGTCAGAGATTTGTTGCCCCACGTTCGCCACATGACGGCGGTTCGCGTATCAAACAATGTGATATTGCTGTCCAGCACCGACTGGTTCATTTGTTCGAGCGCCGTGATGTCGTCCATCACCCAGATCGAGCGCCCGTGAGTTCCCAGGATCAGATCGTTATCACGCGGATGGATCAGGATGTCATCAACCGGAACCGTCGGCAGATTTTGCCTGATCTGCGTCCAGTTTCCGCCGCGGTCGTATGAGGCAAAAAGACCGAACTCTGTACCAACAAACAGCAGATACGGGTTGCGGGGATGTTCGCGAATGACATGGATAATGCCGCCATTCTGCGGTAAATTGGATACGATCGATTTCCACGTTTCGCCAAAATCGGTCGTCACATAGACATAAACCTTGAAATCACCCATTCGATGACCGTCGAAAGTCGCATAAGCCGACCCCTCGTTTGCGCGCGAAGCGACAATGCGGCTGACATACGTTCCCTTAGGCAAACCGGGAATCTTTTCAACTACATTTTTCCATGTCTGGCTGTCGCGGGTCACTTGCAGGTTGCCGTCGTCAGTCCCTGCCCATAAAACATTACGATTCACCGGCGACTCGGAAACTGTCGTAATCGCCGGGTATTGCTGAACTCCATCGTGCCGCGAACGGGAGTTTTTGTCCGGCACTTTGCCCATGATCTGCAAAGTGTTGCGGTCAACATTGGTGGTCAGTTCCCCGCCGACCTTTGTCCAGGTATCGCCGCGATTTGTCGATTTGAACAGGAAATTACCGCCATAATAGATCGTGTTTGGCTCGAACGCTGAGATGACGATCGGCGAATTCCATTGAAAACGGTAAAACTTTTCACTTTCCTCCTCACGCGGGCGGATACTCTTGCTTTCGCCGCTCATCACATTTCGACGGAGCAGATTCCCATCCTGCGATTCCGCATAAACGGTGTTCGGGTCGTTAGGGTCAGGCTGGGCGTAAAAGCCGTCGCCGCCGCCGATCGTGTACCAATCGTCGTTAGTAATGCCGCGCGGATTAAACGACATGCTCGGGCCGCACCAGGCGTTGTTGTCCTGCAAACCGCCGCAAATTTTATACGGCATACCGTTATCGACGCCCACCTCGTAAAATTGCCCGATCGGAACGGTGTTGGCGTAATCCCATGTTTTGCCGCGATCATACGTAATGTTGACGCCGCCGTCGTTGCCCATCAGCAAATGATTTGAGTCGTTCGGGTCGATCCAGATAGCATGCGTGTCGGCGTGCGGAGCCCGCGAGGAATTGCCGCTGAATGTCTTGCCGCCGTCTTCCGAATACTGCATCGTCACACCGGCAATCCAGATACGCTGGTCGTTATTCGGATCAATGCGGATCTGGCTGAAATACATCGGACGCGGATTGCTGGCAATATCGCTCATCCGTGTCCAGGTTTCACCCTTGTCGTTTGACCGGTAAACGCCGCCGTTCGCGTGTTCGATCAGGGCGTAGACGATATTCGTATCTTTTGCATAAATTGCGATCGCATTGCGTCCGGTCTCAAATAGATTGTCCGGTCGCGGAGTGACGGCATTTTCCGTGTCATACGGCATTCCCTTTGTAATTTTCGTCCACGTTTCGCCGCTGTCATTTGATTTATAGATCGCACTGCCTTCGCCGCTGCCGTTAAATCCGAAAACGGTTCGGCGGCGTTGATACATCGCCGCATAAAGAATGTTTGGGCTCTCATGATCCATTGCGATGTCCGACGCACCAGTATCGTCATTGACTTTCAATACCAAAGCCCAAGTCTTGCCGCCGTCAGTAGTTTTATAAACCCCGCGACTAGAGCTTGGTGCCCAAAGATTACCAGTTGCGGCAACATAAACAATGTCGGGATTTGTCGGGTGCACGACCACGCGTGCAATGTGAAGCGTATCGGCAAGACCCATCATTTTCCACGACTTGCCGGCGTCCATCGACTTGTAAATACCGTTTCCCCATGACGAGCTCTGCCGGTTATTTGCCTCACCGGTTCCGGCCCAAATGATCGACGGGTTCGACGGCGAGATCGCGATGTCACCAACACTCGGAACCGCTTCTTTATCAAAAATTGTCGTCCACGAAGTTCCGCCGTTGACCGACTTCAAAATTCCGCCGCCCGCCGTGGCAACGTAAATAATACGCGGATCCGAGCCAACGACCTCAATATCGTCAATCCGGCCGCCCATCGTCGCTGGCCCGATCTCACGAAATTTTAACGCCGAGAGTGCCGATTGATAAGTGTTTGCAACATCCGGAGTTGGGCTCGGTACAGAAGCCGGCGTTGATTTGGCAGCCTTAGATTTGTCCCTGGGTTTTAGCGTAGGTGTGACCTTGGGAGATGGCGTGGGCGTTGACACCACGGGCGTCGCGGCAGGTTTCGGTTCATCCTGCGTTGGGTTTTGAGCCGAAAGCTGGGAAACGGCAGACAATAGTAGTAAAAAAAAGACGCAATAGCCCTGTCGGGCGCGGAATATTTTCATCGTGTTAAGTCCTCAAGAAGCCGAATTTGGATTAGAACCAAAAAACAAAAGTAGAATGCACTTTGTTTGATTTGGTAACAATTTAGGATAGTTCTCGTGAATACGCAACTAATACGCAGAGTGCGGAGCGTAAATTTACAAAACTTTACCAAGAAGACTTCCCACGAAACACACGAAAAACACGAAAAAAAGATAAACAAACGACTGCCTAGATTTTCTTTTTCCCATTTTCGTTTATTTCGTGTATTTCGTGGGCAGATTATCCTGGCCTAGCAATTCTTTCTGTTTCCGAATCTCTCGTATTCCAACTTTGGGTAATGGCCGAAATTTACTAGCAATCCTAACTCAAAGTTTGTCACGTTTAGATAATTCATAGTCTGAGCACGATGTTGGTCGATTAAACCTGAAACTGCTTTCAACTCAACGATGATTTTGTCGTAGCAAACAAAATCAGGCTTGAAATACTGCTCTAAGATGCGTCCTTTATAATCAAGTTGAATTGTCGGCTCAAAAATAAACGGAATGGCCTGTAGCTCAAATTCAATTCTCAAACATTCCTGATAAACCGGCTCAAGGAAACCGCAGCCTTTTTGTTTATAAACTTCAAAACACGCCCCAATAATCTTATAGCTTTCTTCCCTGTAAATAATCTCAACCATATTATTTGTTGCCCATGAAATACACGAAAAACACGAAATCAAGATAAAGGAAAAAGCGGGGAAAATTTTCTTATTTTCGTTTGTTTCGTTTGTTTCGTGGGCAAAAATCTTATTGCGGCGGCTCCATTACCGCGCCGCAGGATTTGCAAGTTCGCAAATTAGGGTCACCGTAAAATCCGGCGAAGACACCCTGAAACTGGGTCGTGATGTCTTCGAGCTGAAAATATTCCTCGTACAACTTTTCGTTGCACTTTTCGCAGAACCAGAGCAGACCGTCGAGTTCGCCCGATTGGCGTTTACGTTCGATAACCATGCCGACTGTGTCAGCACCACGGATCGGATTGTGCGGCACGCGCGGCGGGAGTAGGAACATCTCGCCCTCGCGGATCGGCACATCGACCGCTCTGCCGTCTTCCTGGATTTTAACGACAATATCGCCTTCGACCTGGTAGAAAAACTCCTCGCCCTCATCCCAGTGATAATCCTTCCGCGAATTAGGCCCGCCGACGACCATTACGATAAAATCATCCGCGTCATAAATGCACTGATTCCCGACCGGCGGCTTGAGCAAATGCCGATGCTCATCGATCCATTGTTTGAAATTAAAAGGTCGTCTAATAGACATCTGTGCGGTTTTAAGACTGAATAAGTCCGAGACTGATCATTATTGAAGTATCGACTTTTCTCAGAGTCGCTGCCTCAACTTTTCCTATTTTTTTCAAAAGCCGGCTGTGGTCGATCGACCGTATCTGATTCATTAGGACTAACGAGTTTTGAGTCAGGCCGCCCTCGCCAGCATCGATCAATACCTCTGTAGGGTATCGTTTGTCGCCAATCTTTGAGGTAATGGCGGCAACGATTGTTATCGGGCTAAATTGATTCCCTATATCGTTCTGAATGACTAACGCCGGGCGAGTTTTTCTTATTTCCGAGCCAAGCGTCGGGTCAAATTGAACCAAATAAACCTCGCCTCGTCTCGGAGAAGCTAGTCTTTCCATAGCTCTTCCTCAAGCGGAAACCACTCCTCCGCCATCGCAAGATCTCTCTCGGCGTTTGCGATGGCACCGGCCTTAAGCTCTTCCCGTAGCCCATCCATTTTGATGTCCTTGATATGCTTCCTGATCGCGGCGTCGATGAACGTGCTTCGCGAGCCTTTGTCAGCTATGCTTTCAAGCAAAACAACTGTGGATTCCGGCAGGGTAATGTTTATGCGTTTATGTGCGTTTCCTTTCATATCCGATATTATACACACTATTGATAAGTATGATCAATGGCCGTCGCCTTTCTTTTGATGTCACATTTCCATGAGTTTTTTCACCGTTCGCCAGTTGCGCGCGGTTGCGGGAACCTTTAACTTCTTGTCGATAAAGCCTTTGCCGACGCTGCTGTCTAAAATATGGATTCGCAGCAAACAAAGTATGTGCCTATCGATCACAGCAAACATCTCATTGTCATTGGCCTGTGCGAAAAGCTGTGCCTGCTGTTCGGCGGTCAGTTCTTGATTAAGAAAAAAGAGATGCATATCCTTATGGCTCTCAAATTGTCCGGCAAACGGATTTTTCGCGATGACCTTTTCGATCTCGGCGATTGAGCGAACCATTACCGAGATATTGAATCCGAAATCTTTCTGAATAGCCTCATGTATCTTTTTTGCGAGATTAACATCGTCCGACTTTCGCGTCTCAAAGATCAGATTACCGCTATTGATGTAGCTCTTTACATTCTCAAAACCGACAGCCTCAAACGTCGCCCGGAGCGTTTCCATCTTGATCATGTTGTTGCCGCCGACATTGATGCCGCGCAACAAAGCGACGTATTTTGGCATATATAATCCGTTCGGAGTTCCAGCTTTAGCTGGCTTCTGCGTCGCGTTCAAGCCAACTAAAATTGGAAGTCCAAACTTGGAACTCCGAACTAGAGCGTCTGCAAATCGATAACAAAGCGGTAGCGGACATCCGATTTGATCGTGCGGTCGTAGGCTTCGGCTACGCCGCTCATCGCAATCACCTCGACATCGGATGTAATATTATGTTTCGCACAATAATCGAGCATTTCCTGTGTCTCGGGAATGCCGCCGATCAAAGAACCGGCGAGGGTCTTGTTTCCCGAGATCAGTGACATAGAATGAAGAGCCGCCGGTGTGGCGGGCACGCCAACAACCACCATCGCACCGCGAATGCCAAGCAGACTCAAATACATGCTCAGATCGTGATCGGCCGACACGGAATCGAGAATAAAGTTGAATGTTCCCGCGAGCGGAACCAGATTTTCCGGGTCTTTGGTTACGACGAAATGATGTGCTCCCAGCTTGAGAGCGTCAACCTCTTTAGACGGCGATGTGCTGAAAACCGTCACTTCGGCACCCATCGATACGGCGAACTTAACGGCCATATGGCCGAGGCCGCCAAGACCGACGACGCCCACTTTTTGACCGGGCCCGACATTAAACCGCTTGAGAGGCGAATACGTCGTTATCCCGGCACAAAGCAGCGGTGCCACGCCCGCCAACTCCTGATCGCCCGCAACCTTGAGCGCGTAGGCTTCGTCGATAACGTATATATTCGAATAGCCGCCGTATGTCGGCGTGACGCGATCCATTTCTGTCCCGTTGTATGTGAACGCAGCCTGTTTTACGCAAAACTGCTCGAATCCGTCCTTGCAGGGCGGACATATCCGGCACGAATCGACAAAACACCCGATACCGGCGATATCGCCGACAGCAAATTTTGTAACATCCGCTCCCGTTTTGACGACGCGGCCGACGATTTCGTGTCCCGGAACCATCGGATAGTTCGAATTGCCCCATTCGCCCCGCACCTGGTGAATGTCCGAGTGGCAAATGCCGCAATAAAGTATCTCGATCAAAATGTCGGCCGCCCCGACCTCGCGCCTCTCAAAATCGAATGGTCCAAACGCCGCTTCCGGCCCGCTAACGGCATATCCTTTTGTTGCTGTCATTTATTCTCCTTGATTTATCAGTCTATTGTTGCGATCACCTTTAGCTCGATCGCGATCTTTGTAGGCAGTTTATTTACCTCGACCGTCGTCCGACACGGCTGGTTATCGGCAAAGTATTCGGCGTAAACTTTATTATACACTGCGAAATCGTCATGCATATTAGTCAGAAAAACGGTCACGTCAACGATATTATTCCACGACGAACCGGCGTCTTCGATAATGTATCGAACATTTTGAAAGACCGACCGGCACTGCGTTTCTATGTCATAGGAAACGATCTCGCCATTTTCATCAAACTCGACGCCGGGAATTTGCTTTGCCCCACGTTGTCGCGGCCCGACTCCCGAAAGAAACAACAGGTTCCCAACACGGCGTGCGTGCGGATATAACCCGACAGGTTCAGGGGCTTTTGATGAATTAATTATCTCGTGAGCGGACATATTTTTTGAGAACACTTTGCAGATAAGGGAATATTTCCCGCTTTTCCAGGCATCTTAAAAGTAGTTCGGATCGTCTCGTTATGCTTAAATGAGTATATAAAAGATTGAATCCGATTTGAAGTGATTGAGCGAATTCATTAATTGTAGAGAGGATTTATGACAACTTATATTTTTCAATTTCTTTCATTTATTTTGATGGGCACGACAATGGCGTGCAATGTGGTTAAGTCTTCGCCTGAGATCGTTGTGCCGGACGCACCGACCGTCGCCGAATCTCCGGCTTCCGCCGTAAAAGGCGAACAGACCGCCGTATTTGCCGGTGGTTGTTTCTGGGGCGTCGACGCCGTATTCAAACACGTAAAGGGCGTAACAGGCGTAAAGTCGGGTTACACCGGTGGTACAAAAGAGACTGCCAATTATGAAACCGTCAGCACCGGCACAACCGGACACGCCGAATCGGTTTTTGTCACCTATGACCCGACAAAAGTCACGTACCCGCAATTGCTGTCCGTGTTTTTCTCGGTCGCACATGACCCGACCGAGCTTAATTTTCAGGGCCCCGATCACGGCACGCAATACCGCTCGGCGATATTTTACATGAACGACGAGCAGAAAAATGCGGCACTTGCCTACATCGATACACTCGGCAAATCAAAAACCATATCAAAACCGGTGGTCACCGAGGTTGTTCCGTTCAAAGCGTTTTACGACGCCGAAAAATATCATCAGGATTACCTGAAAAATCACCCCACCGACAGCTACATAGTCGTCAACGACGCCCCGAAAGTGGCTGACCTTAAGGTGAAATTCCCCGATCTTTACGCTGAGCGATAGGTCATAGTTTGGAGTTCCAACTTTAGTTGGCTTTTGTGCAGCGAAGGCCAACTAAAATTGGAACTCCGAACTTCGAATACACACATTCTTCTCTTCAGTAAAAAATCTCAATGCCTCGAAGCCGCCTTCGCGGCCGACGCCGCTGTCTTTTACGCCGCCGAAAGGTGTGCGGAGGTCGCGTAATAACCAGCAGTTGACCCAAACGATACCGGATTCTATTTTTGCTGCGACGCGATGGGCTCGTGAGAGATTTTCAGTCCAAATGGTTGCCGACAGGCCGTAGCGGACGCTGTTGGCGTAAGACAGAACTTCATCCTCGGTGTCGAAGGGCATTATGGTAACGACCGGGCCGAATATTTCTTCCTGATTTGTCCGGCAATCGTGCGGCAGGCCTTCGATGACGGTTGGCTCGATGAACCAGCCTTTCAATTGCGGATTGCGGATTGCGGATTGCGGAATCGAAGACGACCCAGTCGCTACCGCTCCCGGTTCCGACATTTCTCCGCGTCTCTGTGTCTCTGCGGTTAAATCCACTTGATGCCCGCCTGTCAATATCATGCCGCCTTCTGTTTTTGCGAGTTCGATATATGACATTATCTTGTCAAAGTGTTGTTTCGAGACGATCGCGCCGACATCAGTGTCGGCTTCGAGCGGGTCGCCAACTTTTAATGCCGAGACCCGCGAGATAAAATCCGTTCTAAACCGCTCATACAATGGCCGCTCGACAAATATCCGCGAACCGCACAGGCATATCTCGCCCTGATTTGAGAACGACGAGCGGATCGTTGTTGCCAGCATTTCTTCATAGTTGCAGTCGGCGAAGATGATGTTCGGGTTTTTGCCGCCAAGCTCCAAAGACAATTTCTTGAACATTGGCGCCGCCACGCGGGCGATCTCTTCGCCGGTCGCAGTGCCGCCGGTGAACGAGATGGCCTTGATATCTTTATGTGCAACAATTGCAGAGCCAACTTTGGGACCGAGGCCGTGGACGATGTTCAATACGCCGGCGGGCAGACCGGCTTCGATGCAAAGTTTCGACAGCAAATATGCCGTCAT
>JAYVER010000410.1:0-2646 GCA_043748725.1 Chloracidobacterium sp. | reverse complement strand
GGGGAGATCGTCGTGACATGCGAAGGGTTTCGGGCCGGGCACGGGGCGGACAGCGCTGTTTTTATTGGGGATGAACGGTGCCGGATCGTGGCGGCTTCCGCGAGTCGCATCTGGTTTTACGACATGACCGCCGACGGTTTTTCGCTCGACGACAAACGGCAAAAGGTTGACGGCAGCGATATTCCCGACATTCTCGATTGCTGGAACCATCGAAAGGACGCGGCGTTTTACGAACTTCGTAAACAACGTCGCGAGGAACTCAAGAGAATGGTCGCCCCGATGAAAGCCGAACGGCTCGACCTGCACCGCGAGATAAATCGCCTGATGTTCGAGGGCGTCGTCGCACCACCGGACGATGACACCGCACGTCTCGCACTCGAAACCGACGAGCAAAAGCTCGCCGAACTCGAAGAGCGGATCGCTCCCGTCCAGGACGAGATCAATTTACTCGGAAATCAGTTTTGGGTCACGAAAGCAGAAGTTACGGCTAACAAATTCGACCTCTCAGCAAGCCGGTATCGAAAGATCGATCCGGACGAAACATTTTACGAAGATCCCGGTGTAACGCTGGAACGATTAGCTAAACTCGAACAAATCACCAAAGACGAAACCGAGATTTTACTTCAAACAATCAATTCTTTAGGTTATGATAAAGCCATAGCTAAATAGCATCAGGAGGATGGGAAAATGGTACAAGTTTTAGACAAACCCCAAAAAGTTAAATCATCTCCATCGCAAGCGAAAACAACCGCTGAGAAGCGTCTGCAATATTTGATCGAACAGCACAGAGGCAAGTTGGCAAATTCGTTTAACGAATTGATAGGCAGCGGGAATGGCCGGGACGAAACGGCCGACGATATAATTAAAGCCGTTCGCGAATGGCGCGACCTCTCGACTGACGGGAGTTTTGACTGATGGCGGTCGTCCTTGACACCGACATAGTTTCCTATCTCTACAAGGAAGATTCGCGAGCCCAGCTTTATCGTCCACATTTGAGCAACATGCCGTATGTCATCTCGTTTATGACATTGGCGGAATTGCGTCATTGGGCTTTAGGGCGTAATTGGGGCGTGGATCGCCTCGCCGAATTGGAAGAATATCTCTCAACCTTTCTGATTGTATTCGCTGATGATGATCTTTGCCGGATTTGGGCCGATGCAATGAACAGCGCCCGGCAAAATGGAAAGCCGATTTCGGCATCAGACGCCAGGGTTGCGTCAGCAGCGTTGTTTTTGGATGTGCCGCTCATCAGCCACAATCGCAAACACTTTTTGGGCGTTGATGGTTTGACGCTAATTTCAGAAGCCGGCTAAGCACAGGGAAAATCAAAATGTCGCTCTGCGACAAAGACTCAAATGAGAACCGCAAAACTAGAAACTGTCTCGTCATTCTTAAATGGCGGAACTCCGAGCACGGAAAATGAAGAGTATTTCAACGGAAATATTCCGTGGATAACCGGTGCTGACATTTCTGAATTCAAGGTAACGAAAGCTCGTAGTTTTATTTCCGAAGAAGCAATAAAGAAGTCCGCCACTTCGATGGTTCCACGCGGAACAGTTCTGTTGGTCACTCGAACAAGCGTGGGTAAGGTCGCTCTTTCTTCGTATGATTTATGTTTCAGTCAGGACATAACGGCGATTATCCCCGACGAAAAACAATTGGATAGTCATTATCTGAAGTACTTTCTTGCAACGCAAGAAACCCACTTCAAGCGGCTTCAGCGCGGAGCAACAATCAATGGAATAACTCGCGATGTCGTCGGCGAGGTAGAAGTTCCGCTTGCCGCTTCCGTTGACGAACAAAAGCGGATTGCGGCGGTTTTGGATAAGGCTGACCGTCTGCGGCGGCAGCGCCGCTACGCCCAAACTCTCAGCGATTCTTTTCTCTAATCCGTCTTCATCAAAATGTTCGGCGATCCTGTCGCTAATCCAATGGCATGGGAAAAAGTGCCACTTTCGAGTTTCGGGAAGCTAGATCGTGGCAAGTCCAAGCATAGACCGCGAAATGCACCGCATCTTTACGGAGCAGCGTATCCTTTTGTTCAGACGGGCGATGTCGCAAACTCGCAGAGCTATATTCTTTTTTGTTCACAATATTATTCAGAAGAAGGTTTGAAGCAGAGCAAATTGTGGCCCGCCGGAACTCTTTGCATTACAATAGCGGCAAACATCGCGAAAACAGCAATCCTTACCTTTGACGCTTGCTTTCCTGACAGTGTCGTGGAATTTACGGTTAATCAAGAATCAAAGATCGATTTCGTTCATCATTGGTTTTCATTCGTTCAGAGAACCCTCGAAGAAACAGCCCCAGAATCAGCGCAGAAAAATATCAACCTAGAAATTCTAAGAGATTTGGTTATTATTGCACCGCCGCTTCCATTACAAGAAAAATTCGCCGAGATTGTCCAAAAGTTCGAGCGGATCCGCCGCCAGCAGTGCGAAGCTACCCGCCAGGCCGAACACCTGTTCCAAACCCTTCTCCATCGAGCCTTTCGCGGCGAGCTTTGAACAACCCCGGTCGCTACCGCTCGCGGTTCTGACATCCATGTTCGACACCTTAGCCCGAAGCATCGTAAAATCTAACTCTCACATGGATCAAACAGGAAAAATTATACGGGTCGAGCCGGCGTTTGCGATTCCGGGCGGG
>JAYVER010000409.1:0-7027 GCA_043748725.1 Chloracidobacterium sp. | reverse complement strand
CGTCAATTGTTCGCTTTTCATTCCTCCATTATATAATCCTCTTACCCTACAATCGACAACAACCGACACATTTGTAGGGGTTTTTCAAAGAACTCTATGAATATATAAAAACTTCACCCGAAGCAATGGAGCGAGGTCTGAGGCGTATAACCCGCCCAAAGTTTTTGGATAATGTGAAGAATAAGTCCCTGCGAGACTGCAAAAGTCGCATCACAATTCTATTGGATGCTGATATTTTGGATTTTTTCAGGGCGCGCGCATCTGAGACGGGTAATCCGCCTTATCAAACGCAGATCAATAACGAATTGCGAAAAGCCATCGAAAATCTCAAACAACCCCAAGGCGAAGTTGTAACGATCAAGATGCTGGACAATCCGGCTTTTATTTCCGCCTTAGCTGAAAAACTAAAGGCGGCTTGATGTGTTCTGCTTTAAATTATCAACGGAGTCCATACAGTACGAATCAAAATGAAAGTACCACTCGAAATTACATTTGCGGATTTATAGCGTTGCTGTATTTAATTGGGGCATCGTGGGCGTGGTACTTTGAGGTGCTTATTGCCCGGTTTGTGTTGGCAATGCCTTGGAGCATTCCGATCACAATGATAAGTTTATGCTTATCCACATGGGAAACGGATATGTTGACGCAACATTTTTTCTCGGTTCGATGTCTAATCTACTGATCTTTTTGAAATTATCATTTTTCAAATCCGATAATTCAGAAGTGAAACTGAATTTAGATTAATTTGTACGTTGGAAATCTACTCTGACGCTAGAACCCCTTAAACAATCCCTATTAGATCATGCTCGTTTCAACCCGTCGAATCCTGTATCTCGGTCAGGCGCTGCGGGCTCAGATTGAGGATATTATCGCCGACCTGGATTGAGACGGGCGAATTCCATACAGCAAATCCACGGCCTGCCTTTGTCATGCCGAAAAGATAATAGCTGTTCGGCTCGACGCCGCTGAGTTGTGCTTTGCCCGAACCGTCGGTCTGCCCGGAGTATTTTATATGCTGCCTGATCACGCGGAATGCATTGCGGTTAAAATCTCCGTATTTGTCAGGAAATATAAGCGAAAGCCCGAGGCTGTTCGTTAACGTTTGACCCTCGATCGGCTCAAGTCCCGCGCTGCCTAATATGGTTTCGAGATCCTGGTCGAGAAGATAAAATTTCTCGTTTCGGACGGACTGTGCAGAGCCGTTTCGCGTTACCAGCTTTGCATCGATGGTAACTTTGCCTTTGGTTGGCGCCTCGGCGACGCTCGTCTGCGAACCCGGAACCGTCGTTTGCGAGCTAGGCACCGTCGTCTGCGAGCTCGGCACCGAAATGGTCGAAGGCCCGCTTGACGGAACGGTTGTGACCGTTGACGGCCCATTTGGGTTGCCGGCGGTCGTCTGTCGCTGGCTGTTGACATTGACGTTAAGCCGCTGATTCGCCGTATCGTCGTTGTTTCTGCCCCAAATGACGAACAGAACGATCAACAAGATTACGCCCAATACGCCAATCGGAATAAATGCCCACGTCGGAAAACCTTCGCGCTCCGGTATGTGTGCGGGCACGAAAACCTTTCGCTCTACAACCGGTTCTATCCTTTCGACAAAAGGTACTATCGGACGAGCGCAGTTCGGACATGATACTGCGGTGCTTGATACTTCGTGTCCGCATTCGGGACAATGTATAAGGGACATTAGATGATTTCCTCCTGATTTCGATGTCGTGACTTAAATAATGCTCGAGGTTCGCCGGGCAGAATGATAATTCCGCGATATTACCGGCGGCCGATTAAGAAAACGCCTGACAGTTGTGGACAAATTATAGAACCCATCCGATTTGACAATAAAGGCATTGGCTCCGGCATTCATTGCCGTCTCGCGATCAATTTCGCGGTATAACGCGCTGTATATGACGACGGGTGTCTTCCTGTCTTCGGCGCGAATTTTGCGGCACAGTTCCGCCCCGGTCATTTCGAGCAGACAATAGTCAAAAATATATAGATCAAACGGATTGCTGTTGATCAACAGCAGTGCCTGTGGAACGCACGTTACGGTTTTGATCTCGCAGCTTTTTTCGTTTTGTTTAAACGAATTCATCACAAATTCACAGAATTCGTAATCGTTATCGACGTATAAAATATTGGCCGCATTATTCTCAAACATTTTCTGTAACACCTCTTTCTGTCTGATTCGGTCTGACTCACAGACTATTAAATAGTAAAGAAATTGTTTTAGCGACTCTGTACGGTAGCGAACATATCTTGCCTGAAAATAAGAATAAAGTTGTATTTCTAAGATCTTGCAAGGAGATACACAATGAACGCAATTGAATTATTAAAAGCTGACCACGATGAGGTGGATGCATTCTTTAAAGAGGTAAAGGCACACGAAGACACCGATCATACAGCCATTTTCAAAAAAATTAAGGCCAAGTTGGATGTCCATGCTCATATCGAAGAAGTGACATTTTATCCAAAGCTGAAAGCTGAAGGCGACGAAGATTTAGTTAAGATCGTGCTCGAGGGCATCGAGGAACATAGTCAGGTCAAGAAGTTCCTTTTGGAACTTGCAGCTTTATCTGGTGATAACGAAAAATTTGACGCAAAGCTGACTGTGCTAATCGAAGATGTCGAGCATCACGTCAAGGAAGAGGAAAGCGAGATGTTTCCGCTGGTTAAGAAACAATTTGACGCGGATGTTTTGAAAGAACTAGGAGCCAAGATGGAGGCGGAAAAGAAAAATTTTGCCGCCGGACAAAAATCACAGGCAGCCGGCTGATTTAACTGCGAAACTAAAAAAACTAAATTGGGGAATGCGACTACTATAGTCACATTCTCCTTTTTACAAATATACGGATATGACAAAACCTGAGAAAAAAGCAAAATCTTCACCTTCGACAGCTACGGGCGAGAAGGATAAGGCAGCGGCGGTGGCACTAAAACGGGAAACCGAAAAAAACATCGCAAAGGTCCTGGAAATTGAGGAGACTCAAAAGCTGGCAAGATCAGCAACAGACCGCATTGCCGACGCGATCGCTAGTTTCTTTGGTAGCATAACTTTTGTTTGGGTGCACATAATTTGGTTCGGCGGTTGGATAATTATCAATAGTCTGCCCAGTGTCGCGTTCGATCCATTTCCTTATACTTTTCTTACTCTGGTGGTGTCGTTAGAGGCGATTTTTCTTTCAACCTTCATCCTTATCAGCCAGAACCACGAAACCCGCATTACGGAGCGCCGCAATCATCTTGATCTGCAGATCAATCTTTTAACCGAGCAGGAAAATACCAAGATGCTGAGATTACTTGCGGGCATCGCGGAAAAAGTCGGTGTTTCGTTGGAAGATCAAAAGGCGATAAGAATGTTGACTGAGGATGTTGACCCTAAGACAATGATCGAACAGATCAACTCCGCGACTATGTCCGATAAGGAAAAAGCAAATATAAAAAAGGCCAATGCATAGTGGGGTAAATCTGCGGCCGGCGCCGGTTTTTAACGTAGTTAAATATCGGTTGAAATTACATTTGGTCATATGTTCGTGTGTACGCTACCGAACAGTAATATCGAGTGGAAGTTATAAAATTTTTTGTGGTTATCTATCAAGAATCAAAGGAGAAAAAAAATGGCAACTGGAAAATCCAAACCAAAGGCGGCTAAATCAAGCAATTCTAGTGTGAAACCGTCAGTTAAAAAAACTGCGCCTTCAGGAACGAGGAAAAAATCTACACCAAAAAAGGGCGGTGCAAACAAGGGCTTATTAACGAAAGCAAAAGAGGCGGTAACCGATCTAGTATTCACCGCAGGTGACGCAGCCATCGTGGCCGTCGCTGAGAAAGTTGCGGCGAGTGGGGCAAAGGCGACAAAAGCGGCGGCGGTAAAATCCAAAACCGGCAAGTCTGCCGCCAAATCCGGCTCTTCGAAGGCTAAAAAATCCTCGGCAAAGACCCCATCGAAGAAGACGTAAACGAAATACGCAAACTAATTAATTATGTCAAAAGATGTAATCAACGTAGACGGAAACGATGTGGTTGTCAGAGACGACACCGCCAAGGCCTATCGTGGAGTTAATTGGGCGATCACGGTGAGTTTGATCGCCCTGACTATAATGATACTCTTTGCAGTCGTTTTTTTCCTGAGAGCCTCAACCGACGGAAAGATCGAAAGCCCGGCACAGGCAAGTAATTCGAATACCCGGTAATGTAGTAGCCGGTTGCCAGGGAACATTTTGGTGAAAAAGTCACTCTTCGACCCGCAAAAAGCAAAGCTCGTCATCGACAAAGGCCGTCGTGCAAAATGGTGGCTGCGAAAAGGCTCGCCCTCCAGGGGTTTTAAATATTTCGATCCGACCGGACTAGAAATTAAATCTGAGGAACCGATCACCCGAATCGGAGCATTGGCGATCCCGCCGGCGTGGAAGTCGGTCAGGATTTCGCCGTCTGTATCAAGTAAACTGCAGGCCGTCGGCATCGACACCAGCGGACGGGTCCAGTATTTATATCACGCTAAATTTTCGGAAAGCCAACAACGAAAAAAATTCGCCAAGATCGAAAAATTTGGTGAGTATGTTCCCCTGCTTCGCAAAGTAACCAACGAGCATATTCTGCTCGAAGGGTTCCCGCGTGAAAAAGTTTTGGCCATTATGATACGGCTTATGAATTCGCTCTATATGCGGATGGGAACCGAAAAGAGCGTCAAAAATTATAAAACCTACGGCATTACGACACTTCAGAACAGACATTTAGAGATTCGCAGAAATAGAGAGTTGATATTTCAGTTCGTTGGCAAAAGCAGCGTACGTCACCGAAAAATATTGGCGGACGAAGAACTGGCGGTTCTGATGGCGGACCTCAAACAACTGGGTGCAAGCCGTAAGCTTTTTCACTATCTCGACGAGGAAGGAAAACCGCGTGCCGTTCGCCCTAGCGAGATCAATCATTATCTGAAATCAAACACCGCCCCCGAATTTTCTGCAAAAGACTTTAGAACCTGGGGGGCAACCCTGCTCGCGGCGGTCGAGCTTGCCGAGATCGGAAAAGCGGCCGACGATCGTCAATTAAAGAAAAATATAGATCGGGCAGTAAAGCTGGCGGCGGAACAACTGGGGAACACACCCACCGTCTGCCGTGGCTCTTATATTCATCCGATGGTTCTGAAAGCCTATGCGGGCGGCGTCATCCTGGACGACTTTCGGCCGCGTAACCACCGCCATAAACGACGTATCGAGGCAGAATTCGAACCCGAAGAACAATCGCTGTTAAGACTTTTTCGAGAATTCGGCGAATCTCGTAAATAATTTTGTTTCACATTTGGCGACGAAATCGAGACTGTTTGTAATAGCCTTATGTGCGCTAGCAGACAGACTTGAGTTTTCCGAATGTTTATCTTTGAGTTGACGAGCAACATTACGGCGAATTAATACCGGGAGAAAGAAGTACGCAACTCCCTTTCAGTTTACAAATTAACTAGTTTACAAAGGAGAAAAATATGCTTTGGACAATAATTCTGATACTTCTGGTTCTATACTTTTTAGGCATCGGTTTCGGCGGCTCGATGGCGGGCGGCGGGCTGATACACCTACTCATTGTGGTCGCAGTCATCGTCCTCATTTTGCAGCTCGTTCGCGGGCGGAGGGTCTAGAACTCGCAACAAATAGGTCAAATGTGACGGGTGGTTAAACCGTGCATGGCAATAAGTTTATTTCTTGGATGGCGGCTGATTAGGGCCGCCTTTTTTCTTTGTGCGTTATAATGTCGGCAACCAAGAATTATGGAGCCCCTTGCGAATCAAATCAGGCCCCGTAGCCTCGACGAATTTGTCGGCCAGACGCATCTGGTCGGGACGGGCAAACCATTGCGTCTTGCCGTTGAACAGGGACATATTTTTTCTTTCGTCCTTTGGGGAACACCCGGAACCGGCAAAACCACGCTGGCACGTATCTATGCAAATGCTATAAATGCAGAGTTTTACGAGCTTTCGGCTGTCTCTGCGGGTAAAGAGGACATCCGAAAGATCATCAAAACCCCTTCAATTGACGGACGACCCCGCGTGCTCTTTCTCGACGAGATTCATCGTTTTAATAAGGCCCAGCAGGATTTTCTACTTCCCTATGTCGAAAGCGGCGAATTGGTGCTGATTGGAGCAACGACCGAGAACCCGAGCTTCGAGATAATTCCCGCTCTTTTGTCGCGGATGCGAATGTTTGTACTCGAAGAACTGTCGGCAGAAAACATGGCGGCGATCATCCACCGTACCGGTTTTGAACTCGATCCAACCGCGAAAGATTGGCTGATCGAAATGGCAAACGGCGATGCCCGCCAGGCCATCACGATGCTCGAAAATACTTCGCATCTGTATGACACGATCACGCTCGAAACGCTCAAAGAGACGCTCCAGTCAAAATTTCTGCGTTACGATAAAAAAGGCGAGGAGCATTACAATGTCATCAGCGCTTTCATCAAATCAATGCGGGCGAGCCGAGCCGACGCCGCGATGTATTATCTCGCCCGGATGATCGAAAGCGGCGAGGACCCGAAATTTATCGCCCGCCGAATGGTGATCTTCGCTTCCGAAGACATCGGTCTTGCACAGCCGACGGCGCTGGTTGTCGCCAATTCGGTTTTCCGTGCCGTCGAAACGATCGGCCTGCCCGAATGTGTGCTTAATCTCGCCCACGGCGTCGCTTATCTATCAAATGCCGCCAAGGACAGGTCGGCGACAAATGCGATCGGGGCCGCAATGGACGACGCGAAAAAATTTGGCAATCTTCCCGTACCGATGAAAATCAGAAACGCACCGACCAAGCTAATGAAAGACCTCGGCTACGGAAAAGATGAAGGAAACGATCCGGACAACGATTTGCTGCCGGAAAAACTTCGTGGCCGCAAATATTTTGATAAAAG
This sequence comes from Chloracidobacterium sp., assembly GCA_043748725.1. Taxonomy (GTDB): domain Bacteria; phylum Acidobacteriota; class Blastocatellia; order Pyrinomonadales; family Pyrinomonadaceae; genus OLB17. The sequence continues at coordinate 136 of JAYVER010000409.1, read as the reverse complement.
CTAGGACATTTAGAAGGGTTTACTCAGCGGTCTCTGCGTTAATCTCGGTGATCTCTGCGTTAAACTTCAATTTTATCGCAGAGAACGCTGAGGCGGACGCAGAGTTCGCAGATAAGGAGATACAAAAATGAAAAAA
>JAYVER010000408.1:0-2652 GCA_043748725.1 Chloracidobacterium sp. | reverse complement strand
GCCGACTATTTCGCATCGGTCGAACGGAGCGCGGACACTCCTGTCCGCATTGACGTCGCTGCGACGTCCAACAAGTCGGGTGGCCTCGTGACCGACGGGGAGCATGAGGCCGCTGGAGAACGTGGCCTTGCGGACAAGAGTGTCCGCGCTCCGATTGATGTCGTAGCATTTCAGCTTGTAACAATGGGTCGCAAGGCGAGCGAACATTCGGCGAAACTCTTTAAATCGGACAATTACACCGACTATCTGCTGTTCCATGGCTTGTCGGTCGAATCCGCTGAGGCTCTCGCCGAAATGTGGCACAAGAGGATTCGTGAAGAACTCGGGTTCGCCGGAAAAGATCAACTGGAACTCGCGAAGCTCTTTCATCAGGGATATCAAGGCTCGCGATACAGTTTTGGCTATCCGGCATGTCCGAATATCGAAGATCAAACCAAGCTGTTCGAACTTCTTGATCCGTCGCGCATTGAGGTCGAGCTTACAGAAGAATTTATGCTCGACCCGGAGCAATCCACTTCAGCTATAATCGTCCATCACCCAGACGCGAAGTATTTCAATATCGAGTAAATTGTTTTAGAATTTGGGATATGACAGAAATGCAATACATCACAGACGCACACGGCCACAAAACCGCCGTCATCTTGCCTATCGAGGACTATGAAGAGATGTTGGTTGATCTCCAAATGGGAGAAATAGCTCGCGAGAGCGACGACGAACCGACACGTGATTTTGAAGAAGTTCTAAAGCAGATGCGGGCCGACGGGGAGGTTGATGTATAAGATCTCTATTACGCACCGTGCTGAAAAAGACCTTAAGAAGCTTGATCGCAATGCTAAAAACCGAATTGTAACAACCATCATGAGTCTGACTGCGGAGCCTCGTCCGGTTGGCTGCCGCAAGATTCTGAGCGAAGAAGGCGTATGGCGCATTCGGATCGGCGATTGGCGTGTTGGCTATAAGGTCAACGACAAGACTTTTCAAATTACCATTATCAGAATCGGTCACCGCAAAGAATTTTATTCCTAGCAGCTAATTTAATCGTCCCTTCCACAACCTGTAGTCCATAAATGCTAAAATCTGCTTTCGGCAATGACTGACATAAGCATTCAAAAAGCATCAGAGGCTGTCGTTCCGACAGACAGAACGGGGACTTTAGTGCCAACCGGCGACGAGATCGGTGTCCTGACTATGACCGAGCGGCTCGGATTTCGGCTGACGCACCGGATGAATCTCGGCGCTTGGAAACGGCTGATGACATTTTGCCAACGGCACATCGGATCGCTGTGGATATATCTCGCGACCTACAATCTAATGAACGTGTTTGGCATTGAAAATGTCGAGAACTCTGAGATTGAAAAACCGCTCATTCTCGTTGCAAATCACCGCTCATTCTTCGATATGTACACGGTATCGAGTGTTATCTTCCGTCGAACAAAAAGGCCGGTGACACTGTATTTTCCGGTGCGCGGCAAATTTTTTTACGATAATCCGTTGGGCTGGTTCGTGAACCTAGTTATGGGGTGGTTCTCGATGTATCCGCCGTTTTTTCGTGAAAGCCGCGAGGCCAGAAAGAGGGAATTCGATAAATTTTCGATGCGGCGATTGGTGCAGCTTTGCTCGGTCGGACACGGGCATATGATCGGCTTTCATCCGGAAGGGAAACGTAACCTCAACGGCGGCCCGTACGACTATTTGCCGGCCCAGCCGGGCATAGGCAAGGTTATATATGCCGCACATCCGCAGGTGATTCCGGTTTTCATTGCCGGACTCGGTAACGACCTGCCAAAACAGATCTTAGGCAACTGGACCGGCGGGCCGAAGGTGCGTATTTGGTTTGGCGAACCGCTCGATCTAACGGAATTCTACGAAAAAGGCGACCGCATCCGGACGCATAAGGAAATCGCCGATTTCTTGATGAAAAAAATCGCCGAACTTGGGCTGCGGGATCGCGACAAATTTGCGGCGTGATATTCTGTTAACGCATATTTAACGATCGACATAACAAGGCGTGGAAGGAAATTCAACAACACGAGTTAATGAATCGGACAAACCCCGACTGGAAATGTCGCAGCGGCGGCGTTGGGCTGTAACCGTCGGCGTTATGACCGGCATGGCCATCGCCGCGCTCGAAGCAACGGTTGTCGGCACTGCTATGCCGACCGTCATTGCAACACTAGGCGGCATAAATCATTATAGCTGGGTCTTTTCGGCTTATCTCGTGACGTCAACCGTGACGGTGCCGGTGTGGGGCAAGCTTTCCGATCTTTACGGTCGGCGTCTGCTTTATCAGATCGGGATCGGGGTTTTTCTGCTGGGCACATTGCTATCGGGGCTCGCTGGGTCAATGACGCAGCTTATCATTTTTCGCGCCATTCAGGGACTTGGTGCGGGTGCTCTCGTTCCGCTTGGAATGACGATAATCGGTGACACTTTCACGCTCAAAGAACGTGCTAAGATGCAGGCGTATTTTAGCGGAGTTTGGGGACTTTCAAGCGTCATCGGCCCGGTTATCGGTGGTTTCATTACGGATCAACTTTCGTGGCGTTGGGTATTTTTCATCAATCTGCCGGTTGGCGTGGTCGCCGCGTTGATAATCGGATTTGCTCTCAAAGAACCCAAATTAAAGGCAAAGCCGACGATCGATTATCTAGG
>JAYVER010000407.1:0-2654 GCA_043748725.1 Chloracidobacterium sp. | reverse complement strand
ATTTAACGTCTGCAATAATCCGCAAAGTCCGCAAAATACGTCAAAGCCCGCAAAATAGCATTTAAATTCATCGGTGCTTTTGCTAGCGTGGTACGGGGCCGTGGTAGCGGCGGCTTGCTCTTTGATAATTGCCGGAGAAAAACGTCACATTTTTCAGGACGACACAGGGCGATACATGATTTGGGACAAGTGGGACGCGTGGGACAGTCGGGACGCCCGGGACACTTGGGACAGCAGACAAAATGGAAAAGTGGAAGCCGGAAGATTGAAAGTGAAAAAGCGTCGGGACATTGGGACACAGGAAAGACAGCATTATCGCGGAATTCCAGACTTTTTACCGACGTTCGTCGTCTAAGTATTTGAATGCGATATGGTTTCGCAAAGTGTGTGATATTTGAGATATTATTCTCGTGCGAGAGCGGCGTTAACACGAGTTGATGTATATAAACTTAACGGATGAGCAGCTTGTCGAACTGGCGGTTTCGGTTGATCCAGATGCCTTCGGCGAAATCGTTAGAAGGTGGGAGCGGAAAATATTCGCTCTCTGCTTCGGTATGCTCGGACGCGAGGACGATGCCCGCGACGCCGCTCAAGAGGCTTTTATTGCGGCGTATCGCAATTTGAAAAATTTTCGAGGCGACGCTAAGGTTTCGTCGTGGCTGCACCGGATAGCGGTCAACCAGTGTTTGACAACAAAACGGCGTGCGAAATCGAGGGCTGAGGATTTCCTCGATGATGAAGACGGAGCGGAAGAGCGGACATTTGTCGCGTCGCCAAATCTTTCACCGGCAAAGACGACGGAAAAGGCCGAGCGAATGACTTTGGTTAGACAAGCGGTCGGAGCATTGCCGAGCGATCTAAGGCAGGTGATCGTGATGAAGGAATTTGAGGAGATGACGTTTCAGGAGATCTCAGAAACTTTGGAGTTGCCGTTGAGCACGGTCAAAAGTCGTCTATACACTGCTCTGAAGCAGTTGAAAATGAGGTTGGAGCGAACGCCGGTTGAGGTCATTTGAAGATTAGGTGGAGTTATGTTGAATAATAATCATAAAAAACAGACATGCGGGTTTGCCGACGAGATCGTCGCGTATATTTACGACGAGATCGGTCAGCCGGAGCGCACAAAATTTGAATTACATCTTGCTGATTGTGCGGTTTGTACGGATGATTTTGCTGGGCTTTCGAACGCTCGTTTTTCCGTCTTTGAATGGAGACGAGAGGAGTTTGCCCATCTCATAACGCCGGAAATAAATATTCCATATCCGGCAAAACAGAGCACCGCTGCAACCGTCGGCCATGTAGGTTTTTTAGACGGACTTCGCGAATTGTTAACTTTATCGGGATGGTCGTCGGTCGTCGCCGTCGCCGGAGCATTGGTCGTTTGTATTGGTTTGGGTTTCGTTGCGATGAACTATTTTGGCGGCAGTCAGCAAATTGCTCACGACGTTAACAATCAGGCTGTTCGGCCGGTCGAGACACAAAATACGCCGATCGGAGCAGTATCGCCGGACATCGCGGCCAGGAACGAAACGAATGCGACCGTTACGACGACGGCTACAGCAAATAGGACGACTACCAACCGCGAGATCAGGCCTATTCGGGCTTCGGTTGCCAATCAACGGCCTGGAATTGGCAAAAATCTGACGGCAATTAATCAGACGCCTGACAATAATACAGCCAACGGTCGCGTCACCCAGCAGAAACGCAAGGCTCCGGCTTTGACAGAATATGCCGATGATGGCGATAAATCGCTGCGGCTTGCGGATCTCTTCAATGAGGTAAGTTTGAAACGATAATTTGCGGAGGCAAATTTATGAAATCACGTATCTTCGTCACAATAATTTTTATCCTGGTATCGGCTCTCGCTTTTAACAAAATCGTGCACGCTCAAGATACCGCGACGCCTGCAACGCAGCCGCCGGCAGTCAAAAAGCCGGAAGACGCGCGTGGCAATGCCTTGCGTCAATTGGGGCTTTCTCGGGAGCAAATGCAGCAGATTCGACGGATTAATATGGAAAGAAAGCCGCTTATGGAAGAAGCCCAAAAACGGTTTCGCGAGGCAAATCGTTTATTGGACGAAGCAATTTATTCCGATCAAGTGAGTGAGGTGGATGTTCAGGCTCGGTTAAAAGAAGTACAGATGGCCCAGGCCGAAGTAATGAAGATTCGTTATATGAGTGAATTTGCCGTGCGGCGGATATTGACTCCCGACCAGCTTATTCAATTTCGTGAATTGCGACGAAAGTTTGAGCAAGAGCGTGTCAACGCAGATAATAATCGCAAGTTGAACGGTGAACGAAAGGTCAACAATGACCAGAATCCGGCGGATATTAGGCCGCTTCGCGAGGTTAAACAGCAGATCAAGCAAAATACACGGGCAAATCCCCAGAGCCATTGATTTTAAAACATTTGACACGTTCCTCCTGTCAGATGTTGGGGGCCGATCCTTAAAAAGGGTCGGCTTTTCTTTTGTTTGATGTTTGGCTGGAGTTCGTTATATTCTTGACGAGACACGAGCGCATAGTCGTCTCTTTTGGATGAACCCAATTAAGAAATTTCTTTTCGAAGTTCAGGAGACCACCAATCTTTTGTGGCGCTCAATAAAGGGGCTGCGTAAACGGCCGCGCTATTTCCAGGAGATTGTCGAACAGTTG
>JAYVER010000406.1:0-18331 GCA_043748725.1 Chloracidobacterium sp. | reverse complement strand
ACCCGGTCGCTACCGCTCCCGGTTCTGACTTAGAGTAAATGACCGAATTATCTGACAGCACATTTGACGCAGCGATCGTCGGGGCCGGGCCGGCCGGTTCTTCTGCCGCCGTCCGTCTTGCGGCGGCGGGTTTGCATGTTTTACTCGTCGAACAGAAGAAATTTCCGCGTCAAAAGCTGTGCGGCGAATTTATCTCGCCCGAATGTCTCGTGCATTTTGATGAGCTTGGTGTCATGCAAGACATTTCTGCCGCCAGCGGCGTTGATCTTCGCGAGACAGTTTTCTTTGCCCGCAGCGGCAAAGGTGTCGCGGTCAAAAGCGAATGGTTTGGCCAAACCGGTTCGCTTGCTCTCGGTCTAAGCCGTGCCGAAATGGACGCGAGATTGCTCCAGCGTGCCCGCGAGGTGGGTGTCGATGTTCGCGAAGAGACGACTGCCGCCGGTTTTATCTTCGATAAGACGCGAGTATCGGGCATTATTCTGCGAGACAAAAACGGAGCTGAAAGCTCGGCACAGGCAAAAGTCACGATCGACGCAACCGGACGGACAAGATCCCTCGCGAGACGCATCGACAAGGCCGACGGGACACGAAAACGTGCCGAATATGTTGCGTTCAAAACGCATCTCCTGGGCGCTCGTGTAGCTGCCGCAACCTGCGAGATATATGCCTATCGCGGCGGTTACGGCGGCTGTAATCGCGTCGAAAATGACCTTTATAATTTGTGTTTCATCGCATCGGCCGACGACACGCGGACGCGGGCGAGCGACCCGGAACGCGTGTTGAGCGAGGTCGTTTTTACAAACAAACGAGCCGCCGAAACGATGCAGGACGCGACGTTCCCCGATGAATGGCTCGCCGTCCCTATAGAACGATTTGGCCGTGGAAGCCTCGTGCCTTGCGAGGGCTTGTTGACCATCGGCGACGCCGCGGCCTTTATCGACCCGTTCACCGGCAGCGGCATCCTGCTGGCTCTTGAGAGTGCAAAGATCGCGGCGTCGGCGATTACAAAAAATTTTAACGGGAACACTGATTTCCAGACGTTAGCCCGCGACTACCGCACAGGTTACGCGGCCGCATTCGACCTGAGGCTTCGCGTTTGCTCAATCCTGCGCCATGCGTCAGTTGCTCCCTTCTTGGCCGAAGCGACGATCTCATTGTTGAGCTTAAGCGACAGCCTTCGACGCCGGATAGCGAGAGCAACGCGGTTCAGCGCAGGATCGGCGTAATGTTTGACAGTTTAATAGCTAGTGTCTAGAATCCTCTTTAGTCACTGAACACGAAAGTTTTTTATACGATGAGCGATATGACCGATAGCGCGAAAATCCGGATTGGCATTGAGATCTGCAGCTCGGCGTTGAGGGCGGTTTCGATAGACACGGACGGCAAACTTGCGGTGACACGCACATTGTTGTTTGGAGCCGAACCGGTGCTGTCGCAGTTTACCGCTTTGATCGGCGAACTGCACACAGACCTCGGCGATTTTGATCGTATCGGCGTTGCCGTGCCTGGGCTGGTTGATCGGGGCACAAACCGGGTGACGTTTTCCGCTCATATTCCCGAACATTCGAACGTCGATCTGGTTAAGGAGATCGAGGCCGCGACCGATCTAAAGGTGACCATCGAAAATGACGCCAATGCCGCCGCGTATGGCGAATACATGCTCGGAGCGGGACGCGGCAGCCGCAACTTTTTTTATGCAACGCTCGGCGAAGGGGTGGGCGGGGCTTTCATTTTCGACGGCGAGATATGGCGCGGCGCGTCGGGTTTTGCGGGGGAATTTGGGTATGTTCCGATCAATTCCGAGGGCATGAGGCTTGAGGAAGTCGCATCGACAGAAAATATCCTCAGACGGACACGCAGCCGGTTTCACCACGACAGCACATCCTCATTAAATAAATTGGCAGAGGAAGAGATAACGATCTCGGCCATTATCGCTGCGGCTAACAAGGACGACGATTTTGCTCAAATGATGCTCGAGCGCACCGGTGTCTATGTCGGAACGGCGATTGCGACGGTTATCAACCTTCTTAATATGGAAAAGATCGTCGTCGGCGGCGAGATAATGGAAGCAAAGAGTTTGGTTCTGGACGCGATCATCGAGCGGGCCAGGGAATTATCGTTTGCACCATCTTTCGATGCGGCCACAATTGTCGAGGGCGAGCTGGGTGAGTATGGGGCGGCTGCGGGAGCGGCTCTTTTGGCAGTTTAGAGTGCGCGATTTATCGCGTAAGCCGCAAAAGTGTCCGACTTTATATCGTATACGTTTAGCCTCCAAACAAAAGAACGCGATAAATCGCGCACTCTGAACGACCTTACAATTCTTTAGTGAAACTTTGCACAATCTCCCGCTTTTTGCTATTTTTTTATTGTGCAATTTGCGGATTTTATAAGTTTTAGTAAAATCGTAACAGCTTTACGGTTCGTAATTTAGTTAGATTTTGGCTCGCTGACCTCTTATCTCTTTATTTGAGGTATGAGAAAAAGTGAAGCCTGATTTTTGCATAGCGTCCTTAGCGGAAGACTAAAAATGGCACAAATCTTCAATAAAAGTGCAAATAATATCGCCCGGATCAGCATGGTTTTGGCCGTGGTTTTGGGTGGAACCGCTTTTTACGCATATACGCAGATTGCCCGCTCGTCATATTTGACGGGTCGATACCTCGAAAAGCAGCAGCCCGTACAGTTCAGCCACAAACACCACGTCGGTGACGACGGCATTGATTGCCGTTATTGCCATCAGACGGTCGAAACGACAGCCTCGGCCGGAATGCCCGCGACTCAGACGTGCATGAATTGTCACAGCCAGATATGGTCGGACAGCCCATATCTCGAACCGGTCAGAGCTAGTTTCCGCGATAACAAGCCGCTCGAATGGGAACGCGTACACGATCTGCCGGAATACACTTATTTCAACCACAGCATTCACATTGCGAAAGGCGTCGGATGTTCGACGTGCCACGGCCAGATCGACAATATGCCGGCCGTTTACCAGGAAAACACGCTGCAGATGGAATGGTGCATCGCATGTCACCGGGCGCCGGAGAAATTTATTCGCCCCAAAAAAGAAATATTTAATATGCAGTGGCAGGACGACGATCTTGATACGGCGGAACGCGACAAATTAAAGATCGATTACAAGATACGAAGCAAGGAAATGATGACGAGTTGTTCGACGTGTCATAGATAGGAATTAGTAAATGCAGAATGCAGAATGCAGAATTCAGCAGAAATACTTAGTTTAGATTTTGGTTTAATTTTGCATTGTGCACTGTGCATTTTGCATTCAAGAAAATAATGCCAAGCCCAGATAAAACGAGAAACTTTGCTTCAATTCGTGACAAGATATTGTCGCAGAGCGGGAAGGAATTTTGGCGAAGTGTCGAGGAATTTGTCGATGCGCCGGAATTTGAGGAGCTTATTGCCCGCGAATATCCGCACGAGATCGAGGAGTGGGACAACAGCCTTAGCCGCCGTAATTTTGTAAAGGTAATGGGAGCGTCGCTGGCTCTGGCGGGACTTAGCGGCTGCGTTATCCAGCCGCCCGAGAAGATCGTCACGTATGTAAAACATCCGGAAGGCATGCTGCCCGGCAAGGCCAATTATTTCGCAACCGCGATGTCGCTCGGCGGTGTGGCGACGGGACTCTTGGCAAAATCCTTTGAGGGACGCCCCATAAAAGTCGAGGGCAACCCCGATCATCCGGGCAGCCGGGGAGCCACGGATATTCTCGCCCAAGCTTCAATTTTGGGCATGTACGATCCCGACCGCTCGCAGGAAGTTACCTATCGCGGAACGCCCAAGACGTGGGAAGGCTTTATGGCCGAGTTGCGTGCCGCTATCGAAGAAAATCGCAAAGATGGCGGCGTGGGCATTAGATTTTTGACCGAGACGGTAACATCGCCGACGTTGATCGATCAGTTCGCCAAAGTCAAGGCCGAGCTGCCCAATTCAAAATGGGTTCAATACGAGCCGATCAACAAAGACAATGCTTTAGCCGGGGCAAAAATGGCGTTTGGCTCGCCGGTTCAGACAATTTACAAATTTGAGAAAGCCGAACGGATCCTGTCGCTCGATGCCGATATTTTTTCGGGTTTTAACGCCGCCTATATCAATGATTTTGGCAAAAGTCGAGCCTTCACAGAAGAAAAGAAAGAGATCAACCGGCTTTATTCGGTCGAAACAACGATCAGTCTGACCGGTGCCAAAGCGGATCACCGCATTGCCGTAAAACCAAGCCAAATGGGCGAAATCGCCAAAGCGATCGCGAAAGCTATCGGAGTAGCGAGTGCGACATCCGTCTATACGGAAAATGCGGCCTGGATCGCCGCAATGGCCAAGGATTTGGTTGAACATAAAGGCAAATCACTCGTTGTGGCGGGCGATAATCAGTCGCCGATGGTTCACGCTCTGGCCCACGCGATGAACGCGACGCTCGGAAACGCCGGACAAACAGTCGTTTACACCGATCCAATGTCGCCGAACAGCGACAAGCTGCAAGTCGAACAGTTTAGAGAACTTATCGGCGATATCGACGGTGGACGCGTCAAAATGCTGGTCATTTTGGGCGGAAATCCGGTCTATAACTCACCCGCCGATCTGAAATTGAACGCGGATAGGATGAACAAGATCCCAATGCGTGTTCATCTTGGTCTTTACGCTGACGAAACTGCAGATTATTGTTATTGGCACATTGCGGACAAACATTATCTCGAAGGATGGAGCGATGCGAGGGCTTACGACGGCACTGCGTCAATAGTTCAACCGCTGATCGCACCGCTTTATGACGGCAAGAATGTTCATGAGGTCGTACAGCTTTTCCTAAAGGAAAATTTCGATAAAAAAGATTACGACATTGTAAGAGAATACTGGCAGCGGACGAATATAACGGCTGCCGCTGTAAATAAGGATGCGCCTGCGGCTGCGAAAGAAACGCCGAAAGATGTCAATTCTACAACTCCGGCGGTGAAGACCGACGCCAAAGTGACGACGCCCGCGGCCAATACGGCTGCAAAAACGGCTCCGAAAACGACGACGGCACCGCCTGCTGCACCGGCGGCAAATGCGCCAGCCGCGGCGGCAAAGTTTGACGATAATTGGCGAAAGGCCGTTCACGACGGCGTCGTGCCGAACACTGCTGCGACGACAAAGACCGTTACCGCAAACACGGCATTTTTGAGCCAGCCGGAAACGCGGGCCGCAGCGAATGGCAGCCTGGAGATTTCGATACTGCCTGATCCTTGCGTATATGACGGACGTTTTGTCAACAATGGCTGGCTGCAGGAATTGCCGAATCCGCTAAATAAGGTAACGTGGGACAATGTCGCATTGATCAGCCCGAAAACGGCACAGCGGCTCGGGGTTAATCAAGGCTCCGATACCAGAGAGATGACCGGAGCGAGTCAAGGCACCACCTTTGTCAATACCAAGGGCGGAAACCTGTTCTCCGATCTGGTCACCCTTAAATATCAGGGGGCGGATATTCAGAAACCGGTACCTATGTGGATCTCGCCCGGCCAGCCGGACGACGTTATTACGATCTTCATGGGCTATGGCCGGACACGGGCGGGAAAGATCGGTACGGGGCTTGGATATAATGTCTTCGATGTAATACGCACGGACGCGATGAATTTTGGTTCGGGCGAGATAGCCAGAACCGGCGAGCGGGGCACAGTGGCGTCAACCCAAACCCATTTCAATATGGAAGGGCGCGATCTGCTGCGGGTTTGGGATCTGGACGAGTTTGAAAAAAATCCAGGCTTGGGGCATCAGCATAACGAATACGATAAGTCGATGTACCCCATCGATGAGCATCAGGCTGTTTATGATAAAAATCACAAATGGGGCATGACCGTCGATCTGAATTCGTGCGTCGGATGCAATGCCTGCGTTTTGGCGTGTCAGTCTGAGAACAATATCCCGGTCGTGGGCAAGGAGCAGGTCGAACGCCACCGGGCAATGCACTGGATGCGGATTGACGCCTATTATGGCGGTGAAAATATTAACGATCCGGAGGGGCCGCATTTCCAGCCCGTTCTCTGCCAACAATGCGAGCAGGCGCCTTGCGAGGTCGTTTGCCCCGTTCACGCTACAGTTCACAGCGCCGAGGGGCTGAACGACATGACCTACAATCGCTGCGTCGGAACCCGTTATTGCTCAAATAACTGTCCATACAAGGTGCGCCGATTTAATTTCCTGCTTTATCAGGATTGGGACACGCCCCAGTACAAGCTGATGCGCAATCCGGAAGTTACGATCCGTAGCCGCGGCGTAATGGAAAAATGCACCTATTGCACGCAGCGAATTGCGGCCGCCCGTATCGAAGCCGAAAAGGATGCCCGTCCGATCCGTGACGGCGAAGTCGTGACGGCCTGCCAGTCGGTTTGTCCGACGAATGCGATAACCTTTGGCGATATGCATGATCCGAACAGCGCTGTCGCCAAGACAAAGAAGGATCATCGTAATTACAATTTGTTGAATGAGCTAAATACGCAGCCGCGAACGACTTATCTGGCCGGACTCAAAAATCAGAACAAAGATATGCCGGACTACCGGAAAACGATAATGAGAGTCGATGTGAAACCGGAAACTGAGACAAAAAGCACCGGAGGCGGGGAACGCTGAACGTTCCGAGTTGTGGTCGTGAGTAAAAAGCTCGAAAGTCAGAGCACGTAACTGTAAACCAAGAGTTTTATGCAGGAAGCCAAAGAACTTCAACAAAAACTTCACCCGGCGATGATCGAGGGCGATCACGATTTTGCGAGCGTGACCGATCGAATCAGCGACGTCACGCTCAAGAAAAAGACGCCGTTTCACTGGTTTATCGGGTTTGGCATCGCGTTTATGGTCGCGCAGCTCCTCCTGTTTACGATCGTCTGGCTAGTAACGAAGGGAATTGGCATTTGGGGAACAAACCAGCCCGTCGGATGGGCGTTTCCGATCATTAATTTCGTCTGGTGGATCGGTATCGGTCATGCCGGAACACTCATTTCGGCGATCTTGTTGCTCCTGAATCAAAAATGGCGGACATCGATCAACCGTTTTGCCGAAGCAATGACGTTGTTTGCCGTGGCCTGCGCGGGAATGTATCCGGTTTTTCACACGGGCCGGCCGTGGCTGGCGTATTGGCTGTTTCCTTATCCGAATACGATGGGCATCTGGCCGCAATTTCGGAGCCCGTTGATGTGGGACGTTTTTGCGGTTTCGACTTATGCGACGGTTTCGCTCCTGTTTTGGTACATTGGGTTGATCCCCGATCTGGCCACGCTTCGCGACCGGGCAAAAAATAAATACTTCAGGTTTATTTACGCGATCTTCTCATGGGGCTGGCGTGGGTCCGCCCGTCACTGGCATCGTTATGAGCTTGCGTATCTGATTCTGGCCGGAATCTCGACGCCGCTTGTTCTTTCGGTTCACTCGATCGTCTCGTTCGACTTTTCGGTGTCGCAGGTTCCCGGCTGGCACGCCACTTTCTTTCCGCCTTATTTCGTTGCCGGAGCTATTTACGCGGGTTTTGCAATGGTTTTGCTGCTTGCTATCCCGCTTCGAAATCTTTATAAGATGAAGGACTTTATTACTCATACACACCTTGTTTATATGGGTAAGATCATGTTGGCGACCGGTTTGATCGTGGTTTACAGCTATGTAATGGAGGCATTTTTTGGCTGGTACAGCGGATCGCAGTACGAATGGTTCATGATCAAGAACCGAATCTGGGAGGGGCCGTATTGGTTTTTCTATTGGCTGCTGATTCTGTGCAACGGTCTTTCCATTCAACTGCTTTGGTTCAAGCGTTTTCGGGAAAGTGAATTTTGGCTTTTTGTTCTCGCAATAATCGTCAGCATCGGCATGTGGCTGGAGCGGTTCGTTATTATTGTGACAAGTTTGCAGCGCGATTTTCTGCCCTCATCGTGGGCTATGTATTCGCCGACGATATTTGATTGGTCAATGTTCGTCGGAACTCTTGGTTTCTTTTTTACATTGATTTTCTTGTTCGTGCGGTTTGTACCGATCATTTCGATATTCGAGGTCAGGACGCTGTTGCCCGAAGCCAATGTACACGGGCATCAACAGGATTTTGAGGAGAACGTGAACGAGGTCGAATATACTTACGACCGCACTGATCCGCCTAACCAGTAGGCAGTAGGCGGTTAAAGTAAGCGGTTAATGAGATCTTTTATTTGTTGCGTTGAGTTATGGAAAACAACCTCCACGGGATACTAGCTGAGTTTGATTCGGCCACGGAATTGGTGGACGCGGCTCGAAAGGCGCGTGATGCCGGTTATACCAAGACCGATGCGTTTTCGCCGTTCCCGCTGCACGAGATCGACGAAGCTCTCGGCATCAAGCGCAGCATATTGCCGTATTTGATCTTTGCCGGCGGCATCACCGGGCTGCTTTCCGGGCTGGGTCTCGAATATTTTGTGCACGTTATAGATTGGCCGATCATAGTCGGCGGCCGGCCGGCTTTCAGCCTGCCGTCATTTGTCCCGCCGATGTTCGAGTTGACGATCCTGTTCGCGGCGTTTACGGCTGTTTTCGGAATGCTTTTCCTGAACGGTCTGCCATCGCCGTATCATCCGGTCTTTAACGTACCGAGATTTGCCCTGGCAACGAGAGAGAAGTTCTTTTTGATAATCGAATCGGTTGATCCGCAATACGACTACGCAGAAACCAGGAGTTTTATGGAGAGTTTGGATGCGCAGGAGGTTTTTGATGTTGAAGCGTAGAATTGAGACAGGGAGACACGGAGACACGGAGACGCGGCGATTTTTTTCGCCACGTCACTCCGTCACCGTCTCACCGCGTCTCTTAATGATCTGCCTACTGCTTACTGCCTTCTGCCTACTGTCAACAGGCTGCGGCGTGCGTTTCGACATGCAGGATCAGCCGCGGTACAAGGCTTATAAAAAGAGTGACTTCTTTAGCGATCACCGTGCGTCGCGCGACCGGGTGGAGGGTACAGTGGCACGCGGACAGCTTCACGAAAACAAAGCCTTTTACACGGGCAAGATCGACAATCCGAATTTGAATGCGCCGGTTGCAACAACCACCGATGCGACGGGCAACACGCTGATTTCCAGCTTTCCCAACGACATCGACGAGTTTCCGGTTCCTGTTACAAAAGAATTGGTAAATCGCGGGCAGGAACGCTTCAACATCTACTGCATCGTTTGCCATGGCCCAACGGGCAACGCTGACGGAATGATCGTGAGGCGTGGTTTCTCGAAACCGCCGACCTATCACGACGACCGACTGCGAAATGCCCCCGTTGGCCACTTTTTTGACGTAATCACAAACGGTTGGGGCAAGATGAATAGTTATGCATACCAGGTGCAGCCGGCGGATCGTTGGGCGATCATCGCTTACATCAGGGCATTGCAGGTGAGTCAGAATCCGGATGAAAATCTGAAAATGAACGCAAAAGCAGATTCGAATACGACGCCTCCGAAACAAGTTGAGACAAAAAACGCCAACACGAGCGGAGGGAAACGGTAAATGGCGAATCTTGATAATTATCAGGCACCGGACGAGATCAACCGCTTGCGAACGCTCGCTCTCGGCATAGGCGGTATTGCATCGATCATTTGGGCTGTCGGCGCATATTTTAATACCGAACAGGCTTTGCGTTCGTGGCTGTTGGGATTTATATTCTGGGGCGGCATCGCCATCGGGTGTCTGGGCGTTTTGATGCTTCAATATCTGACTGGCGGGGCTTGGGGGTTGGTAATTCGCCGCATACTCGAGGCTGGTACCAGAACACTTCCGATCATTATTATTTTATTTATTCCGCTCGCAATTGGCGTTTACACGCGAAGTTTTTATGAATGGACGCACCTGCCATTGACCGATCACGTGATGGAACAGCGGGGCGTATTTATGACGCCGTGGTTTTGGATAGTTCGTTCTTTTATTTATTTTGCGTTTTGGGGCGTGATGATCTATCTGCTCAATAAATGGTCCGTTCAGCAGGATAAAACCGTTACGGTCGAGCAATCACGGCTTGTGTTGGAAAGAGCCTCGCGATTTTCGGGCCCAACAATGGTCATTTATTGTCTGGTTGTGACTTTTGCTGCGGTTGACTGGATGCTTTCCCTCGATGCTCACTGGTTTTCAACCATGTGGGGCTTGCTGTTTATCGCCGGCTGGGCATTGAGCTGCTTTTGCTTTGTTGTCGCGATACTTGCCTTTTTATCTGATAAAAGGCCGATGGACAGCGTAATTGGAAAACGGCACTTTCATGACCTGGGCAAATTGATACTCGCCCTTGTGATGGTTTGGGCCTACTTCAATTTTTCGCAATTCCTGATCATTTGGTCCGGTAATCTGCCGGAGGAAACGGGGTGGCTGCTGACTCGAATGAAAGGCGGGTGGGGCTATATAGGCGTTGGTTTGATCGTTTTCCATTTCGCTTTTCCGTTTCTCGTTTTGCTTCAGCAGGACTTTAAGCGAAGAGCGAGATGGATAGCAACGCTCGCCATCTTTATTCTGGTTATGCGGCTCGTCGATATGTTCTTTTTGATCGGGCCGAGCAATCGTGTTGCCGGCGGTGCATTGGAACAGGGTGCGTTCTTTGTTAGCTGGATGGATATTGTCGCACCGATCGCCGTTGGCGGCATTTGGTTGTGGTGGTTCTTTGGAGAATTGGTAAAACGTCCGATGGTTCCGCTAAAAGATCCGTATTTGGAAGGTGCGATCGAGCATGGGAGAGGTCACTAATTCGTGAATCGTAAATAGTGAATCGTTAACAGTTAGAGCGAGTAATTGATTGATAACGCATCAGTGAAAGGGTAATAGAAGAAATATATGTCTTCACATAAATCGGAAAACACCGCGAACGACCTCAATAAACCATACGAGGAGAATGAAATAGGTCTTAAAGGCATCTTTTCATTCGCGATCGGGCTTTTCCTGCTCATCGTTATCACATTCGGGTTGATTTGGTCTTTTCTTAATGTTTTGAAGGATTATTCGAAGGAAAATGCCGATCCGGCAAACCCGATGGTTATGAGCGAAAAGGAGCGTCTGCCGTCGGAACCCCGCCTCCAAGCTGCACCGGGTTTTGGCGTTGAATCGGAAAAGGGCCGCGTAAATTTGGAACTGCTGCCCCCGTCGGCCGAATATCGCGAGCTCAGAAAGCAGTGGGAGCAGATATGGGAACACGGACGAAAAGATGAAGCGTCAGGCATGGTGACCATAATGCCGATTGACGAGGCTAAAGCAAAGTTTTTGGCTCAGAACGTCAAAGCTAAGTCCGGTCAGGAAGTCGAGGATTTTTTTAGGAATTCGCGTGGGGTTGTGTCGGATTCGAGTGCGGGAAGGCTCGCGTCGGAGAAAAGACGGTAACGGGTTGGGCGTCGAAATGAATATGCGGATGGTAAAAATCAGAAAACTTGCGTTGAAAGTTTTTGTTTTGTCGGCGATGGTGTTGCCATCGTCTGCTATCCACGCGCAGAAGCCGGAGCATTATAATTCGCCGCTGTATTCGCCGCGCTACTATGACCCGTCGGAATCGACGACAAACGGATTGCCCGATGCCCTCCAAAAGATCGGTATCGAGCAAAAGTTGGGAGTCCAGATGCCGCTCGACACGGAGCTCAAGGATGAAGACGGTCGCACGGTCAAGCTCGGCAGTTATTTCAACAAGGGCCGGCCGGTGATATTGGCTTTTGTTTATTACGAATGCCCGATGCTTTGCAATCAGGTTTTGAACGGGTTGACCGGCTCGCTAAAAGGAATCGCATTTAATGCCGGCAAGGATTTTGACGTTGTTGCGATCAGCTTTGACGCCCGCGAAAATGATAAGTTGGATCTCGCAAAGAACAAAAAAGCGAGCTATATCGAGCGATACGGCCGGGCGAGCTCGGAAAATGGATGGCATTTTCTGACCGGAACCCAAGGTTCGATCGATCAGGTTACATCCGCTGCTGGCTTTAGTTATAAGTGGGACGAAAAGAGCGAACAATTCGCACATGCCGCCGGGATAATGATCGCAACGCCCGACGGGCGTCTTTCGCGATATTTTTACGGCATCGATTATTCGCCCAAGGACGTCAAGTTTGGCCTGATGGAATCGAACGAGAACAAAGTCGGCAATCCGGCCGAGCGGCTCCTCCTGTATTGCTATCATTACGATCCGGCGACGGGCAAATACGGTCTGGCGATCTTGAGGGTAATGCGTCTGGGCGGGGTCTTGACGCTGGTAGGGATGGCGGTGATGGGCTTTGTGTTTTGGCGGAGGAATAAGAGGAAAACAGTGGACAGTTAACAGTGATCAGTGGACAGTGTGCCGATAAAAACCTGACCACCGACAACTGACCACTGACGAGTTATGCAGAATACAACGTGGGTACCATTATTTCCAGAGCAGGCCTCGACCTTCGCATGGCAGGTTGATGCACTGTATTTCTACCTGATCGTCGTCAGCATAGCTTTCACGATCCCGATCGTGGTGGCGATATTCTTTTTCGCGATCAAGTATCGCGAAACGGAAAAGTTTGCCACGCCCGAGGAAATGCACGGCTCGATGGTGCTCGAAACGGTTTGGTCTATCATCCCGTTTGTGATCTCGATGACCATATTTCTCGGCGGTGCGATCGTATTTTTCAATCAATACACGCCACCCGACGACTCGATGGAGATCTACATCGTCGGAAAACAATGGATGTGGAAGGCCCAGCACGAGACCGGCCAGCGTGAGATAAACGAGCTCCATGTTCCGGTTGGACGCAACGTTAAGCTGACGATGACGACCGAGGATGTGCTGCATTCGTTTTTCATTCCGGCATTTAGAACCAAAGCGGATCTGGTGCCCGGGCGATATACGTATATTTGGTTCAATGCGACAAAACCCGGAAAATATCATCTTTTCTGTGCCGAATATTGCGGACTGAACCACTCGGGCATGGGCGGCTGGGTCTATGTGATGGAGCAGCGTGATTTTGACAACTGGCTGAGCGGCAATGTTTCGGGACAGACGCCGGTCGAAGAGGGCAGGGATCTGTTCGCGAATAAGCTCGGCTGTGCATCGTGCCATGCCGGTGGCCCTGCCCAACGCGGCGCCAAGCTTGAAAATGTCTATAACACGGATGTAAAACTCGTCGGCGGCTCAACGGTCAAGGCAGACGAGCAATATATTCGCAATTCGATTCTTAATCCGGCGTCACAGGTTGTCGAAGGATTTCAGCCGATAATGCCGACGTTCAAAGGGCAAGTGACCGAGGAGCAGCTCAATGCATTGGTTGCCTATATCAAATCGCTCAGTCCCAATGCCGCCGCGACGACGACAGCCGCACCGGCTACGAATGCGAACAATGCAGCTGCGAATAAGCCGGCCGCGAAACCGGCCGCGAATAGTAATAAATAGGTTTTAGAAGATTATGCAAAACGTAGATGCCATAACACCGGGTTACACGACAAAGCCAAAGCTCAACTATTTGAACAATGGCTCGACGATCAAATCGTGGCTATTGACCAAAGATCATAAACGCATCGCGATAATGTATTTGATCACGGTTACGATGTTTTTCATGATGGGCGGGCTTTACGCGGCTACGATCAGGCTCGAACTTCTGACGCCGGCGAGCGATCTGGTCGAAACAGGTACTTACAACAAGGTCTTTACGCAGCACGGCATCCTGATGATCTTTTTCTTCCTGATACCGGCGATCCCGTCTGTTTTGGGCAATTTTCTAATTCCCATAATGATCGGGGCAAAGGATCTCGCATTACCCCGCATTAATCTTATAAGCCTTTATATTTACTGGATCGCGGGCGGCCTCGCTCTTTGGGCCTTAATGCAGGGCGGAGTCGATACGGGATGGACGTTTTACACGCCCTACAGCACTACTTTTTCGAATTCATATGTGATGGCGGTCGGCCTGGCGATCTTTATCAATGGGTTCTCGTCGATTCTGACGGGCCTCAATTTTATCGTTACGATCCACACGATGCGTGCTCCGGGAATGACGTGGTTTCGGCTGCCTCTGTTCGTGTGGGCCCATTACGCGGTCAGTTTGGTGATGATCCTTGGTACGCCGGTTATCGCGATCACGGTCCTGTTGCTGGCCCTCGAACGCTTAGCTCATATCGGTATTTTCGATCCGTCGATCGGCGGCGACCCGATTCTGTTCCAGCATATGTTCTGGTTCTATTCGCATCCGGCGGTTTATATCATGATCTTGCCCGGGATGGGAATCATCAGCGAATTGATCTCGAATTTTTCGCGAAAAAAGATCTTCGGCTATGAATTTATCGCGTTTTCAAGCATTGCCATTGCCGTTTTCGGCTTCCTCGTCTGGGGACACCATATGTTTGTCAGCGGGCAATCGATGTATGCCGGTATGGTGTTCTCGTTCCTGACTATGGTCGTTGCGGTTCCCTCCGCGATCAAGATGTTCAACTGGACCGCGACATTATACAAAGGGTCGGTCTCGTTTGACACGCCGATGCTGTATGCAATCGGATTCATGGGACTATTCCTGATCGGCGGGCTAACGGGGCTGTTTTTGGGTGCCATGGGCCTGGTTGTACATTTAACCGACACCTATTTTGTTGTTGCTCACTTTCATTACGTGATGGTTGGCGGCCAGGTGATCGCTTATCTCGGCGGTATTCACTATTGGTGGCCTAAGATGACGGGCAAGATGTATTCCGAATTCTGGGGCAAGATCTCGGCGATGCTTGTGTTCGTCGGTTTTAACCTCACGTTTTTCCCACAGTTCATTTTGGGTTATCAGGGAATGCCGCGCCGATATGCGGCTTACCCCGAGGAATTTCAGGTTCTCAATGTCTTTTCGACGGCCGGTGCATCCGTTTTGGGCATTGGCCTGATAATGCCGGCTATCTACCTCGGACATTCGCTGATCTTTGGTAAAGATGCCGGAGATAATCCGTGGATGCTGCCGGGGCTCGAGTGGCGGACAAGTTCGCCGCCGCCCACCGAGAATTTTGAAAAAATGCCCGTCGTAACATGGGAAGCTTATGAATTTGGCGAAGAGAGTGGTCTGGATATTGAAGGGGCAAAACGTCGCGAAGCGGCCGCTGTAATTTAATATAAATGTCGACACACGCAGAATCAGACAAATTTGTTTATCACGAGCCTGGGCTTCAGCATCAGTTTGAAGACATGGGCCAGCAGGAAGAGAGTGTCTCGATCGGGATGTGGATGTTCCTCGTGCAGGAGATCATGTTCTTCGGCGGCCTTTTTTCGGTATATCTTGTCTACCGCTCAAAGTTCCCAATGGCCTTTGCCGCCGGCAGTAATCACCTCGACGCTTTTTTGGGAGGCCTGAACACGCTCGTGCTTATTGTCAGCAGTTTGACTATGGCATTGACGGTTTACTTTGCCCAGAAAGCCAACCGCAATATGCAGGTGATCCTGATACTTTTGACGATGGGTTTCGGAGCGACGTTTCTGGTTGTGAAGGCGATCGAATATACCGATAAATACAATCATGGATTGGTTCCGGTAACTGGTTGGAACAAACATGTAAAAGAGGATCACAACGCCGAGCACGCCGCGGTTCCGGAAAAGCCTTGTTATGAACACGCCCATGGAGAGGAACATGAATACATAAATCCGCACGGCGAATTTGAGTGGACCGATTGTTCGCTGGCGAAATTGGGGCAGGATCATAATTACCTCACGGCTGCGGAAAAGACAGGCTATTTTTCAAATGGTGAGATCGATTCCGATAAGTTTCGCGACAAGGTTCGAATCTATTTTTGGATCTATTTTGTTATGACGGGCCTCCACGCACTGCACATGGTCGTCGGCCTCGGCCTGATGACATGGCTGCTGTGGACAGCGTTCAAGGGGTACTACAGCGCCGAATATTACATGCCGGTCGAAATGTCCGGCCTTTACTGGCATTTTGTCGATATTGTTTGGATCTTTCTGTTTCCGCTGCTTTACCTGCTTGGCAGACATTTTATGCATTAGCGTTTGGAGTTCCAACTTTAGTTGGCTTCTACGGAAGCGAAGGGCCAACTAAAGTTGGAACTCCAAACCTGGGAATTTTAGGAGATTAGATGTCGGATAATCATACTGAAGAACAACACATCGGGATACCGGGGTATCTGGGCGTATTTACCGTTCTGATCGTCGGAACGATAGCAACGTATTATGTTGCGACCATCGATCTGGATTGGATATTTCCCGGTGCGAATACCCTGGTCGCGCTGCTGATCGCATTCACCAAGATGTCGTGCGTCATGCTGTTTTTTATGCACGTCTATTGGAGCAAAAAACTTATCTGGCTGGCGGCGATCGCGAGTTTTTTCTGGCTGGGGATCATGTTCTCGTATACGATGCAGGATTATTTGACGCGGAGTCAGGGCGTTTTTTCGAATTAAAATTGAAACTTAACTAAATCGTACGCGGAGCGGGATGGGCGGTTTCCCCCGTTACCCGCGTCTTTTCGTCACTAGGATATGCACTTTCAACGTGCTATCATTTTCGACTTGATAGGAATAGGTATGCCGGTGGGCTTATTTTTTGCAACCGCAGCAATGGTGCAAAACATCGGAAACGAATGAGGTTATTCAGCAATACATCTCCGAGGCTCAAGATCGCGATACTACTCTCGGCAATAGTTATATCGGCAGGGTGTAACCTCGTCAAGAGCGATCAGAAGACACCTCGCCTACTGAAAACGGAGAACTCTACACAAACAGATTTGATGAATGAGGTCAACCGCTTTGCCCGGGTGGACTCGCTGCGGGCGAAGATGGATCTCAAATTTGAGGACAATTCATTTGCCGAATTTGGCAATAAGGAAGTATATAGACAGGCCGACGGCGAGGTTGTGGTACAGCGTCCGGGCAAAATATTGCTCAAGGTGCAGGTTCCGATTCTCAAATCTGATGTCGCGCAGATGACCTCGGACGGCGAGACATTTCGGGTGGCGATATTGCAGGATGGCGGCACTGGTAAAAACAAAAAATTTGTTAAGGGGACAAACAACGCCGATTACTCGAGGCTGCAAAAGAAACTAAATGCCGCTGAGTTGGAAAACAGCAAAAAGGCGAAAGACTCAGTAAACGCATTTGCAAACCTGAGGCCACAGCATTTTACAGATGCGATGCTGGTTCGCCCCACTGACGAAGCAAATGTTTATACCGAGAGCACGATCTTTCAGACCGAGGAAGATGAAAGCCTCGACAAAAAATCGCCCGTGAGAAAAGTGATGCGCGGCTATTATTTGCTTGACGAATTTTCCAAACAAGCCGACGGTTCACTCAAGATCGCCCGCCGTTTCTGGTTCGACCGCGTCGGCGGCGTGCGGCTGTCACGTCAGCAGATATTTGACGCGGGTGGCGAGATCGAGTCGGATATTGTCTATGGCAAACAGGGTAATCTCACTAGCACCGGCAACTATGCAAATCTGCCGTTGGAGATTCAAGTGACACGGCCAAAGGAAAAATACGCAATGAAATTGACTTACCAGACGCCGGAAGCCGTCACGATCGGCAATAAGTTTCCGGATGTGGCTTTCGTTCTCCAAAACACTTGGAATCTGGAAGAGATCGATCTTGACAAAAAACTTCGCGAAGTGGCTGCTGACCCAAAGACGCCTGCTGATAAAAGTTCCATCACGAAATTTCACTAGACCTATCAGATGAAACCGATTTTACGCACTGTCGATCTAAAAAAATCATACAAGATCGGAAAGCTGGACGTGCCGGCTCTCCGGGGTCTCTCGTTCGAGGTTGGCGAGGGTGAATTCGTCGCGATCATGGGGCCTTCGGGCTGCGGCAAATCGACGCTTCTACATCTTCTCGGCGGTCTGCTCAGCCCGACGAGCGGCAGTATCCTGATTGACGGCGAAGACATTGCAAAAGTTTCGGACGCCCGACGGACGGATATTCGCCGGCGAAAGATCGGATTTGTATTTCAGCGGTTCAATCTGTTTCCGACCCTTTCGGCCGAGGGAAATCTAAAGCTGGCTGAAAAGATACATACCGGCAACGGCGGCAAAAACGCCGACCGACGCCGCGAGGTTTTGAAGTTGCTCAAACTCGAGGATAAAATGCATCATAAGCCGCTCGAGCTTTCGGGCGGCGAGCAGCAGCGGGTTGCCTTGGCGCGTGCGGTCGTCAACGGCCCGGCAATAATTTTGGCGGATGAGCCGACGGGAAATCTCGATACCGAAAATTCGCAGATCGTGCTGGATATGTTCCGCGATCTGAACCAGAAATTTGGCCAGACGATCATTATGATCACGCACAACCCGGAAGCGGCGGCGGCGTGTTCGCGGACAATTCAAATGCGTGACGGGCATATTGTCAGTAGCCCGCACGTAAGTAAGGGCTAAACCGCGATTAACTGAAC
>JAYVER010000405.1:0-2671 GCA_043748725.1 Chloracidobacterium sp. | reverse complement strand
AATCATGGGTGCGTCGCCCGCTATTGTCCTCGATCTCAACCCGCACATCGCTGCCGCGAACGATCGTTTCAGGATCGGCTCCGATAAAAGAATATCGCGCGAGGCTGCGGCCGCCTTCGACGGATTCAAGTAAAAACGAATTTGACGAGTTCGCCGAGAGCTTTAGATACACGGCGAGCGGCGTCAATAGATCGGCAGGCATCGTTTGGACAACGGGAATCACCTTCGGCCCGCTAGATTTTTTGAAAGTATCGTCCATAAATAAAAGCCGCCGCTCAAGATTTAACTCAAGCGGCGGTTAGGAAAATGAATCTGGTCTGACTAAATCATCCGTTCCAGCTCAAAACCCAATACGCGCCGCGTCCAGCCACCACCAAAGGTCGCTTCGCAATACGCTATCAAGTTTTTGACCGTCGTTCATTAAAAACAATTAAAACGAATCTGAGCGTTTCTGTCAACTTACATTTTTTCCGGCACCTCGATTCCTATAGTATCAAGCGAGGCGGTCAGAGATCGTCGCGTTCGGCTGAAGTGACGGAGAAGATGCAAAGTACCAAAACATCCAACCCGGCTGAACTACCAGAATCATCCGACCCGCCGGACTCGGTGATATTTGGCGTTCGCGTTTGTTGGATATGGCGAAAAGGTTGTTTTTGGGATAAAATCCGAGGTGCTACCCATCATGCCTAAAAAAGCGAAAGTCGAAAAAGAAGAACCGTTGGAGAAAAAGCTATGGAAAGCTGCTGATAAGCTGCGTAAGAATATGGACGCGGCGGAGTACAAGCATATCGTGCTTGGGCTGATCTTTCTGAAATATATTTCAGATGCTTTTGAAGAACTTTACGAAAAGCTTTCGACGCCGGAAATGAAAGCCGAAGGAGCGAATCCGGAAGATAAAACGGAATACTCCGCCGAAAAGGTTTTCTATGTTCCGCCGTCAGCGCGCTGGAAATGGATTCAAGGGCGGGCAACATTGCCGACGATCGGTAAAGACGTGGACGACGCGATGGAAGCCATCGAGAAAGACAATCCTTCATCGCTTCGCGGAGTATTGCCGAAAGTCTTTGCGCAGGAAAAACTTGACAAGGCGAGCCTTGGCGGATTGATCAATTTGATCAGTTCGGCGGTTCTCGGAACAAAGGAAGCACAGAGCAAAGATATTCTCGGTCGGGTGTTCGAATACTTCCTTGGCGAGTTTGCGTTGGCTGAGGGAAAGAAAGGCGGGCAGTTCTATACGCCGGGAAGTGTTGTTCGTCTACTTGTCGAAATGCTCGAACCTTACGAAGGCCTCGTCTTTGATCCTTGTTGTGGTTCGGGCGGAATGTTTGTTCAGAGCGAGAAGTTTGTCGATTCGCATCAGGACAGATACAGAGCCCTCTCCAACCTCTCCCAGGGGGCGAGGCTTCAGGTTGATCCGAAGGACCGCATTTCGCTTTACGGGCAGGAAAGCAATCAAACGACCTGGCGGTTGGCGAAGATGAATCTTGCTATTCGCGGCATCGATAGCTCAAACGTCAAATGGAACAACGAAGGCTCGTTTCTCAATGACGCTCACAAAGACCTGAAAGCCGATTTCGTCATTGCCAATCCGCCGTTTAACGACAGCGACTGGAGCGGCGAGCTTTTGCGTGATGATGCCCGTTGGAAAGTTCTCGGCAAAAATCTGCCGCCGCCGGTAAATGGTGCCAATTACGCGTGGATACAACATTTCCTTTTCCATCTCGCCCCAAACGGTTTGGCTGGATTTGTTCTTGCCAAAGGCTCGCTTACGTCCAAAACAAACAACGAAGGCGAGATCAGAAAAGCTCTTATCGAAAACGATCTGGTCGATTGCATTGTCAATCTGCCGACCAAATTGTTTCTAAATACACAGATTCCCGCGTGTCTCTGGTTTCTGCGAAGAAATAAACAGCACCGCAAAGGCCACATCCTTTTCATCGACGCTCGCAATCATGGCTTTCTAATAAACCGAAAGAACCGCGACCTTACCAAGGAAGATACAAAGCTGATCGCCGGAACATATCACAACTGGCGGACGCCAAAAAGCTCCCCTCCTTACGAAGGAGGGGTGGCCGACGCTTCGTCGGACGGGGTGGTTCTCTCTTCCGCCGAGTACGAAGACATCCCCGCATTCTGCAAAAGCGAATCAATCGCCGAAGTAGAAAGATTAGGATTCGTACTTACTCCCGGCAGATACGTCGGCCTCGCCGACGACGAAGATGATTTCAATTTCGCCGAACGCTTTGCTTCTCTAAAGGCGGAACTCGAAAGCCAGATGGCCGAGGAAGAAGATTTGAACAATCGTATCAAGACTAGTCTTTCCAATATCAAATTGGAGGTTGCGGCCAATGGGTGAGTGGAAGCCAACAAAGTGGGGCGATATCGCCACCCTTGAATACGGAAAGGGTCTAGAGAATTATCGTAGAGATGATGGTGCGTTTCCGGTGTACGGAACGAACGGCAAAATAGGAACAGCCGATAAATTCCTTTGCGCTACCGAAGGAATCATTATCGGAAGAAAAGGCGCGTATCGTGGCGTTCACTATTCACCGGTTCCGTTCTTCGTCATCGATACCGCATTTTACCTAAAGCCGACAATTGATGAATTGGATTGGAAGTATGCCTTTTATCAATTGAAAACTGTAGATATTGATTTGATGGACAGCGGATC
>JAYVER010000404.1:0-7099 GCA_043748725.1 Chloracidobacterium sp. | reverse complement strand
CTTTTTCACTATATATTGCTTTTTCTCTGAGCAGGTTTTGAGCCGAGATAATCTGTTCTTGTGTTGGTCGGAACACTACTCCTTTGTTTGGCGTTTGTAATGAAGCCGTCGAAGTAGGTGACCCACTTTTTTGTTGAAGTTGTTCAATTCGAAGTCGGGCCAACGAAGTAAAAAGACCATTCGGATACTCTTTCAGATACACATGGAAATCGTTCGTGTTTTGGCTGGTCTTTACCGAGTCCCAGAATTCACGTTCTACCTGATTTAATGTTGGTTGTGATTCAATGGTGGCCAAAGCATTCTCACCTTTTTTGAAATAGAATCTACCAATTACGGACGAAGCTTCCCACGGTGTTTGCTGTTTTTTTGTAATTTGTAGAACTTGAGCACGGACCTGCATGAATACATCGGAAAGGCCGAGACCGGAGATCTTCAACGCAATAAGAAGTGCGGCAGTATACGGGGCATTCCGACCGGAGCCGTCCGAAGCCACCTTGCCGGGCGCCGTGGAATACGCAATGAGTGTTCCCGTCGGTGCATTTATCTGGGCAAGGCCCTCATTGGCGGATCGCCAGCTTCGCCCAAAAGGATTATTACGGCAGGCATCAAGAATAACTATGTTCAACGAATTTTCGGCGTTCTCCATTTCGACCAAAACACGCGAAATATCTATCGCCTCAAGTTCGACTTCGTTTTCCGACCGTATGCGTGCATCAACCGGTACTAGGTAATTCCGACCTTCGACTTGTAATCCGTGACCGGCATAGTAAAAAACACCAACCCCGCCACGAATTTTTAACCTCTCGCCAAATTGTCGCACAAGACGAATCATGTCTGAGCGCGACTGATTTACCCCACTAATTACCTCAAAATTCAAATCTTTCAAGGTCACCGCGATATCGGTTGCATCGTTTGCAGGATTTGTGAGAGGGGAGGACAAATAAGCCGCGTTCCCAATAACAAGAGCCGTTCTGTTGTCCGTTGTTTGAGGAACAACAATTTTCTCTTGGACGAGTTGCCGATTGTCTTGGCCAGAGACAAAGGAGATTAACGTTTGTGCAACAAACAAAGTACCCAAACCAAATAAAATAAATCTCGAAAGCCAAGTCATAATCGTTGTGCTCCGACCTTAGTTCTTCTTGGCTGCGTCGTAAGCTGCTTGAGCGGCAACATTTGCCTTTTGAGCATCGGTCAGGGCAATGCCTGTTTTTTCAAGCGTGGCGGCGTTAATCCCACCAGTAACTTTCAACCCATTCGCCTCCTGATATTTCTTAACAGCTTCTTTCAATTCGTCGCTGCGTTCGCCGTTGGCCTCCCCTGAATACATCTTAGCATCCTTCAATATTTTCTGAAGAGCCATTATCTGATCCTTGCTGGCCTGAAATGGCGCTGGCTTTTTAGGGCTGTTGGCGGTAGATGTTGTTGATGCCGTCGAAGGGGGCGTCGTCTTTGATGTCGATGATAACGGCCCCGAAGTTGAGTCAATACCATTTTGCTTGTCGGTAAGGACAATCTTCATCTTTTCAAGAGATGCTTTGTCGAATCTTCCTGTTTGCTCCAACCCATTCTCTTTCTGATAGGCTTTAATGGCAGGTCTCGATTCTCCATACACACCGGTCGCCTCGCCGGTATACAACTTCTTTTCCTTGAGGAGTTTTTGACCCTGCATGATCTGATCCTTGGTAGGAGTAAAGCTCGGCGCCCGGGCCGGCGCGTCGACTGCTGCTGCGGTGGTTGAAGTTGCCGATGTCGACATCCCTTGTGCAAAGACAGCAGCAGCAAAGAAAAGTGAAACTGAAATTAAAAGTAAAATCTTTCTCATCGTTACTATTCTCCGGTTTTTCAGATCGTCTCTAAGAAAACGCAACGCCTGGAAAGGCATTCTTGTCTTCTCGAAACAAAACTGTATTTTTAGTGATTAACGAAATGAAGTATCAAGGTATTTTGGCGACATGTCAAGAGGCTTGAGCCTGCGTCTGATAGATTCGGTAATCGATCTCCTGAAAAATATTATCGCGGTTTTCGATCTCGGCGAGGAGGTCGAATTGTTCGGGGGACAGAGAACCACCCCGGCCTTCGGCCACCCCTCCTTGGTAAGGCGGGGAGCTTTCTTCGAGCATTTTGGCGAGTAGGTCGAATCTAGAGATGTGCGATTGGAACCGGCGCGATGAGTATTCGACCGTCGTGCCCTGGTAGATCTGGAATGCCCAGTCGCTGGATTGCGCTAGCAACAGTTCGCGGGCAGCTTGATTTAAGATACGAGTTTCAAGTCCCATCTCCCCTGTCCCAAACCCTTCGGAGGAAATATTTTGACTTGGGCCCTGGGACTTTTGACTTGGGACTGCGAATTTATTCGCCAACGCAGTCATGCGTCGTTCGGCGTCGTGCACGTATGGGTACATCCATGAGTTGGCTTCGTTGAGCCAGACTTTGTAATAACCGTTTTCGCCCCAGCTTGATGCGGTTGGTTTTTGGACTTGAATAGGCAGTCCAGAGTCAAGAAAATCGCCGGGTGTGATGCACTCAATCTCGGTCTGGTCGAAATGTATCTTCTTAAAGAAAAAATCGATGAACTGCGGCCCCTCGAACCACCAGTGGCCATAAAGCTCCGCATCATAAGGAGATACGACAAGCGGCGGGTGACCCTCAAAGGTTTCTCTTAGTTCGTATGCCTGCTTGATGCGTTCGCCGATGAAGTGCATCGCGTTCTCGGCGGCCTTTTCTCTTGCAAGCGAAGGAATGTACGGCTGTTTGAGATTTTGAGGCACATCGCGGCCGGTGATGCGATGATATTTCAGGCCTAGATGGCGGCGTTCGCCTGTCGTGTGGAGGTGCGGCATCAGATATTCGAGCGGTGCATCCCAACCGATGTCTCGGTAAAATTCGCGGTAAAGGTCGTCGCCCGGATAACCGCTTTCGGCACTCCAGACTTGCTGACTCGTCTCGACGTCGCGGGCAAAGACGGCGGTTCCGTTTGGGCAAACAACCGGAGCGTGGACGCCGTAACGCGGACGCGGGTCGCCGTAAAGTATCGCGTGCGTGTCGCTAATGAAATATTCAATACCTGCGTCTTTAAGCAGGTCTTCGATTCCCGGCTCATACGCACATTCGGCGAGCCAGATACCGCGGGGTTGACGATGAAAATGTTTTTTGTAATTCACTACTGCGATCTGTACCTGCGCACGCCGACTTTCCAGTGTCGAGATCAGCGGCATAAAGCCGTGCGTCGCTCCGCAGGTGATGATCTCGAGGACGCCTTCGTCCTGAAGCTCGCGAAAGGCGGTGATCAGATTGCGGTGGTAACGGTTGTTCCACAGATCGAGCGATGCGTTGAGATTATCAACGTACATTTTCGCAACGTCGTAAAACTCCCGCGACTCGCTCCGAGTGCGGTGAAGTTCCTTATTCGCCAACTCGATCAGATTTTCGAGGTGGCGTGTGTAGCGTTCCTGTAGCAGCGGATCGGCAAGCATCTCGCACAGCGGCGGCGAGACATTCATCGCAAGCCGAGGGCGTACACCAGCCTCGTGCAGGGTTTGAAAGATGAAGATCAGCGGAAGATAAACTTCGGTGATCGCTTCGTAAAGCCAGTCTTCCTCAAGAAATTCGGGATATTCAGGGTGCCTGACAAACGGCAGGTGAGCATGGAGAATAAGGCTGAAATATCCGACGGGCATAGTACTAAGCGTATATTAAAACAGGATGGACATGATAAACAGGATGCAAATCAAAAATCCTGTCTATCCTGTCCATCCTGTTTGAATATAACTCGGCTAACGGCCAAGACCTACTGGCGAGCTCACCGGTGCGTATCGCGTCGAAACACGCCGTGTTTTTAGAGTTCGCGGAAAATTCACCAGGCTCGCTCCGTAAACGGCTGCTCCGAGCTGCTCATAGTTCAAGTCGGCTTCGTCGATGTCGAAATATTCCCCCAACGCCGCGAGTGCGTTGCCGGCGGCGAGACGCTCGGTATTTGCCTGCAAGATCGCGAAAAGCGTCGGGCTTATCTTCCATCGCAGATCCTCAAGTGTCGCTCCGGACGCGAGTGCGAGCATCGCGTAGCGAATGTCCTCGGCGGCAAGTCCGTGCAGCTCATAATCACCCGCACCGACAAAGCGGGAAAATGCAGCGTGCGTAACATTTTCAGCGGCGATATGATCGTCCCCGGCAAGAGTTACGTCAAACGCATCCTGCGAAAATCCGGCGACCTCAAGCACCGCGGCGAATTTACTCGCCGAAACTTTCCAGTCGGCGTCTGTCGCTACACGCGGTGACGGGCTGCGTCGCGGCGTCTCGACCGTGTTTGAATGAATGACGCGAAAATACGGACGGTTAGGCGCATAAAAACCGATCTCGGCTTGATATTCGCCATCTGGTTCGACATCGAACCACCAATTGCCCTCCGCCTCGGCGGGTTGGATCTCCTCGGAGTCGCGGCGTAGATTTGTGAGCTTTAGAACGAGCGTGTAGCTGCCAGTGTCGTCGCCAAATGTTTGTTTAAGAAGATGATACGGGTTTTCCTTGACCGACCAATAGAAATAGAGCCGCGTCGGGGTCTGCATTTGCAAACGGGCGCGATTTTCACGTTTGAGCGTGGGCAATGTCGGTTCAGCCAATGCCTTGAAAACCGGCGAAAGCTCGACCTTTGGATCGGCGTTGGCGATCTCAGTCGTCACGTCAAGAACAGGTTTCTTAGCAGTCTTTTTGACCGTCTTTACCGCATTTGCAGCGCGCTTCTTTACCGATGAGGTGGCTGTGGCCACCACGCCAGCTTTCAATTCTATCTCTTTCGGCTCGGCGATTTTCTTCTTCACCGCCGTCTTCTTCACAACCTTCTTTTCCATAAAACTATAAAACCGCAAACTAAAAGTATGCGGTCTTTCGCCCGAACCTGCAAGCGTCGCATAAAACTATCAACATCATTTTGCCTGCATCGTCGATTTTAGTTTGATGTCGATCTTGCCGACTGAGGAGTCGATCTGAGAGCGAACAGGCGTGTGGCGGTCGTCATCGGTGATCCACATCACCATTTTGCCTTTTTGCTCTATTAGCCGCCCGGGGCCAAAGATTTCTGGTTCGACGCGAAAACACCAGACGTTGCCGAGTATCGTCTTTTGCATCTCACGTCCCGTAACGGCGAACGGCACCTTATAGACAATACCCGAATCACTGACCGAAAGGTCAAACCGCTTGCCCACAGCAAGCTGCGAAAGCCGTATGTAATATATCGCCGAAACCATATCGAGCATCTGGCTACCGATCTCGGACGCAATGCTTCGCGGCGGCCGCATGCGGGATTTCGGGTCGGTCTCCATAAATGTCACTCGCCGTTGCCCATAATCGAAAATCGCCTCGCTATCGCGAATGCGGTCTTTCTGGACGTCGTGCTTGGTTGTTTTGAGAATGCGAAAGGCCGCGTCTACCGTAGATTCGTATTGCTGCAAAAAGCTATAGCGAAATATTTTGAGCAAGGTGCCTTTCGAAACGGCTTCGGCTTTTATGACCAGATCCGAATGATTAGCGGCGTTGGCAGCGGTGAGGGTCAACTCGGCAACTGAGATGCCGCGAAGGATTTTATTCACCTTCGCATCATATTTCAGCGTTTCGCCGATCAGCGTCTGAGCCGAGCGGAGGCTTTCACCGCTGGTTGTCTGCCCAAAAACGGCATGAGACGAAACAAGGAAAATGGCGGTAATTACAAATGTTTTAAAAATCGCCGATCTCATATCATCAATTGAAAAAATACGCTTTCGCGGCCAAAACTCCAATCGCCGAAAACACACCCAAAGCCGCTCGGTATTCCCGATATTGCAAGTATAGCTGAAAATCGAATTTCACGTTTGTTTTCCGCCATACCGTAAGTCGCGGAATAAACATCGGAACATTTCGCACGTACTCGTCAAAACCTTTACCAAAAATTTGACGAATATCGTCCATTTCGACGCGCATAACCGGCAAATAGATGCCGATGAACAAAGCCGAAAAGATCAGAGCCAGCCACCACACGCCTGACGCCGCCGAAAAGCCGACGCCCATAAAAAAGCTGCCCAAATACAACGGATTTCGCGTAAAGGCGTAAGGGCCTGAGATCGCCAGCTCGCGTGCCTTTCTGATATGTCCGGAAGCCCAGGCGCGGATAAAGAGGCCAATCAATGCAATCACAGTCCCGACGACGAGGGTCAGCAGCGTTGGTCTCGCAAATACCAGAAAAAGCCCGGCGAACGCAAAGCCGAGCGGAACGCGAATACGTTGGACGAAGCGTTTGTCAAATTTCATTTGGTTGTTAAGTAAGATTGGAACACGGATTAGACGGATTTTACGGATTAACACGGATTTGAATTTTAAATCATAATGTCCTGGTTTTATCCGTGTCTATCCGTTTAATCCGTTAAATCCGTGTTCCAATTCTTTTCTCTATTGCTGCGTACACCGTCGCGACATCCGAATCCATGCATATCCACTTCGAGCAGGTTCGGCGGTGGCAATCGACGCGGCAGTCGATCTCGTTCCGTTCGACACAGATGTCGTTCGCATTCGGGCTGCCGTTTCGCCACCACTCGGTCGGGCCGAAAAGGCCAACGACGGGAACACCGGCCGCGACGGCGATGTGTGTCGGCCCGGTGTCGCCGCCAACGTAAACTTTGGCACGTTTTACCAACTCATAAAAAACTTTCAACCCCGGCTGCGAAAGCAGGATCTTTCCGCTGCGGCTGTTCGCAGCGACCTTTTTGGCAAGATCGGTCTCTTGCGGGCCTGTCGCGACTATTGAAACAATGGAGCTTTCTTCCCACAGACTGTCAGCCAATGCGCCGAATTTATCGGCGTGCCAGAGCTTGGTCACCCATCCGCCGCCGGGATTGAGAACGGCAAAATCGCCGCCGCCGGCTGTTTCGATAATTGCATCGGCCTCTGCTTTGTGTTCAGCGCCCGTTGCAATCGGAAACTCAAACCCGCTAGTTGGTACGGCAATATTCAAAGCTCCTTCGGCAAGAGCAAGATTCTTTGCGATGACGTGGATCTGCGGCTGCGTCTCGACCGTATCAGTCAAAAGAATGCGGCTCGCCGGCTCACGCAGACCGTCCCGCGAAAATCCCCAACG
>JAYVER010000403.1:0-18468 GCA_043748725.1 Chloracidobacterium sp. | reverse complement strand
ATTTCCACCGTAGTATCCATATTTTATCTACTCTGCCTTCTCTGCGGATCCTCTGCGGTCTCTCTCGTTAAATTGATCTCAACGCAGTGAACGCCGAGATTTACGCAGAGTTTTGGAGGCGATATACACTCGCCAGTATTCAATAATAGGCATAATAAACCGCCGATTTCACATATTCCCACGCAACTGTCTGCCAGCCTCGTGGCACGAGCCACCAGTAATTTGGATTTGGCGTCTGCTCACCGATGGGAGCATGGATGATACCGATCTCGACATCAAAACCTGCAAGAATTTTCTCGAATGTTCTTAAAGCGCGTCGAGAATGATAGGCAGACGTAACTATAACCACCGAGTTAATAGGCCTTGCAGTGATCTCATCGGCGAGGGCCCTTGCTTCCTGATCAGTCCCGAAAACTTGACCGGGCAAAACAGTTATCGCGTCGGGCATGACGCCGTTGGCAATTAGCTTGCGCTGCTCGAGCTCGACAAATGGCAGATTTGTCCGCTCACCCTGGGACCAGCCGGCGCGATCGCCGTCGTCGGTGATAAAAATTCGCGGCGCAACACCCTGTTTGTAGAGTTCGGCAGCCTTTCGCGTCCGCTCTTTATAAACAGCGGAACCGCTGAGGACAATTATCGCGTCCGCGTGCTCGAACGGCTTTTCGACGATCAGATGGTTGGCAAGCGTCGGTGCGATCAACGCCCAAACTGCGAGAAAAACTATTGCGGCAACGATTAGTTTTATAAAACGAATTTTCACTTTGTCGCCTCTTCAACTTTTTCCCTTTTCCCCCTTTTACCTTTTCCACTTTGCGAGAGTATCTCGCGAAGTTCCTCGATCTTCGCTTCCCAACTTTCGTGAGCAATGGCGTCACTGACCGCTTTACGCGGTTTCGGCTGTGCCAGCGCCTGTTCGATCTTGGCAATGAAATCGTCGTGGTCAATGCCGACTAGGCAATCTTCCAACACACGAACTTCGGGAATATCGGTTGACACAACCGGCAGGCCGGCGGCGAGGTATTCGCGAACCTTGAGCGGATTTGCTGCAAGCGTCAACTCATTGATCGTGAAAGGGTTTAACGCGACATCAAAGCCTTTGCAAAACGCCGGAAGCTCGGCGTACGGTTTGCGGCCAAGAAAATACAAATTCGGCACATCGTTGAGAATTTTTACCTTTTTCTCGGCGTCAACCGCGATCTTGCCAATTAGCACGACCGAGCTATTTTTGAAATGCTCGGCGACTTTTTTTATCAGCTCAAAATCAACCCAATCTGCCAGCAGGCCGTGAAAACCGATGATCGGTCTCGGCAAATTGGCGATCTCGTCAGGAATCTGCGTCTCATCGTTGATCGCGTCACGGAAATGCCGCCAATCGGTTCCGTGGCGAATGATATGCGTGTTCGGATTGAATTCTTTTTTTGAATCGTAGAGTTTTTGCGCGGACACGATGACAAGATCGGCTCGTCTAAACAGGTTTTCCTCAATCTCTTTCAGTGCCGATGATCCCGTGAATGCGGTGTATTCATCGACACAATAGTAGATAAGTTGGCTTTCGCCAAGCTTGCCCGCGATCATCCCAGCCGCCGGGTTGAAGACCATGTTTACGACGTTTTCAAAGCCGAGTTTAAGAATCGCTTTCTTTACCTGTCCGACCAACGATCTTTGATTCAGGCCGACGATCGTTTTGTTGCCGTAGGCCGGGATCGCGAGCGGATTGAGCACAAAAATATTAGGTTCGACCTCGCGGATCGGCTCGGTAAAGCTCTTGAGTTTGTTGTAGATACGCGAAATATCTTTCGATGATGTCGTCGGCATCCGGTTGGCGATGGCGTTGATCCACAAAATTCGATTGTCTTTGGACAGGACACGCATCAGATGCGTTTTAGACAACGGATCGCCGGTCCAATCGTGCGAAAAACACAGAATATCACGCCCGCTAAGAGCGTCTGTGTGTATCTCAATTTCTTTTGCTTGCGTTTTCAGAGTTTATTTTGCCGGCAGAAATTGCGGCTCGAGTTCGGGTAAATTATAACGCTCGCGAATTTCTTTACCGTCTTTCAAAAGCCATGTTTTACGGTCGTAATTTTCGCTTTCCAGATTAAATGTCTTCAGTTTTCTGATTGACGTGGTAAATTTCGGCGGACTCAAAAGCAAAAACTGCAGCGTGCGAAACGGCGCTTTTTTCCAATCCGCGAAGGTCGGATAGCACGCAAGGAGATTCATGCAAACCCGTTCCAGATCAACCTCGGCAAGTTTTTTGTCCGAGATATGAATTTCCGCACCATAACCAACGCTGATCACGTCTGCGCCCCAATCGCTTCCGATAGAATAACTCAAAACCTGGCTAGTAAGATTCATCGTCAAAAGACAATCGTTTTCAGGCAAGGAATTACGCCAAACCTTTGGTTTTTCCTCCTCAAAAGCAACGTGAAAACAGTTATTTGCGGCAACGTCTGTAATTTGCAGACAAAACTTCAGGCCTTTAAGCTCTTTATATTTGTATAGCGTCATCCGCTTTTCGACATTGCGTAAAATTTCACCGGCCAGCTTTTCGGCGTCCGCTTCGGCAATAATTGTTCGTTGGCTCTTTAGCTCGATCTCAGCGGCGTATTGTTTATCAATTAGATGTTCGAGTCCGCCGTTTTTCATCTCTTTATGATATGGCGAAAACTGTTTAAGATCTCCGTTTTCCAAACGGTCGCCCGAATACATCGCATAAATTTTCGGCTGATAATCGTTGTCCCCGAAATACTTTTGATAATAATCGGCCATTTGCGAACGCGGAAAACGCACGTCGTTGATCCATCTCTGGTTTTCATCCAAAAGGGCGAAATCAGCCGCAAACGGCACGGCAACTTTCGGACGCAATCCTTTCACAATACGGCAAAAATTATGCGCGAAAAGCTGCTCTCTCGCCAGTCCAATTTCAACATCATTCTTACCGGCAATGTGCATCGTGTTCGGAAAGTAGCTCGCCCCGCCGAAACCGCAGAAAACATAATCGATCTTTGGCCACCGTTCATTGATGGCCTTCAAATAAAAATCGATGACCTTTTCCGGTGAAGAATGCAGAGCGTCGTTGATGTTGAGGAGGATTTCGCCGCCGCTCTCGATAACCATCATGCTGTCGTGCGAATTAATGACAAAAGTAACGTCCGTACGATCGGAAATCTTGTATTTTTTACAAGTTACGGCTTCCGTAACATTCTCAAAACCGATGCTTTCGATATACTCCTTTGCCCCGCCAAAAAAGCTGTATGGATAAAGGACCCGAGCCGTTTTCGGCAGGGAGCGCAGCGTTTCTTCGTGGAGATGGTCTTCGTGCCCGTGCGAAATAAGGATCGCGTCAATGTCGTCCAGCTGTTCCGAATTTACAGGTTTCGGGAAAACGTGCCATTGCCCGCAATTAGCCGCGCCCGCAAACCACGGATCGGTCGCGATCCGCATGTCTTCGGTTTCGATCACCATGCAGGCGTGACAAACGTATTCAATTTTCATTGGTTAATATCGCCGTCAAAAATTTGGCGCTGCCAGATCTCAAAATTGACCAGCGACCACAATCGCTCGTCGTGATTCTCGCCCGCGTTGTGCCGTTTGACGAGTTCACGCACAAACTTCGCATCGAAAATCCCGCGCGAAAGACTTCGCTCGCTCAGAACATAATCATCAACAATGTGTTTGAACTCGTGTCTGAACCAATTTCCAACCGGCACCGGAAAGCCCATTTTTGGACGATTGAGAATCTCGGCGGGCAAAATCCCCTTCATTGCTTCGCGGAGTACCCATTTAGTCATGCCACCCCGCAGTTTCATCTCGCGCGGCATCCGGGCCGTAAATTCGACTAGTTTGTGATCGAGAAAGGGTACGCGGCTTTCTATCGACGCGGCCATCGACATCTGGTCCTGTTTCATGAGCAGCTCGTGAAGGTACGTTTTTGTGTCGGCATAGAGCAGCTTATCAAGAACATCGTGTGCGTCGCTCCGCTCGATTAATGAGTTCTGTTCAGTGTACGGATTCAGGTCGGCAATTTTTTCGCGTGTTTCGCGGGTAAAAATCTTCGCCTGCATCGCTTTTGGGAAAACGCCGAAATTGTCAAAGAAAAGATTTTCGATATCGGCTTCACGGGTCAAGAATGTCCGATCGAGCTTTCCGCCTAATGTAGCAACACCGGATTTGACCATCTCCCGGACAAAATTCGGGGTCATAAATTCGTACTTTTCGCCGTACGTGAGCAGCTTGAGAGCTTTTGAATAACGGCCGTAGCCAGCGAGTGTCTCGTCGGCTCCCTCGCCGGTAAGCACTACTTTGACGTGTTCCTGGGCCAACTTAGAAACAAAGTAAAGCGGCACGGACGCAATAAACCCGATTGGCTCGTCCTCCTGCCAAACGAGCTTTGGCAAAGCCTCGAAAAACTGCTCCGGCGTGATCGTGATCTCGTGATGATCGGTGCCGAATTTTTTAGCGACGAGTCGTGCATATTCGAGCTCGTTAGCCTCGCGTTCGCGAAATCCGACTGAAAATGTTTTGATCGGTTCCCTGACCATCGTGGACATCATGGCCGCGATCGCCGACGAATCGATTCCGCCCGACAAAAACATTCCCAACGGCACATCGGCCATCAGCCGCAGTTCAACCGATTCACGAAAAAGGTCATGCCATTCCTCGATATATTCGGCATCTGAGCGGGTTTCGTGTTTTGGCTCGAAACTCAGGTCCCAGAATTCGCGAATATCGATGCGGCCGTCTTTCCAAACCAGCGTGTGTCCGGGCTGGAGGCGCTTGACGCCGAGAAACAACGTCTCCGCTGCGGACGTGCCGTGATTGGCAAGCTGATCAGGCAGCGCGTTGAAATTTATCTCGGGTTTAACGGCACCGGCGGCAAGGAGCGATTTGATCTCGGACGCAAAATACAGGCTACCGTCGTCCTTAGACACGTAATACAGCGGCTTGACGCCAAAACGGTCCCGGGCGATAAAAAGCTCGCGTTTGGTTTTATCCCAAATTGCAAACGCGAACATTCCGCGAAGGTATTCGACACAATCGCGGCCATGTTCTTCGTAAAGATGCAGGATCGTTTCGGTGTCGCTGCGGTTTTGAAATTCATAGCCGCATGATTCAAGCTCCTCGCGATAATCGGCATGATTGTAAACCTCGCCGTTGTAAACGATCGCGCACGTTCGGTCGCCGTTGAACATTGGCTGGGCGCCGTGGGCAACATCGACAATGCTCAGTCGGCGATGGCCGAGGCCGATGTTGCCGTCGACAAAAATGCCGCTGTCATCCGGCCCGCGATGAAGCAAAATATCGCGCATCGCGACCAGCTTTGCCTCATCAACTTGTTTGCCGGAGCGTGGGGAATATGCTATCCCATTAATACCGCACATATTGTAATTAAAAAGAGAGAAAGAAAGCGTTTTTGCAGATTTTTTGCGAGGCCCGTAAGGCTAAATAAATTGTAGCTTTTTTGATGCGGTAAGGCTAGATTTTTTTTATCCCAAATCTGTAGGAGTTCAGAGTGCGCGATTTATCGCATTATTTGGTTGCATTTTAATCCCGTCATGGGAAATCGGACACTATCAACTTGGTTGATAAGACGCTCACTCGGAACGGTAAACAAAAGAACGCGATAAATCGCTCACTCTTAACCAATCAATATGGATTCCCGGCTGTTTTCGGACTTTATTAGACCTGATTGATATGGTTGAAACTTATAGCATGGCAGAAAATATATTAAATGTAAGGGCCAAAACAATAGTGCCGCGGCGCCGGATTGGCGTGTTCGTATGGATGTTTGTTGGCGGAACTTTACTTGTGGTGACCGTCGCAGCGACGCTCGGCTTTGACGCGTATTCGGGCAAGATCGGCATCTTTACTCCGCGTTTTGAGATCATACAGAACGGTGCGAAGCGGGTAATCAAAGTGCCGCCGGGCGGCAACGTCCAGGCGGCAATTGAGCAAACGAGCGGCGGTGATATAGTCGAGCTTCAGGCCGGCGCCGTTTATTTTGGCGAGATCAAGCTCCCAAATAAACCGCTGACCGATTTCGTTACTATACAGTCGTCAGCGGCCGCAAACCTTGCGTCAGACAAACGTGTCGGCCCCGACAACTCGTCATTAATGGCCAGGATCGTATCGCGCGGCGGCGGCAAACCGGCCGTCTCGGCTTCCAGCGGTGCTAATCATTACCGTTTTGTCGGTATCGAGTTCACCGTAAATAACGCGGATTACGTATATAATCTGGTACTTTTCGGCAACGGCGAAACGGCGGGCAATCTGCCGCACGACCTCGAGATCGACCGCTGTTATTTGCACCCATTCAAAACGGGGGCTGTCCGCCGAGGCATCGCTCTCAACAGCGCGGCGACGACGATCAAGAACAGCTATATCGAAGGCTTCGGTTTTCCGAGCGAGGAAGCACAAGGCATCTGCGGCTGGACCGGCACGCGCAACGTCAAAATTATCAATAATTACATCGAGGGCGGCGCCGAAAATATTATGTTCGGCGGCTCCGATCCAGCATCGGCCGATCTGATCCCGGCGGACATCGACATTCGCGGCAATCACCTTAGCAAGCCGGCCGCTTGGATTGGTAAGGCGACAATGAAGACCCTATTTGAGCTGAAAGACGCTAAGCGTGTGCAGTTCACCGGCAATTATCTTGAAAATAATTGGGTCGGGTCGGCCTTTAGGATCACGGTGAGAAATGACGGCGGAAAGGCGGAATTCAGCACTCTCGAAGATGTTGTGATAAAAGACAACATCATCAACGGTTCGGGCGCAGGCATCAATATTTTGGGGAGAGATGATATTTTTCCAAGCCAAACTATGAAGCGTTTGACCATCACGAACAATCTATTTCTAAATATAGGCAGTCATGGCTATGAAGGCTCGGGCTATTTTATCCAGGTTGGCGATGGCGAAAATATCACGATTGCCAACAACACCTCGCTCAATCTAGGCAACATCGCGACATTTCATAACGGCCAGCCAAAAAACTTTATCTTTCGCGACAACATC
Organism: Chloracidobacterium sp.; assembly: GCA_043748725.1. Lineage (GTDB taxonomy): Bacteria > Acidobacteriota > Blastocatellia > Pyrinomonadales > Pyrinomonadaceae > OLB17. The sequence continues at coordinate 11,451 of JAYVER010000403.1, read as the reverse complement.
ACCGGCCACGGCGAATATGGCATTCACGACCTCGGCGATCTGAAATCGCCACAGGCGCGGGCGATGTTTCAAAACAACGTCTTCGTCAACCTGAATCATGTTCCCGCATCGGACTATGCGTTTCCTCCGGGCAACACTATCATCGGTGATGTTAAAGATGTTGGTTTTGTTAATCCTGTGGGGAATAATTATCGACTCGGTCCAGGTAGTAAATATAAGGGCAAAGGCAGTGACATATCGGCAACGAATTCTTCGGGCCAGAACCGGTAGCGGTAGCGACAGGGTTCTTCAATACCGCCAATCTTGGTCAGGTCAGTTCTTCATAGAGCCTAACAATATTGGTAATATTTGAAGTATCAGATCTCCTCTCGATTCGTTGCTGTTTTTCCGCCGTCGCGATCACGCTGACCTTTTGAGCCAGCCCGTCTTTGTCACCTACTCCAATCAAATGAATGCCCTCCGGCCGCATCCCGTTGTCGGTTGCGATAACAAGCGTACCCAAAAACAGAGCCTCGCGGACGGAAATGGCATCGCCGTCGAAACGGGTGGTGCGGAGCAGAATATCGGCTCGGTCAATCATGTGAAGCGTTACAGGATGCGGCACGTCGCCTGCGAGAAAAATGCTGGCCCGATATTTCTTTGACTCAATCAAATCTCGTAAACCACTTTCAAGCGAGCCTGAGCCGACAATCATTAGCCCGGCATCGGGAAAATGTTTGAGTATCGTATCCAGAGCTTCGATCTGCATGGCCAGGTCGTATTCGGGTTCGAGCAGCCCGACGGTCAGGAGAAACGGTTTATGAGTCGCGGCAAAGACGGCAATATCAGATGGAATCTCAGTATTTTCGTCCGGTACTTGATTGACGAATGGATAGATCACCGAGACCATTTCCAGCCCAACGCCGTATTTGAGAAATACACCTTTGAGCTGCGTATTGACGACGATAATCCGGTCGAACATCCTAAAAATGATACCCCGTATAGACCATTTTGACGCCGCTTTGCCTTTTGCCGTTTGCGGATATCCGCCGGAATGAAACGAAAGCACACTCTTGCCGCGCGCGAGCAGCGCACAGACGAAAGCGAGTCCAAGCAAGCGCATGGTTATATCCCCGCCGATGTGCACATGTGTTACATCGCGCTTTTCGGATAGTAAATGTCGGATGAGAGCGAATGGCGAACTTGGGTGAAAAACGTCAGGTTCCGGCGTGATGCGCGAGCTGCGTGATGTGACGATAATAGGTGCTTCATCGCCTCTTGCTATCAATTCGGCCCGTATCGCAAGTATATTGCGACTTATTCCCCCTTCCGGCGGCGGATATGGTCCGAGTTGTAGAACGCGCATCAGCTAACCTAAAATTCCGTCCAGATTAAATTCGTGTTCCGATCCCGTTCTAACCGATTCCAGCATCAGCAGACAGCCTAGAGTTGCTCGAGCGCCGTCAATCGCGGTGAGGTCGGTTTCGGTTCCGTTTTTTAGACTTTGGACAAAAGATTCAAGTTGTTCCATATAGCCTTTTGCCGCAAAAAACTTGCTTCGAGCATCGCGTTTCTTTTTCTTGACGCTGATGCGTTTAAAATCCTCGGTTGCCACGCTCACGCCGGGTGCAAAAACCTCGACCATTTCGCCCCCAGATGTCTCGCTGCCGACGACTGTATAGATAAAATTGCCTATAGACCCGTCTGCAAATTTGAGTGTCGCAGAGACATTATGTTCGCCGAAACCATACGCCGACACCGAAACCGGCTCACTTTCCGTCAGCCAATACATCAGATCGACGAAATGACATCCTTCGCCCAAAATCACGCCGCCTTGGAGTTTTTCCGCTGCCCAGCAGTTTTCGATGCCCGGCGAATTCATCCGACACGACACAACCATCGGGCTGGTGCGTCCCTTGAGATTATTTTTCATCTCAACGTAAAACGGAGCAAAACGGCGGTTAAAACCGACCATCAAACGCTTTCCGCTCGACTGTACGGCTTTGTAAATCTGTCGGCATTCCTCTATAGTCACCGCCATCGGCTTTTCTATAAATACATGTTTGCCCGCGTTCAGCGCGTCAATCGCTTGCCCGGCATGTTCCTTATGACGGCTCGAGATCAAGATCGCGTCTATATCCGCGTCAGTTAAGATCTCCTCGTAATCGGATGTGCTGTATTTTGCACCAAAGCGCATCGCGTAAGACTTGCCTTGTGCTCCGCGATTTGAATATACGGCGTGCAGGCTCGCACCGCTGATTTTATTGATTGCCGGCAGATGCGCCCATTTGGCCAGATTTCCGGCGCCAACAATCGCGAATTTTATCTTATTTTTGCTGATAGGCTCGGAATTGACGACGATCTTGCGTGTCGGTTTGAAAGACTTGATAGCGTTTTCGGCTTCATTAACCGGATATTTCAAAACAACGGCGAGGCTCGCGGTGCCGTTGCCGTTCATGATCGCATCATAAGCCTTTGGAGCGTCCGCAAGTGCAAATTCGTGCGAGATCAGGGGTTTGACGCTTACCTTTCCGGTCGCCATAAGGCGCAAAAATTCCTCCATATTGCGATTTTCCGTCCAGCGAACATAGCTAATCGGATAATCGACGCCTTGCTTTTCGTACGTCGGATCATAGCTTCCCGGCCCGTAGGCACGTGAAACCATAAAACTTAACTCTTTGACATACATTTCGGCCCGCGGAATCTCAATCGGACACGCCCCGACCATCACGACCCGACCCCGGTCGGCACACATCGAAACACCTTGCTGAAGCGGTTTTGGCGAGGCGGAAGCTGCGGCCACAATGACGCAATCCGCGCCACGCCCGCCGGTCAAAGCCTTGACCTCTTCAACGGTCGTGTCCGCCGCGATCAAACCATAATCCGCACCCGTTTCTTTTGCTAATTTAACCCGATTTGTGTCCAGATCGATCGCGATGACCACGCCGCCCTGACATCGGACCAATTGTGCGACAAGCTGACCGACCAGACCGAGGCCAATGACCGCAACCGTCTCACCGATATTAATTTTCGATAACCTAACCGAGTTCATCGCAATCGCGCCGAGCGTCGTAAAACAAGCCTCCTGAAACGAAACCGCATCCGGCACGCGGGCGATCAGATTGCGCCCAACATTGATAGTCTCGCCATGCCCTGTGCCTTCGCCGCCGTAAGCGACATGTTGGCCGATGTGCAGATCCGTGACCCGCGCGTCCTTTTCGATAACGATTCCGGCGCCTGAATACCCCAAAACTGCGTAATCCTTAAATTTTGCCCGCACCTCGTGAAAGGTGCTGACCGGATCGGTTTTCATCATCACATTCCAGACTGTTTTCAGGTGCGACGGATTGTCGGCAACTTCCTTAATGATAGTGTCCGTGTGAATATCGGCGGTTTCCGTTCCCGGACTGATAAGCGAATAAAAAGGCCGCACAAGAACGTGATTTGCCGTGACCATCGGGTCGGCAACTTCGTCCACAATAATTTCTTTTAAGCCTTTGCGAATAACCTGCTTCATAGAGTTGTTTTGATAAATCGGAAGTAAGGGCGGGTGTGCGAACTGCACTTGCATATTTATGATTTCACGAGAATTGTCTGATTGTCAACAAAATCAATTTCATATCGAACTATCTACAAACACTCAGAAGCCGTAAAGTTCCAAAGTTTTTTTCAATTGGCTTTCAGTAGAAAATTTTTCTTCGATAATTTTTCTACCTTTCGACCCGAAATTTGCGGCTTTTTCTTCGTCATTGAGCAATTCGATCAGGTGCCCGGCCATCGCCGCGTCGTCGTCTGTGGCGACCAAATAGCCGGTTTCGCCCTCGACAATCGCTTCGGCTGCACCGCCGACATTGGTTGCAACGACCGGCTTACCGGCGGCCATATATTCGAGGATCGAATTGGAAAAACCCTCGGCGGTCGATGTCAGCACGCAGGCATAGGACGCAGCAAGCAACGCCGGCACCTCATCGCACCGGCCGATGAAATGTATGTTTTCGCCGACGCCGAGATTGCCAGCCGCAACTTTTAGTTCAGGCGTAAGTTCTCCTTCACCGGCGATGACAAAGTGCGTGTTCGGCATACTTTCATTCACGCGTTTTGCGACGCTAAGGAACGTCGGAATATTTTTGACCGCATGACGAAGATTAGCAACTATCGTAACAAATCGGATATTTTCATCTGCCGGTAATCCGAAATGCCCACGAGTTACCGTCCGGTCAATTTCTGAACCATCGAAACGGCCAAGGTCGAGGCCATTGTAAATCACGCGAATCTTTTCGGTCGGCACATGACGTTCGATAAGATGTTCGCGAACCGCCGCCGAATTGGCAACGATCGCGTCGGCCCGGCCAAACGCCAGCTTTTCGACAAATTCCTGTGCGCCGGACCTCATGCCGCCTGTCTCACGTTTGGATGCAATTCGAACCTTAACACCCGCAAGCGTGGCCGCCGCCATGCCGAAAACATTTGTATAAAAATCGTGTGTGTGGACGAGATCGATCTTGTTATCGCGCAAATATGCGGCACATCGCCGAACCTGCCTGACAAAATTCGCATTGTAAAAAGACGTCAATGGAAATTCCGGTATTTCGGGCAGACCGAAACTCTCGATCTCATCCCGCAAAACGCCGTTATTGCTAAGCGTGGCGGCAAACACTTCGTGCGATCCGTCATTTTTCAACAGTCTTGTGAGTGCGACGGCCTGACTTTCGGAACCGCCGCGGTGAAAGCTGCCGATAAATTGTAGTATGCGTTTTTTCACCTGATTCGGTGGGCAGATGGCTTGTTAAAGTGTCTTTTTCGAACGGCCGTTTTCGGTCTTAATGTAGAGGTCGTTGCCCAGTCGGCGGATCGCTGCATAATTGCCGGCAGATTCGTCTAAAACATCATTTCCGACTATTTGCAGCCGATCGCCATCGATCAAAACAAACTCGTCCGGCAGCGTTTCGCCGTCGCTTAATCTCGCCCACGAATATCTGAAATTAGTATCAAAAACAGCGGTCTCGATCAATTTGCCCGGTTCGTCGTTAAAAACAAACAGATCGGTATAACCGCTGTATTTTATGACGAACGCCCGTCCGATTCGGGACGGAACCTCGGAAACCTCGGGCGGCCGGACACCGTGGTCGACCGGCAGGATCAGCGTGAAAAACTCCTGTGTTCCTTCGCCGTGTGACACAAATCGGATGAACGGAGCGTTGATCTTGTTTCCATGATTGGTCGATATCCAGCTCTCTTTCTGCTGCCACGAGCCGTTGTCGCCGAAGGTGAAAATGCGGTGGTTTTCATCGCCGACCCATTTGCCGTTTTCGCTCGCTCCGGGTTTTATATCATGGGCATAATGAAAATTTAGCGAATATTCGTGCCGCCCGCACGTCTCGACGACGTCGCGCATTATCCAGTAATCGTTCTTTAAGAAAAGAATACTACGCGTATGTGTTGCCGCAGCCTGCAGACGCTCATAACCATTGTGACTGCCTTCAAAAAGATCGAATCGATCTTCCTGTATCCACGTCTTTACCTGTGTTTTCGCTTGGGTTTTCCAGTTGAATGTATTGCCGGGTTCGGACGACGAGGCGTTGTCAACGACCAAAGTATTGTGAGCCATGCTCGATCTGAAATAGTCGCGAAGCTCCCGCGATTCGTGATACGTGTAAGTCCCGGAATCGACGAGCAGCGTACGCCCATGCAACGCAACTTCGATCGACAGCGCGTCGGCGTGGCCGTGGCCGCCGGCGAGTGATCCAACCTCACCGCAATCGACGATCAGTACATTATCCGTGTCGTTGAAGCCGTCGCGCATGACAAAGTATCCACCGTCAGCAAAGCCTTTCGACGTTGCGGCAGGCTCGGTTGCTTCCCGCGTTTTGAATGAATTGACTCCATCCGTACCCAATAGCCAAAAAACCTCTTCGCTTGGGCGTAGGCTTATAAATTTGTGGTCGCCGCGATTAAAAATGACCGAGCTTACCTCCAGTGACCCGCGAAAATCATCCGGTTCTGCATTTGTAAGCGGAAGCATCCGGCCGCCGTCGTCGTCGCCGATCAGCGGCGTGCGGCCATCTGGCATCGTGACATGCATCAAATGGTCGAATGCCGCTTGCAGCCGTTCCTCAAGCTCGATCCCACGCAGATCAAAACCGCTATCGGGATTCAATGAACGTAAGGTTACAAAATGGGTGTAAATATCCACCGTGTAACGCTGATACCACGTACTCTGCTCAAAATATACGCCGTCCGGCATTATCTGTTTGGTAACTTCCGAAAAGAGAATTTCTTCGCCAAGCTTTCGCCACCTTTTCGCCCGATCAAAGAAAGGCAACTGAGTTCCCAAGTAATAGAGACCGAGGCCTTCGCCGGTGAGATGCGTGTTTGGGCTGTAGTATTTTGAAAGATACTGCTCGATATGGCAGGCATGGAGATATAAATATTTCAGTGCTTTCTTGAAAATTTTGAGCGTCAAATGGTCGGAGTTCCTAAAGAAGTGAAATGCCCATATCCACGAGATCACACGAAACGAAACTTCAAGACTGCTTGACCAATTAACGCCGATCCCCGGTGGATTTTGCTCCATCCACGAATCAAGCTGCCGTACAAAGGCCTCGGCAAACCGTTCGTCACCGGTCAGCCAAAAAGCCACGCCGAGCGTGAAAAAATGTTGATGACGGTTGAGTTCCCAAACAATCTTTTTGTTGCCGGTTTCTGCGGCTTCTAGATCGTCGAACTCTTTCCAATGTTTCATCGGCGAACGCTTTGACGAAACCGGTTCGCGGTGCCAGTCGATCTCAGCTCCGACATAGAGATTTTTGAGACCGAGCAGATCGATCCGGCCTTCCAGAATCTCCTCGGCCGCATCAATGAATTTATCGCCGGCCAAAGCACCAAAAGTCGCAGTAAACACCGCCGCCGATTCCTCTCGCCGTTTGAATGACGAGAAAAAACATACGTCGCCATTCTGATAAAATTTCTGCCAGAGACTCTCAGCAATGATCGGATCGCGGCCAAATTGTGCGGCGTCGATAAGGCCGACAAACTCCTCATCGGTCGGCACCTGAGGAGCGCGTTTCTGTTCGCGATAAACAGAAAAAGCCTGTCCGCCGCGGGTACGTATCTCGTCCCAACTGCGGATCCTTTTCAGTTTTTCGAGCGGTTTAGTCATCGGCACAACTGCCATAATATCAATACTTATATCTATAGCCACACCATCGGATCAACCTGCCGTGGCGGCGTCGATATATTTTCGGTGCCATAATTCCAGCATCCAAAGCGTCCATAATGGATACGAATGATCGCGGCGACCTCGGGCGTGTTCATCGAGCAAAAGATCGATATATTTTGCGTCAAAATACCCACGTTCCAGCGTCCGCCGATCCGACAGATCGGCACGGATCCGCTCTTTCAATTGCAAATTTATCCATTCATTTATCGGCACGCCAAAGCCCTGCTTTTCACGGTGGAGTATTTCATGCGGCACAAAGCCTTCGAGCGCTTTTTTGAAAATATACTTGGTCTCATTACCTTTTAGCTTGAGATGCGAAGGTATTCGTGTCACATATTCGATCAGCTTATGATCGAGCAGGGGCGAACGTGCTTCAAGCGACGACGCCATGCTCATTCGATCAACCTTGGTCAAAATATCGCCGGGCAAATAAGTTTTGCTGTCTAGATACAGCAGATTGTCGATCTGATCGTCGCTGGCTGCACTGGCCGCGATCCGCCGGTACAGGTTTTCGCCGAGAGCGAAGCTGCCATTCATCTTGTTCCTGGCCCCTTCGGAATAAAGCTTGCGCTTTCGCGGTCCATTAAAGTGCGAAATGCTGTCGATATATCGACCCGCGGCGTCGAGCGAAATATTAAAAAGGTAATTTTTTCCCGGCGTGCTATGCGGCAGAGCCTCACTCAATGGCCGGATGAGATTTTTGCGAACGCCGAGCGGCAGGCGATCGAGTCCGCTGCGTTTGCGTTCAATCACATAGCGAGTATAACCCGCAAAAAGTTCGTCGCCGCCGTCGCCCGACAGGATCACGGTGACGTGCTCGCGTGCGAGTTTTGAAACCATGTAGGTCGGCAAGGCGGACGAATCCGCAAAAGGCTCGTCAAAATGCCAGACGAGGTCATCGACAACATCGACAATATCCGGTGTGACGATAAATTCGTGGTGATCGGTCTGAAAATGCTCCGCCGCGACCCGCGCATATTTCAGCTCGTTAAAACTGTCCTCATTAAAGCCGATCGAAAATGTCTTGACCGGCTGATCCATTATCTGCGACATCAGCCCGACGATGGCTGAAGAATCGACGCCGCCCGAAAGGAAAGCTCCCAGCGGCACTTCGGAGATAAGGCGGACTTCGACAGCCTCACGGAGTTTTTCGAGCAGATCAACGGCGATCTCATCTTCGGGCTCGTGAAGCGTCGGCTGAGAATAATCGAAATCCCAATATTTCTCGGTACGAATCTCGCCATTTTTGTAAATCAGAAAATGTCCCGGTTCGAGTTTATGAACACCCTTAAAAATGCACAATTCTTCGGGCACGTAACCGAAGGTCAAATAGGCATCGAGCGCTCCGTGATCGATCTCGCGCGGGATGCCGCCGTGAGCCAGCAGCACCTTCATCTCCGAACCGAAGACGAATTCCCCGGAAGCTGTCACCGTGTAAAACAGCGGCTTCTTACCAACACGGTCTCTCGCCAGAAACAAGCTCTGCCCACGGCTGTCCCATATCGCAAATGCAAACATGCCGCGAAGAAGCTGTACGCAATCCTCTCCATATTCGTCATAAGCATGAATAATTGTTTCGGTGTCGGAATTGGTGCGAAAACGGTGTCCGCGCGATTCGAGATCTTTTTTCAGCTCGCGGTAATTGTATATTTCGCCATTAAAAACAATCAGTTTCGTATCGTCCGCGTTGTAGATTGGCTGCTGACCGGTCGCAAGATCAATGATCGACAAACGTCGCATTCCCATCGCCGCCCGGCCCGAAATGGCGGTTCCCTGCTCGTCAGGCCCGCGATGAGTTATGACACGGCACATCGCGTCGAGCTTCGCCGCCCGCTCTTCGCGGCGATCGTCTGTCGTTGAAATGAATCCGGCAATTCCGCACATATTAACCCCTGGTCTCTGCGACTTGCGTCTCACCGCGTCGCGGCATAAATCTCTTTATAAAATTCCTGACTGCATTTTTTTCTTCCGTTTCGATCACGCCCCAGAAATTGGCCGCGAGCAGATATATCGGAGCAAAAACCAGAGCGGAGACTAACAATACAAAGCTGCCGCCGACAAAATTCAACGTGCTTAGCTTAGTTGTCGAAAACACCTGCCCGGCTAAATGCTCGCCGAAGTTAAGCAGATATTCGTGGGCATTTGCGTAAACAAAATACGTCACGGCACCCGCCAAAGAGCTTATAACGGCGGTTTTCAAAATGTTGTTCAGCAGTGGCAGATGCTGCCACCCGAGGTCGAGCTTACGAATAACGATAGTCTCGGCAATGCACTTTTCCAGCACGACAGCGCCGACCGCCGTCGTGATCATTCCCGTCAAGCCAAAAGAGCCGAGGCCATAATAGAGAACCGCGACGAGCGAGGTGAGCACAAAAATCCGCGTTAACAGGAAGAGTCGTCCCAACTCTTTGTATGACCTCACGATCGGGTCGGTGATCAAAATGCTGAACGGCAGCAGCGTGATATTTATGACAAAAACCGACGCGCTTGCTTCATATTTTTGCGTGAACAGCGTGATTATGAACGTGTGTGCAGTTATCAGCAAAAACACGTAGATCGGAAAATAAAAGAACGCGAGTTTCTGCATCGCGCGTGCCGTCAGGCGGGTCATTTCGCTGCGGTCGCAGGTAAGGTGGAGCGCGTTCATTCGCGGAATGAGCACCGACGTCACCGATTCCGAAAGCATCCCGATCAACGGCACTTCAAAGCATCCGTAGGCATAGATCGCAAAATCGGCGGACGAAAATTTGTAACCGACAAAGTAATTATGGATATCGGTCTGTGCGATCCACAAAATGCCGGCGAGGCCAAACGGTATCGCATACACCATCTGGTCACGAAAAAAACGCAGATCGAATTCGCGCCAAAATCCCGGGAAACGCGACCTCAAATAATTGAGCAAAATAAACGTCTGGATCACGCCCTGGATCATCGCCGCGTAAATAAACGCCTCGACAGTTGCGAACGCGATAACGGCTCCGCCCATCAACACGGCCTTGCTGAATTGGGCAAGGATGATAAAAGCGGTCGCAACACGCACTTCCTGATTGGCGATCGCGACTGTTTCGAGAAACGTTGAAAATATCCATATCCAGATGACAATGCCGATCTTTGGCGCGAGATGTGTCAGCTCTTCGCTCTGAAAAACATTGCCTATAGATTGCGGGAAAAGATATAAAAACAGACATGCGCACCCGCCAACGACGAAGTTAAAGAGCAGAATATTGAGTATCGCGGCCCCTCGGCGGCCTTCCGATTCGCGGGCGAGAAAATAATACGCGCTCATCGAGAAACCGAGCGGCAGGATGACGACGGCGTTCATTATCACCTGAAACGCCTCGCGGTAATGCCCGACCTCGCCCTGTGTCAAATAGCGGACGACCAACAGCGGCAGCACAAAGCTGAACGCAAAGCCGATGACCTTAGCGGCCAGCAACCAAGCGCTTTGCTGCTTGAGCGTTTGTTGTGTTTTACCCTGCTTGTTCAAAGGTTTAGCTTTAACAAAAAATGCCGTACATGAATATTGTAGGCGGATGCAGCCCGAAACGTGTCCCGGACAAGAAAATCCAACCTTAAAAAGTCGCAATAAGGCCGATTTTTCACTATTTCTGTTAACGGGTTAGGAAATAAATCTAAGCGTGGCCAAAATTCCGTTATTAGTACCGATTCGGTACAAATTGGCGGAACTTCTTCTAAATTATACAACAAATCGGGGACGTAAATCTATTTATTTATTATGACTTAGCTCGAAGTCGTCTTGTCAGAACCGGGTGCGGTAGCGACTGGGTATTACGCGAACAGAAAGAACCCGGTCGCTACCGCTCCCGGTTCTGACAAAAAAAGGCGGTCCGAAGACCGCCTTTTTAGGGTTAGTAGATGAGACCCCGGTTTTATTCCAATCCGGTAAAGTCAACATTTTCGAGGTTGTCAACCGCCTGTATGACACGCGACTGGAACCGGTACTGTCTTGACGAGACGCCAAGGACGTAGCTGGCTCCGGACGGGACATTTTCAAATGAGTAGAGACCAAATGAATTCGTCGTTGTCGTTAGCCGTTCGCCCTGAGCATCTGTTAAGACCACCGTGGCGTTACGCAGACCAGTACCACTCGGAGTGGTAACGCGCCCGCTGATCGAAACAGGGGCCGCCGTCGTTCCCAGGATCGATACAACACCGTTGATGGTGCTGAATGGCACCGTGGTTCCACTAATGTCATTAACATCGGTTCCGGTCGGGTTGTCGCCAAAGGTGAC
>JAYVER010000402.1:0-7114 GCA_043748725.1 Chloracidobacterium sp. | reverse complement strand
CACGGTCTCGGCCTCTCGTTTATCGTTGGCCCAGTTATATCCATAGTTGCCAAAGCATACTATCGTCTGGGCCGGCGAGAGCTCGGCCATCCGCTTTTTCAGGATCGCATCGTACCAGTCCTGTCCCGCAATTGGCCCGGCCTCGCCTGTCGACCAGTGCTGGTCATAGGCCATCAGCATAAGATAGTCGGTGACGCTGGCGTAGGCTTTGTAATTCCAGTCCGGATTATCAAACGGTACAGCTTGAGCGAGGATCAAACCGCGAGTTTGAAATTCGGCCCGAAGCTCTCTCATAAATGTAAAAAGGTTAGTCTGCGCCTCGGGCGGAACCTCTTCGATATCGATCGTTATACCGCCGAAATTATATTTATCTATCGTCGCGAGCAATGATGCAATGAGACGTCGCCGTTCGTCTTCGGTCGAGACCGAACGCACCAGGATATCCGAGTTCCACTGCTCCGATCTGTAGTTTTGCAGCAGCGGGACTATGGGCATCTCCGGCTTTGTCCGCATAAGTTCAAGTCCTTTGAAGTCGATATCAAGCACAAGCGGATCCTTGTCGTCACCGGAAAGCCTGATCCATTCCGGTACAACCCAATCAAGGGCGTTAATATTTTGCTTCAACGACGCCAGACTCGAATCGTCCCAGTTTACGTAAAAGCCGATGGCAAGCTGCTTGCCGTTATTTGTGGCCTGGGTAATGGGCGCTTTTCCGGCTGCCCGGAGAGACTCACTTGCGACAGCTCTCTGAAGATTTGCATCGTCTCGTTTTTTCTTTTCGATCTTTGCTCGATCGCCGGTCTGCTTTGCGACGACTTCGCGTTTGGATAACGGAGGAAGTTCGGGCACATGAGATTGCAGATCGGATTGCTGCGGCAGCGTCGCAACTGGTTTAAGACGGATCAATGGCAGAAACGGATTGATAAGCACGCTGACCACAAAAAACGTTAGCATTATCGTGACAACCGTCGCGAGCAGAATGCTCACGTACGAAAAATACTGGCCGCGACGCCCGCCCGCGTTCGAGAAGACCGGCTTCCGATCTAAAATCTGTTCGTTTTCCATTACCACGGTCGTTACACCCAAAAATCCGCTTTACAAAATACGCTGACAGGGGTTTTGCAAATGTTACATCATCCGCAAACTTCGCGCTAGCTCAAGCGCCGGTGTTTTGATGTCTTTCCTGCGTCCGGCGTTTGCAGGCCAATTACAGGTCGGGCGCGTAGTTTAAAGAAATATATAGACGTGAGCCCCGTTTTCTGTTAAATTTCACTTGCGCTGATTACTTAGTATTCAATTCGACAAATTAGGCAAGCCGGGATTTGAAATCCGGCGGGCATTGATCGTTTTGTTTGCTACCAAATAATGAAGAAAGATAATAACTCAAATACAGGTTTGTCGGACCCGAATTTTGCGCGCACGGCGGGTGCCCAGGCCGCCGCCCGCAGCATCTCGAACGACAACATTGACGCCGTATTTGCGAGCGTTGGGCAAAAACTGCGCGAAGGCCATTCGGCTGCAGCAGAAAAAATACTTTTGAAGACGATTGAGGAGTTCAAACATTCGCCTGACAATTTTGCAAATTTAAAGCGGCTTTTATCCTTTACGCTCGAAACGACCGGCCGTTATAAAGAATCACTCGCGGCTGTAAAACCATTTGAAGATGAGGAGAATTTGTCTAAGCTTTCGGTCGAGACTCAGGTAAGAGTTACCACTCAGCTTGCGATCTCATACAACAATCTGACCGACCAGCCAAAGGCCGTAACACTCCTCAAGGAAACGCTGCAAAAGGCTGAGGAAAATAATCTGCGACATCTCTCCGGCACAGTGGACATCGCCCTGGCGCGTGTCTATCGCAAGTTGAGCGAATACCCGATCAGCCGAGACTTTGCCCAAAAGGCCCTCGAACATTTTCGCGAAAATGGAAATTGGCTCGGGATGGCAGAGGCTTACCGCGAAATTGCAAACACCTATCATCAGGAAGGCAACAGTCAAAAATCGCTGGAGAATTTTGAGCTTGGGATCAAGATCATCGGCGGCAATTCCGCCCCGTTCATGCTTGGTAAACTGTACACCGATATGTCCGGAGCCTACTGGTTTTTGCGGCGGCCGCAGGATGGGATCGCTTGCCTGGAAAAATCGATCGAGTTTTTCGACCAGACCGAACACGCCCTCAACACCGTAATTGCCTATAACAATCTCGGCATTCACTTGGTACTGATCGGCGAGTGGGACAAGGCCGAGGAGATGATCAGGCGGGCCCTGGTTATCGGCGAAAAAGAAGATCATGTACACGTCGCGGGGATTTACGATTCGCTCGGCGAGTTGAATATCTTACGCGGCAACTTAACAGAAGCGGAACAATACCTCGAAAAGGCGGTCGAATCCGCCAAACGGCGAAAACATCAGTGGTACACAGTACAGTCAATGCAAAATCTCGCCCGCTGCTATCTCGCCCAGGGTCGGATCAAAAAGGCGATTGCAAAAGCAATGGAAACGATCGACTTTTCACATGAGATTGGCGACAAGCATTACGCAAACATGGCCGGTCTTTTTCTTGCCGAAAGTTATGTCAAGCAAGGTAATGTCGAAGAAGCGGCAGATTCACTGCGTGTGATCGAGGACAGCGATCCGTCGGCCGATTTCTTTGTTCTCGGAAATATACAGCGCATCCGCGGCCTCGCCGCGCTTCGTGACGGTGACGACGAGTTGGCCATTCACCATTTTAACCGCGGATTGACCATATTTGAGGCGGCCGAGGACATTTATCATGCCGGCCTGATGCATTATTTGCTCGGAGCTAATCTGGACGCCCGCAACGGCGCGCGCGCCGAACGTCATCTTGCATCGGCCCTGGAAATTTTCAAAAAACTCGGCACGCCGTCATTGATCGGCGCGATCGGAAAAGAGATGAAGCGGCTCGAATCGGCTGGCAACTCTAAACCGTCAGCGAATCGGACGCGCCGCACTAACTCAGTTGTTTCGCAACTGCTTACCGTGCGTCTCGCCGAGGCAACCGCTTCGCGCGAACTGCTGTTCCGCGAGCTTGTAGCCGTGCTTCAGCAGGAAAGCAACGCAAAAAAATTCGTCATTGCACAGTTCAACGATCAGAAAAGATTGTACCCGTTTATCACGCACGGATATTCGCCGCAGGAAAGTAACGAACTTGTGACAAAGCTCCACGAAGCTCAGACGAAAAACGACGAAAAAACATTTGTGCGAACAAAAAACGTCGCTGTTTTGCATCTTCGCGGATCGGCGGCGGCACCCGCGATGTTGATAATCCATCCGCAAACCGGTGCCGCGTTAAATGACGACAGTTCGCTGCAGCCGCTGCTCCGCGTGGTCGAATTGGGAATGGATGTCATCGCCCTCCGGCAAAAGGACAGATCACAGCCGACTGAACACGAATTGAGCCCGTACACATCGAATAGCCTGATGCCCGGCTTTATTCACTCCTCACCGGCGATGACCGCCCTGGTCGAAGAGGTCTATAAGATACGCTCGTCGGACGTGACCGTGCTCGTGACGGGCGAATCCGGCACGGGCAAAGAATTGGTTTCGCGGGCGATACATACTATCTCAAACCGCAAAGATAAAATATTTGTCCCGTTTAACTGCACGGCGGTCCCGAAAGAATTGGCCGAAGGTCATTTGTTCGGTTACAAAAAGGGAGCGTTTACCGGGGCCGTCGCCGATTCGCCCGGAACGATACGTACGGCCGATGGCGGAACGCTGTTTCTGGATGAGATCGGCGATCTGCCGCTCGACGTGCAGCCGAAGATACTGCGGTTTTTACAGGAAGGTGAGATACAGCCGCTTGGAGAAAAGAAGCCTTTGAAAGTGGATGTGCGCATCATCGCGGCGACAAATATGCCGCTTGAGGATAAGGTCGCCGACGGCACATTTCGCGAGGACCTTTATTACCGCCTTAATGTAATTCGCCTGCGCGTGCCGCCATTGCGCGAACGCCGCTCCGAGATACCGCCGATCGTGAATTATTACGTTAATCATTATTCCGAGCGTTTCGGCAAGCACAACGTCACTTTTACACCGCAAACCATCGATATGCTCATGGTCTGCAATTGGGAGGGCAATGTCCGCCAGCTCTGTAATGAGATACAGCGGGTCATCGCCCGCGCCGTCGATAACGAGGTCGTCACGCCCGACCATCTTTCGCCGGAGCTAAAACGCAGCGCCCAGCCGCTGACGACTTTCGGTTCAGGCTCCAACGTCAAACCGATCGCATCTTACGACGGCCACTTTTCACCGTTTACAAATATTTCGCAGGGCGGAACCCTCGAGGGAGCCGTCTCCGAATTAGAAATGCAGCTCATCCGCGCTTCGCTGGCAAAGCACAGTTGGAACATATCGCGGGTCGCAACCGAACTAGGCCTCACCCGCCGCGGCCTCTACCTAAAACTCTCCCGCTACGGCATCGAGAAGGCGGCGTGATTTAGCGGCTCACTTCTAATTATCGTCCTGTAGCGGTAAATTGCCGCTAAATTACCGCTAAATTTCCGGTTTGCAAGTACAATTTGTCCTAGATTGTATTAAAAAGCTATCAGTCCAAAATTTATGGCTCTGGTGCCAAAAATAAAGCTTTCTTTAAGGTATAAACAATGAAAGATAAGAAAAATTACTTTTGGCCGCAAAACTATAGTCGCAAATTTTGGATATTATTAGCGATCACCACAGTTTTTATTTTAAAAACCTCGGCACAAACGCCGACGCTCGGCACTTATCCAAACGCAACGGCCGCAGTGGGTGCGAACACAACCGTTACGCCCGCTGGGGCTCCGACCGGCGTGACACGCATTAATGTTTCGGCCAACACCAATTTCAAAGGCACTTTCATCGCCAGTCCGGCAACCGGCGTCGTTCGCGTTACAGACGCACACCCGGCGGGTTCATACCTGGTTACGATAAAGGCTTTTGATAACGTTGACAATTCCACCATTCGGACGTTTACGTTGACCGTG
Source organism: Chloracidobacterium sp. (assembly GCA_043748725.1). GTDB lineage: Bacteria > Acidobacteriota > Blastocatellia > Pyrinomonadales > Pyrinomonadaceae > OLB17. The sequence goes on along the minus strand of JAYVER010000402.1, from coordinate 2,132 downwards.
ACGAACGGAACGATGTGCAACGCCGCGGTCCAATTCACAAATCAATTTACCAATAACGCAGATATCCCCACCGGCGTTGCTCCTCGAAGCATAGCGATCGGCGATTTTAATAACGACGGCATCCAGGACATTGCCACCGCCAACAGTTTTGCCCAATCGGTGTCCATTCGCTTCGGTGACGGTTTCGGACATTTTAGCGGCACCACGAATGTCAGCGTAGGCTCTAATCCTTATAGCATAGCGATCGGAGATTTTAATAATGACGGCAATCAGGATTTTGCGACCGCCAACCGCGATACAAACACGGTATCCATCCGCCTGGGGAATGGCGCGGGCGGCTTTAGCGGCACGACCGAGATTAGCGTCGGCAATCGGCCTGAAAACATAGCGGTCGGGGATTTTAATAACGACGGTAAGTTGGATTTCGCGGTTAACGACTTTATAAGCACAATCTCTATTCGGCTGGGGGACGGCCTCGGCGGCTTTACTGCAGCCGCAAGTGTTAGCGTTGGTAGTATTCCCGCGGGTATCGCAGTCGGAGATTTTAATAACGATGGTAAGCAGGACCTCGCGGTCGCCAATGCTAACGCGGATACGGTCTCAATTCGCTTAGGCAACGGCTTAGGCGGGTTTAGCGGCTCCACCAATGTCAGCGTTGGCAGCGGCCCGACCGGTGTAACGATAGGAGATTTTAATAACGACGGTAAGCAGGATTTCACATCTGCTAATGCTGGCGACAACACAGTGTCCATTCGCTTAGGTGATGGTTTGGGCGGCTTTAGCGGCTCCACCAATCTCAGCGTAGGTGCTAATCCGGTAAATGTGGCAATAGGAGATTTCAACTACGACGGTAATCAGGATTTTGCGACCGCCAACCAAAGCGCGGGCGTATCTATTCGTCTGGGAAATGGATCGGGCGGCTTTAGTAATGCTGCGGATGTCAGCGTTGGCAGCAGTCCGTTTGGCGTAGTGATAGGAGATTTTAACAACGACGGCAAACAGGACCTGGCGGTCGCCAGCGCCGGCGACAGCACGATATCCATTCGCTCTGGTGTCTGTTACATCGCTCCGCCGCCGAGTCCCTGCGTGTTTAATAATGGCGGTCTCAATCCTCAATCGCTGTCCGAGAGCGGCGTCGCGGCTCCCGCGGGCTTTTTCTGGAGTGAGCTTCAGCATGACGCGGGCAACAACACAGAGGCAAATACCGTAGCCGGCGTATTCGCGGTTCGGGGATTATCCCGTTTGGCGGATGACTTTACAATTGGGCAACCTTGCAGTCTCGCCAGTGTAACCTTCTTCGGCCATGAGGTTGACGCAACGCCCAATCGGTCACCGTTTACTAGTTACACCCTGCAAATCTGGAACGGTCGGCCGGGCGACCCCGGCGCGAGTGTGATCTTTGGCGATACGACGACCAACCGGTTGGCCTATTCGATTGATTCAACATACTACCGTATCCTAAATTCGGTCGTGCCGGCTCCCGGAACTGCACCGAGACTTAGCCGGAAGATATGGGCGAACACAATTACTATAAATACGACGCTCGCGGCCGGCACCTACTGGCTCGATTGGGATTCATTGGTAACGGACGAACAAACGCACTCCCAAGAGCCTAAAGCTATTGCGGGTTCACGCGGAGCAGTGAGTGACAATGCCCGCCAACTAAACGTAGCAACCGGCGTATGGAGTAATAGAGTCGATGGAGGCATACCGGACACGGCGCCCGATGTTCATCAAGATTTCCCATTCCAGGTGTCCGGAGCAACGCTGACACTTGCTACCGTCGACGGTCGCGTGCTGACATCCGACGGCCGCGGTCTGCGAAATGCGACGGTGTCGATTACCGATTCGCTGGGCGTCAGTCGAACGGCGACGACGAGCTCGTTTGGATTTTTCTCGTTTCAAAACGTAACTACCGGCCAGTCATATACGATCAGGGTATCATCCCGATTCTTTCGCTTCCAGCCACGCACGATGCAGGTCGATGGCAATCTAACGCTTCCGGATTTTGTGGGATTGGAGTAGCACAAATATCGCATGTTTCGGCGGTGTTTATCGATCGGCTAAATGAAGGCGTTGCAGCAAATCAGTGTAACGGACATCATCGCGGACATTGTCTATGGCAGGATCAA
>JAYVER010000401.1:0-7134 GCA_043748725.1 Chloracidobacterium sp. | reverse complement strand
AGCATTACGTCGTCATCAAAATCTGTAAAACCCGCGTCCTTTTCGACGCTCTCAACGCTCTCGTCGTCTGCAATGTCCTCAAAAACCAGGCTGCCAGGCTCGTAATGGCCGTTCGAGTGGCCATTTGAGTATTCCGGTATGCCGTCGGTCTCCGGCGTGAACATGACGGGTTTCTTAGGTTCAAGGCGTGCATGGCCGCTCCACGGTTCGTCCTGTCCATCGGGTCGCAGAACGCTACCGCTTGGGGCGTCCTGAGCAGAACCTGTCGCCGGCAAACCTTCGTTTCGCGGCAGCATATCCAGATTATCCGCAACCTCTTCGATGATCTGTCGGCCGATCGTCCGCTCACCGGCTGAATATGCCGACAGCATCGCGTTGTCGCAGAGATTGTTGATATTTCGCGGTATGCCTTCGGAGCATTGATAGATAAAATCGACCGCATCCGGCGTGAAAACATTCGGCTGATCTGAGCCGGCGATCAGCAATCGCTCGGTGATGTATCGTTCGACTTCCTCGACATTCGGAAACGAATGCATCGCACAACGCAGGGCAACACGCTGCTTCAACTGACGCAGATTTGCCTGATTGAGTTTGTCGCGCAGCTCCGGCTGCCCGGTCAGCACGATCTGAAGGTGCTTGGCGTTGTCGGATTCAAAATTGAGCAAAAGCCTTATCTCTTCGAGCACATAATCCGAAAGCTCGTGGGCCTCGTCGATGATGATGACGGTTCGCAGCCCGCGTCGATGGCGTTCCTCGAGGACCTTGCCCATCGTGTTGAGAAGCTCGCTCTTGTTCGTCCAGTCCTTGATGCCGAGCATCTGCGTGACGTGATGATAAAACTCATCTATCGACAACCGCGGGTTGAAAACATAAGCCGCCAATACGCTCGAGTCGAGCCGACGCAGTATCCATCTCAGCGCCGTCGTCTTGCCTGTGCCGACCTCGCCAGTCAGGACGATCAGTCCCTTAGCGTTCTCAAGCCCGTAATAAAGGCTCGCGAGAACCTCGTTATAGCTCGGCGTGAATACGATGAACCGCGGATCAGGCGTCAGCGTAAATGGAATGTCGTCTAAACCAAAAAATTCTTTATACATAACCTTCTTGTCAGAACCCCCTGCGTTAGCGGGCGGAACGCGTCTCTCCCTAAAAAACCTCTTTCAAACAAACACAATCTTTGGCCGTATCGAGGCCGCCCACTCACGCAGGCGGTTCTGACTACGAAACCAATTTGTCAAACAATCTCGTCGCCTGCAGTATTAACACGATCAAAGGTATAACCCCGATCGCGGCGGCCAGACCGGCGGCTAGCTTTAGCCAATGCGAGCGGCGGATCCACACCTTTTCCCCGGCCGAAAGCAGCGGCGGAACCGATGCCAGCACCGGCAGTCCCGTGTAATGCTTGGCGTCCTCGATATTTTGTATTTTGAACAGCCGTGGCACCTCAAAGAACGCCGCCAGAATAAGACCGAAAAACAGGCCGATGCCCGAGCCCAAAAGCGTCAGCAAAAACCGCTTCGGAGCAACCGGCGATTGCGGCACATTAGCCGGGTCCTGCACGCGGATCGTCTCGCCCTGGGCATTTGTCTCGACGCCGACAACAGTCTCGGCGTCATTCTTTTTCTTTAGAATTTCGTCGTATGTTCCTTTTGCAGACGTGTACCTCGCGTTGACGCCTTCGAGAGCGACTTTGACGTTAGGTATCGTGTTTATCTTTGCCTCAAGTGCGGCGATCTGCCCGGAGTTCTGCTCGCGTTCTATATCCTTTTGACTAAGCTGCTGCTCGATCAGGCCGATCTGACCCTGTATGCGCTGGTTTTCGAGTTCGATGTTCTTTTTCTGTAATTCACCCTTAAGTCTGCCCTTGTCCGTAGCTTTTTGAACTATCCGCTCGGAGTTTTTACGTAGATTTTCAAATTCCTCGTTGATACGGGCGATCTCGCTCTGTTTGGCGATCACGGCCGGATGCTTTTCCTTGTAAACCTTGAGCAAATTATCTAGCTGCGCATTCAGGTCGGCACGCTTTTTGGTAAGTTCGCCGTAGGCCGGCGTTTCCTCAATTGATGCCCCACGCGCCGAATCCTGCGTTTCCCTTTCGCCAAAATCCTCAATCAGTCGCATTTGTCGGTTGTTCGAGCTTATGGCGTCGCTCTGGCGGCCCTTTTCGTTGTAAAGCGTCTGTTTTTCTTTCGTGATCGTATCCTCACGCTGGCGAAGCCCCTGAAGCTGGGCGACAAGACCCTGTTCGGATTCGGGCAAGGTAGCGACATTTGCCATCATGATATCGAGACGCTGTTTTTCGAGGTCGTCGAGGGCGTTTTTCTTTTCGTTTAGCTGTTTTTCGAACAGCTCGTTTGTCGATTCGGCGATTTCGGTCGACTGCTGCACCTGCGCGTTGACGTACTTGCTCGCGAGTTCCGCCGTTACATTCCTCGCCGCCTGCGGATCGCGGTCCCGATAGCTTATGCGAAAGGCCGCAACTTTTTCATTGCCGGTTTCGTCGAGCTTTACGACAATGTTTTTGTACATCTTTTCGATGATCAACTCCATCGGCATACCGGCATTTCGCTCTTGCTTGTAAAGGTCATATTTCTGTACCATCGGCTCGAGCGACGAACGGCTCAGAACTTCCTGATTGATCGTCGTAAGCCGCTGTGACAGATCTTGGCTGGAAAGCGATTGAACGAGATTCGACGAAATGGTTGGCGGCTTGACCGTCAACAGCGATGTCGATTCGTAGATGCTCGGCAGGCGATAAACAACATAGCCGATCGCAACGGTCATGGTAAGCATGGGAAGCAGGATAAGCCACTTTTGCCTTTTCACTATTCCGATCAATTCACCCGGTTTTCTTTGTCTGAATTCAACGCTCATCTTCTTTCTTTCCTTTTTTCAGTAGTAATCGTGAACTTTTTCCTAACTTATTTATCTGTCTTTTCGACATTTCTGCGTCCCAACAGCCGTCGGATCAGCACCGCAGCAGCCGTCAAACCGATCCCAAAGACAAGCAAACCGACGGATTCGGGTATCCCGACCAGAAGCGTTTCGATCGCCGCGAGATTAAAAATTTCAAATAAAATAACCATCATGCTTACTGCTTATTGCCTTCTTTTTACTGCTGCTTACTGCTTCTGCCTACTGCCTACTGCTCCCGTTCTCGGGCGGATCAGAGGCTCGCCAAAACGCTCTTTGCTTCGGTGACCTCTCTCCGGCTCAATTCGCCGACATTTCGCAGCGATGCTTCGACCTCGCGGCGGGCCGACACTTTGTCTCCGGCTTTGGCAAGTGCGATTCCCAACCGGACGCGGTAGCCGGGGTTCGGTGTCGCACCATTTCGTTGAGCATTTATATCTTCTAATGCAACCGCCTTTTTCAGTTGCTCGACCGCCGGCGAAGCCAGTCCCTTTTTGAGATAAACCCAGCCGAGCGTGTCGTAAAATCCGGCGACCGTCTGATTTTTGCTGACCGCTCCGGTTGCAAGCTGCAATGCCTCGTCCAAATTCCCTTGATTGTCCACTATCAGCCAGGCCAAATTGTTGGCGGCGATCGGCGTTTCGGGTGCGATCTCCAGAGCCTTACGGTAATTTTTTTCGGCCTCGGCCATGTTGCCGCGTGCGTCCTCGAGAATCCCAAGCATCGTATAGGCCTGGGCCGCCGGTTTTTTCTCGATCACTTTTTTATATTGAGCAACCGCTTCGTCGGTGCGGTTTTGGGCGACGAGCAGTCCGGCGTAAGCCGAATATGCAGGCAGATAATTGTCGTCGAGGTCGATTGCTGTGAGAAGCTCCTTTTCGGTCGCAGCCGTGTTCTTTTCAGCCGAAAAGATAGTTGACTTCAAATAATGCAGCGCGGCGAGGACATCTGCTTTGCCGGCATTGGCTTCGACCAGTCCGTCAACCTTTGCGTGAGCTTTTGCAGTCTGATTTAGTTGGATAGATGTATTCACGATCCCGCTGACAGCGTCAAATTTCTGTCCATCCGCGGCAAGCGCTTTTTCATAAAGATCGAGTGCCCCCTGGCTGTTGCGTTCGGCGATCAAAACCTTTGCCAAATTGACCATCGCCGCCGAAGAATGTGGTGATAAACGAACGATCTCCTGCAGATCGGCCTTGGCCTCGGCCAATTTTCCAAGCTCGAGATACGCAAGTCCCCGCGACGACAAACCGCGTACACGCAGGTCCTGTATAGCCTGCGGGCTGGTGTCGGCATTCGGCAAAGCCGCGTTGGATTTGTCTATAAGCTCGTTCGAGAGTTTCAGGGCGTTTTGCGGCTCACCGGCTGCGAATGCCGCCTGTATTTTGAGCAAATTGGTCTTGAGGTACGCCGGGTGATATCGATCAAGATCGCCAATAAATGCCAGCGCCTGATCGTTTTGCCCCAGCGCGAGCCGTGCCTGCGACATCATAAACAGCGCATCGCGGTTGCTCGGCTGGTTTTTTAGGATTTCCTCGACGTCCTTAACAGCATCTTCGGGCTTATTTTCCTGCATTTTGACGCGCGAGCGGAGCATCAACGCTTCCGTGTCGGTGTCGTTTATCTTGAACAGAGCATCGAGCTGCTCATATACTTTGGCTGTCTCTTTGCGGTCGAGATATATCTGCCCGATTTTGTAGCGGGCAAGCACATATTCCGGAGCGTCGGCCAATATTTGGTTGAGAACGGTGACGGCTTCGTCTTTGCGGTCTGATGTCGAATAAAATTCCGCCAGCTCAAGCCGGCTTTCGGGGCTGTTTTCCTGAATTTGAACGAGTTCTTTATACGCCGCCTCAGCCTTATCGAATTGGCGGCTGGTCACATAAAATTCGGCAAGGGCCTCGTGTGCCTCGATGCTTGTGGGGTCGATCTCGATCGCACTGTGAAATTGCGTTTCGGCCTCGGTATCACGACTCAGGTAGGTCAAAAAACGTCCGTATTCCGTATGCCCAATCACCGACGCCGGGCTGGCCTCGATTCCTTTTTTTATAGCGGCCTCAGCCTCCGGAGCCTTTTCGCGCGTCGTGTAAAGCCGCTCGAGGCTAACGTACGACTCGATCCGCTGCGGGTCGAGAGCGATAGCCCTGTTGACGGCATTGACTACATCCGCGTCGGGCCTGCCCTGGGCTGCCAGCATCGACGCCGTCAGAATGTGGCCCTCAATAAACTTAGGATCGGCCGCAAGTATCTCGTCGCGGATCTTTCCCGTCTCAGCGATCATCGGCGGCTGAACGAGCAGAAAATAGTTGCCGAGCTTTGCCTTGGCCTCGAGATTTGTGTCGTCAAGCTCGACCGCCTTGCGAAGCTCGTCAAGAGTTTCGTTGAACTGCCCCAGATTTTCGTAAGAGCGGGCCAGTCCCCAGTGGGCCTTTGCCGAATCCTTATCCGACTCGGCCGCCGACCGAAACTGCATCATTGCATCGTGAAATTTACGTTTTTGTAGATATTCCTCGCCCTTGGCCAAAAACGCCGCCGTCGAATGACCGCAGGCCGCGAGAAAAATGCTCAGGCAGAGAAATAGGACAGGTCCGGCAAAACGGAATGTGAGATTTTGGCACTCTCGATAACGCATATCGTTTATTTAATTGTCTGCCTCGGTTTTTGCATGACTTCATCGAGTCGGGGCATTGACTCGTCTGAGCTGCTAAAACCGGGCGTTTCGTGTCCAGCTAAAGCGGAGATATTCTCCGCATTAGACCTGGTATTTCTGATTTCAAAACTACGTTTAACAAATACCGAACTTTTTATCGGTATTGGGAAATAGAGTCAATCAGAGGTTGATTTCAGAAAAAACCCAGTATCTTTGCAGCAGCCTGAGCCGAATTGGAAAAAAATGCCGTTTGGAAAAGTCAAAAGTGGGTTTGGAAATACAAAAATGGCGGTTTGGAAATGTAAAAAAGCCGCTTGGAAATTTTGCTAAAAAGCAATTTCAGCCACACCGTATGCAGCTATGTTTGTCACACCGCCCATAGTTACAATTTCTCGGGGTTTTCTGCGGTCTTCGTCGTCAGGAGCAGGTTGTTACGGCTAAACCTAACATAATCATTGATTTACAACTAGTTCCGCGACAGATCGACAAAATCGGCAAAATGCGTCATTTTTCGGAAAAATACGTAATTTCGTGAAATTTGCATCAAAGTGGGAAATCTGTGCTTGACAGGATTATCGAGAGCGTTGTTTAAGCCGTTCATTTGCCTTTCCACTTTCCGTTGAATGCGTGGCGGGGTCTTAAAAGTTGTGGTGTTCCTCCGAACATTAGACTTTGCTTTGTGTCCTTTGTGTCTTGACTTTGTGAACTTTGTGAACTTTGAGATTAGACGCAATTTTTCATCACAAAGAACACAAAGCGAAAGACACAAAGGACACAAAGAAGATAAAGCACCACAGCTTTAGGACACTACTGCATGTGTTTCATTCTTGACACATAGATTAATGTGTGCTACATTTATTTTCCGGAATTATTGAAAAAAAATTATGGCAAGAAATTGGATGGAATTTGACGAATTTACGGACCGGCGCGGCACGGACTCAACTTACGTAACGATGAACCCCAAGGGCGAGATCGTCATCAACCGCTACACATTCAAGACGATAAGCGAGCCCGATGCCGTCGTCATGCTCTTTGACCCCGAAACCGACACGATCGGCCTCAGGCCCGCCAGCCCGCGGATGCCAAACGCATTTCTCGTCCGGCTCCGGACAGACTGCGGGCACCGCGTGATCTGCGCCCGGCCTTTCGCCAAAAAACACGATATCCGCCTCGACCACACATTGCGCTTTCGCGAACCCGTTTTCGAAGACGGCATCCTCATCCTAGACCTCCGCAATATGATAAACGCCGCCCGCGGCCCGAGAAAGAAACCGGGCAGTGGGCGGTAATTCGGAGTTCAAAGTTTAGCTTGCAGTCTTGTCGACTACAGTCTGCTGGCTACTCTTCTCCTTTGCACCTTAAAAAGTTCTTTAGTCGTTATGAATTCCACCGCTACGATAAAGGTATGACCTGCTCCCCTAAAATTACACCAGTAGGAAGGCAAGAATCAAATAAGATGAGAAAAGGAGATTCTTGCGATGAAAAAGGTACATACGGACGAGCAGATCGTTGGGATAATGCGTGGGTATGAGGGGAGTGGGCGGACGGTGAAGGAGTATTGCCGAGAGAAGGGG
>JAYVER010000400.1:0-7143 GCA_043748725.1 Chloracidobacterium sp. | reverse complement strand
AATATAGCCTGACGGCGATCGGCTTGCCAAGCATGCGATATGCGTTTTGATTCAGGTAAAACTCTCCCTTGTTATTTAGCGTGACGTGAACGCGATTTTTAAGAGCGACCGTCGGCCCGCCTTTGAACTTGTCCCATTCCTTATCTAGATTCATACGGGCTGAATTTCGTCTCCTGTGGGTTTTTATATTTGAACTGCATGTATCATAGATAGCACAATATTTCACAAAAGTCAACTTTAAAAATGGAGAATGACAACGGAAAGTTTTCGGAGCATGCGGTGGCTGGCCCAGTGATCTCTACGCTGAAAATATAGTTGAAACAGCGAACAAGTTAGTCGAGTCCGGGCGAGGCTGCTGATGTTCTGTGAGGTTTTTGACGTAGAAAAAGATCGGCTGAAAAGCTCATTTTCAAGTGGCAAAAACGCATTTCCAAATGGCGTTTTTGCATTTCCAAACAGCCATTTTAGATTTCCAAATCGTATAAAATTGATAACTAAGCTTCTTTTCGCCCGGTCAAACAGAAAAAAGCCCCATTTTCACGGGGCTTCTTCTTGTTTAACTTGGAAATAAGGTAAACCTGTTTTTGTTATTGAGCGGCAAAGACCTGAACTGTTCTTCTGCCGAATTTTCGTGCTTCTGCACAGCCCGGGACCCAGATGTCTATCCTTTTGCCTTTGATAGCACCGCCCGTGTCGGAAACCAGGTAGGTTCCGCTCCACTGGCCGGCGTTGATAACGACGCGTGAGCCGAGCTTTAGGACTCTCGGATCGGCGGCGATCAGGCCGCGGTGGACGGGATGTCCCATTGCGGTTCGTCCTGAAAAGCAGTAAGCGCTTGCGGAAAACGAGCCTTTGCTCGCACCGGCGGTTATTGCTTTTACCGAACTGGTTTTCTTTACCAGTTTGGTATTTTCGTCGTCTTTTATATTAATTAAACTATTATTAGAAATATTATTTTCAATTTTATCGTGCGAATCAATCGCTATGGCGAGTGTGCTTTCCGGTCGGGACTGAGCGTAGATTATCACTACGAACAGGCTCGTCAATAACAGGATCGCAACCCCTCTAACGAGATTTTTCATTATTTATTCTCCGTTCAAATCGACTTCGCCTAAACGCAAAAATAGTGTCTGAGATTTGGGTCATCAGCCACTATTCGCATTTAACGAAGACTGTTTCGGCGGATTTATTTCCGCCTGTTTTCGTGCCGCAGCGGCCGAAACATTTTATGATGTTAGCATCTTCGGCAATTCCTGTCCAATCGCCAAAAAACCCGAAGCCCTTATTTTATATGCAATTGCTGAATTTTAAGGCGCTTAGGCGTGTTAACTTTTTTTGTTTTTGCTAGACTTTAGGTGCAAATTTCGGGTATATTCAAGAGCGTTTACGGCGGTTATCGCCGACGGTTTTCGAGAGGATTTTTTATGCGCGAAAGACGCCAGGGTGCACGGCATGTGATCTCATTTCCGATCCGTGTCCGTTGGAAGGACGAGAACGGCAAAGAGGTGATCCAGGAAGGCTTGACCGAAAATGTCGGGCCGCACGGCACGCTCATTTATCTGCCGCGACATCTGCCGCTCGTCGGCGGCAAGGTTCACCTGACGGTGACCGAAAACCCCGACGATGAGATCTCGGTCACCGCCGAGGTCATCCGGCTCGAACGCAACGCCGCCCACCCACAGGCGGCGCTCCATTTGACGGACAATCTGCGGGAGTGGAAAAAGAAGGTGTGGGACGTAGCGGGCGAGTCGCTCGCGGAGCAGGAGCCGGAGGAATTTGACGACTGGTAGGTGTCAGTGGGCGGTAGGCAGCGGCAGTAGGCAGTCGGTTTTAGAATCCGCATTTTTTACTGCCGACTGCGGCTGCCAACTGCCTACGACAATTTAAGCTATGAGAATCTTGGTATTAGGCGCCGGACGCATGGGACACGGCGCCGTTTTTGATTTGATACATAATTCGCCGGATGTCGAGCGGGTGACGGTTGCCGACTTTGACTTGCAAAAGGCCGCGACTGTCGCCGAAGCCGTCGGCACGTCGCGGATTGACGCACGTCAAATCGACGCCGCTGACTACGAGGGTGTTGTCGATCTGATGCGCGGCCATGATTCGGTGATCTCGTGTGTTAACTACTGGTACAATCTCGCGCTTTCAAAAGCCGCGATCGAGACAGGCGCCAATTTCTGCGATCTCGGCGGAAATAATTACATCGTTGACGAGCAGCTTGCTCTCGATGCCGAAGCAAAAACGGCAGGCGTCAACATCATCCCGGATTGCGGTCTCGCGCCCGGTATGGTTTCATTGCTGGCAATGCACGGCGCGGCAAAATTTGATGAAATTCAGGAAATTCACATTCGTGTCGGTGGTCTGCCGCAAGATCCACAACCGCCGTTGAATTACCAACTTGTCTTCTCGGTCGAAGGTTTGATCAACGAATATATTGAGACCGCCCGCGTCATTCGCGACGGACAGCTAAAAACCGTCGAATCAATGACTGAGATCGAAAGTCTTTCATTCGACGGCTTTCCACCGCTCGAGGCTTTTCAAACTTCGGGCGGAACCTCGACCTTGCCGGATACGTTCCTCGGCAAAATCCGTGAGCTTGATTACAAGACGATCCGTTACGCCGGACACTGCGAAAAATTTAAGGTGATGATGGAACTCGGGCTATGTTCAAGCGATGAAATTCTCGTGGATTTTCAGAAAGTAAACCCGAGAAAGGTATTCGGTGAACTTCTGCAAAAGCATCTGCCGGCCGACGGCCCGGATTATGTTCTTATCAGGCTCGATTTTGTTGGAACGAAAAACGGGGAAACGAAACGCATGCGTTACGACATTGTAGATAAAAAAGACGAACAAACCGGGCTGTCTGCAATGATGCGGACGACCGCTTTTCCGGCTTCGATCATCGCGCAGATGATGGTTCGCGGAGATCTGCTAATGCGCGGGGCGACGCCGCAGGAAAAGGCGATCGACCCCGAAAAGTTTGTGGCTGAACTGGCTCGAAGGAATATCAATATTTCTAGGTCATATTAGTAGTTTCGTAAACCAACGGCAGTATTTGAGCAAATGAATCGAATAGTTCTTTCAATACTTGGCGGGCTCGCGATTCCAGTCGGATATACGACCATACTTGGCATTTGCTCTGAATTCTGGCCTGCATATTTTCCAGATACAACTATAGTTTTTGGTCACCCTGCACCAGGTCTGATATTTGCTCACACGTTGTTTCCGATCTATTTTGATGAATGGCTAGGCTTACACAATTAATTAGGTTACGGCTTGTATCTTGATAATATTTGGTTTAGGATACCGCTTGTTGTGATACCCAACATCATTCTTTATTCTAATAACTTGGCTTGTTTTGCGGACTTTTAGTCTGCCGAAAAGGAAACAGAATACTGGCTCCCTCGCGCCGCCGCCGCCGCCGCCGAAGAAATAGTAATAAAGAAAAAGGCCTCTCATTGCTGAGAAGCCCTTAACTTGTATAATTTCGAATTATTTATACGTTAAGCCCGACAAGCCGCGGATTTGCTTTCTTTTTCAAAAGCTTTTGCAGTTTGAGGCGTGCTTTGTGTAGTTGCGATTTCGACGTCCCGACCGAGCAGCCTAGTATTCTGGCGACTTCTTCGTGCTCAAAACCTTCGACATCGTGCAGAACAAAGACGTTCTTATATCCTGTCGGCAATTGTTCGATCGCGCTTTCGAGAGCTATCTTGTCGACGATCTGCATCCGGTGCGGGTTGGTTGAGCCCGATACGACCTGCTCCGGCGTTTCGCCTTCCTCGGTGGTTCGTTCGTACTTTACCGTCCGTTTGCGAAAGTGCATCAAAACCTGGTTGACCGTCATCCGGTGGAGCCATGTAGTAAATGCCGAATCGCCGCGAAAGCTGCCGATCTTGCGATAGAGTTGGATGAAGACATCCTGCGTCAGATCCTCGGCCTCGGACGTATTTTGCAGCATCCTCAGGCAGACCGAATAAACCCGCCTATGATGCCGTTTATAGATCTCTTCAAAAGCGGCCATGTTGCCGTTTGCCGCCACCTTGGTTAATTCGATGTCCTTGGCCGTGCTCACATCCATGAGCGGGTTATCCATCGAAAAGAGTACATTGTCAGCTTCAATTCCTTGATCGCTGTGAAAAACCGGAAAATTTAATGTTTCAATTATCATCACTTTCCCCCCTGCTATGTAACTATTCAATTGCCGTGCCAAACCCAACCGCTCATGCCCAATATATCCATTTCACGCTATATCGGCATATTAGTTCAGTTTCCTTGCATACAAATAGATTCGATGGTCATCTAAAAACAGATGCGCCGCGCGTGAGTAGTACGGCGGTGCGTCATATGGTATACGTTTTGGTGTAGTCGCCGTCGGTGTGGAGGCGAACATGAAAAATGCTAGAATTTACTCTCCGTTTGGCATGGGGTTGAGGATTTATTGATGATTTCCGCAATAATAGGAATTGCAGCAAAAAGCTTTATTGTGGCGGTTTGCATATTTTTTGCACTCACCACGGTTGTAGTTTCACAAGCACCAACCGCTCCCAAATACAAGAGCCAGGAGTTGTCGGAAACGGACGGCGTACCCGTGCTCATCAAGCATCTGCCTGACTGGGAACGGGTTCGCGACCGGACAAATTTCGCTACTAATACCCGCGAACTCAAAGCGGCTCTCGGGACACGCCCGATACTCGATCTCATCGATTTTTCGCCGGGAACGGAAGCCGTCACTGCTCCATATGACGCCGGGAAATTGCTCATTATCGAGTATTCATCACCCCAGGGCTCGGTGGACGCCGACACTAAATTCATGGGTCAACTAGCTGTGGACGAGCAAGCGGGAACAACCGTCTATCGACGGATCGGCAACTACAACGCGATCGTTTTCGACGCGGCTGACCGGGCGGCCGCGGACGCCCTGCTTGAGCAGGTCAAATACGAAAAAAATGTGCAGTGGCTCGGGGCAAACCCTTTTAGGATCAGTGCCGAAAGGGCTTTTGTCCTGACCACGGCGGACGTATTTCTATCTACCTTTCTGATCATCGTTTTTGGTATGTGTTTGGCAATCGCGAGCGGTATTATCGCCGGATTCGTCTTCTACTACATAAGTACGCAGAAACGAGCCGGTATGCCGACATTCTCCGACGCCGGCGGCATGACGCGGCTGAATCTGGATGGATATACGCCCGAGATCGCACCAGAACGGCTTTTGAACGAATAAGAGTAACCTGTCTTTCTTCAGCCATGTAAAAATGTGCTATCATTATGATAGCGATTATTCTTAGTTGCTCCGGAGGAATAGAGATGCCCGACGTATTGATTAGAGATGTTGATAACTTGGTATTAAATAGCATTAAAGCCAAGGCAAAACGCCGGAACAGGTCGCTCCAGACGCACATGAAAATTATTATGCGTAAAGAAGCAGAACAACCTGAAATAATGTCAGAGATCGAGCTCTTGAGAAAATTCAGAGCCTCACTCAGACCTCAAAAGATCGATTCCCTGAAGTTACTTCGCCAGGATCGAAACCGATGATCGTTGTCGTGGATGCAAGCGTCGCGATCAAATGGTGCGTCCCGGAAGATAACACATCCGATGCAGAACAACTACTCGATCCCAGATTCAAACTGCATGCGCCCGATTTATTGCTGCCCGAATTTGCGAATATCCTATGGAAAAAATGCCGGCAAAACGACCTCGATATAAGAGATGCAGAAATGGCGTTAAAACTCTTTCGAAGGCAGAGTATTACTGTTCATCCACATGATGATGTCTTAACCACAGCTTTTTTAGGTGCCTACGAGACCAAACAGGCCGTCTATGACTGGATCTATCTTGCGCTAGCTCTCTCATTGTCATGCCCTTTAATAACTGCAGATCGCAAATTTTTAATCGCTTTGAGGAAAACTCGTTTCAGTAAAGAACTCATTTGGATAGAAAATGCCCCAAATCTAATCTAAGGCAAAGTCTCTATCAATTTTTCAATATCTTCCAGATTATTATAAAAATGCGGAGCGATGCGTAGGCGGTCGCCACGCGGGCTGACGATAATCTTGGCTGTTTCGAGTTGTGCGGCGATCTGATTTGCAGGAATACCATTGCGGTGTTTTATGCAGACTATTTGTGACGTCTCACCGGGCAAACGTGAACTTACGATCTCATAATCCTTACCGCCAAGACTGTCGCATAGGTGATTAGTCAATCCATTTAGATGCCGCTCAATATTTTCAATACCGGTCTCAAACAGCAGTTGCAGGCTTTGTTCGAGACCGTAAAAGAGCGAGGAACAGCCCGTTCCGGTTTCCCACGCGAGAGCGGTCGATTTAAACGGCTGTTCGCGGTCGGCAAAATCCCAGGGCGTTTCGACGCTGATCCAGCCGACAAGCGTCGGTTTGATGCGTTCACGGGCACGATCAGACAGATATAGAATTCCGCAGCCTTCGGGTGCGCACAACCATTTATGGCTGGCGCCGCACGCGGCATCGACAAATTGAGCGGGCAGATCAAAGGCACAAGCGCCAAAACCCTGAATGATATCGACGCAAAATAAAGCGTCAATGGCACGTGCGGCGCGGCCAATGCGCGTCAGATCGGCCTTGAAACCCGATGCATATTGTACCGCGCTGATCGCAACGACCCGCGTGTTCGAGTCGATCAAACCGATTAATTCGTCCAAATCTATCCGCCCGTTATGTTCGGATGCGAGTCGCAGTTCGACGCCACAATCATCGCGGATCCGTCGCCACGGATAGAAATTGGCCGGAAACTCGTTCGCAAAACTGACAATATTGTCCTCCGGCTGCCAACTGATGCCGTTCGCGATGGTGGCGAAGCCATCCGAGGTGTTTCGCAGAAAAGCTATTTGATCGGGGCGGACATTTAACATCGTACCGACGAGCGCTCGACAGCGATCCTTGGTATCGACCCATTCCTGATAATGCGACGAGCCGTGTGTCGCGACATCATTCAATTGTCGATTGATCGCCTCGATCGCTGTCGTCGGTATGGGCGACACCGCGGCGCTGTTAAGATAGGTATAATGTCTAGTCGCGGGGAATAGCGAACGGATAGCGTTGTTCATAAAAAGGGTCAGAACCGGGAGCGGTAGCGACTGGGTCTCGACGCGAGCAGAAAAACCCA
>JAYVER010000399.1:0-7149 GCA_043748725.1 Chloracidobacterium sp. | reverse complement strand
TTTCACCGCCCGACGAGAACCGTTATAAGAAATTCAAATATGTCGTCGCGGGCTTGATCATTGCACTGATAGCGATCCTTTCGGGCATCGGCGTCGGCATTTTTTATCTTGTTCGATGGCTTTTCTAAAATAAAAGGGAGCGGCCACAACCGCTCCGTTTTCTTTAACTAAAATCATTTACCCGATCATTTATTTTCTCTATTATTAAATTTGGAAGCGGTTGATCTTACTTTTTCACTCTGCATCGCAAGCTGCTTTGCCTGTGGAAGCAGATCGAGGGCCTTCAGAAGTTGGTCGTCATATTGGTTGATAACCTGAAATGAGGTTTGCGAGCCGTAAGCGGCGGTCACAAGCTCGTTCCGCAGTATTTTTTCGACGAATTCACGCTCGCGGTCGATCTGTGCGGGGGTGAATTTATATTTTTCACCGGCGTATTTCTTGAACGCCTGATAAACCGTTTCAGTGATAGGAAAATCGGCCGATTTAATGTCATAGTCAAAAACTATTGGTTTTTCTACCTTATAACTCTCAAAACCCTTAACACGTCCGACGACGAGATCAAGTGCGAAGGCAAAGACCGGACTCACAAGCTTTAACTCAAAGCGGCCACGTTCGTTGGTAATGGTTTTTGGTTTTATGATGACGTCCGGGTTAATTCCGCCGCCGCTATAGACTGCACGTCCCGTATCGGTCTTGCTTTCAGCTCCCTTCGGTCTTGCGGCATCAGCGTTCTCATCGCGAAAGCTGCCGCCTTCGGAGTAGTAATTGTAGAGGTCGCCGTTCGAATAATCGCGTTGAATCAGACGACCAGACGGCGTCTCGTATTTAGCTATCGTCAGCAGCAGCATCGAACCATAATCGAGGCGAAATGGGTTCTGGACAAGACCCTTACCAAAAGTATTTTCACCTACTATCAAGGCCCGATCGTGATCCTGCAACGCACCGGCAAGTATTTCCGAGGCCGATGCGGTGCCCCGGTTAACCAGCATAACGATCGGTGAACGGTCAGGCGTCCGATTTTCGGCAGGATATATCTCGTTCGCTCCGTCGATGCGGCCTTTTTGAGTGAAAACGGTTTGGCCGCTGGACAAAAATGTATTTGCAACCCGATAAGCCTGGCTAACCAATCCGCCGCCGTTGTTGCGGAGATCGAGCACTAGCTGCTGCATTCCAGCCGCCTTCAAATCGCGCAACCCTTTACCGAATTCGGCATAGGTCGTCTGATTAAACCCGCCGCTCATATTCATATAGCCGATGCCCGGCCGTATCATGTAAACCTCGCTGATCGAAGGCTGCGGTACGGCGTCGCGAACGATCTCAACCGTTTCGCGCCTTCCGGTCGCGAGTCGCTCAACGATGATCTTTGCGGTTGTCCCCTGCGGCCCGCGCAGGAAATTACGGACATCTACAAACGACTTTCCGAGCATCGACTTGCCGTTGACTTCGGTAATTTTGTCGCCGTAGCGAAGACCGGCCCGGTTTGCCGGAGCACCGTCAAAAGTGGCTTTAATATAAGTGGCTATGACATTTCCGTTCTCATCACTAAGGTCGCCGATAGTTGCTCCGATTCCGAAATATTTCGAGCTTTGGTCGGTTGCAAACTGTTCGAATTCTTTGGCGTCAAAGTAATTCGAGTGCGGATCCAGCGTGTGCAGCATCGAATCTATAGACGATTTGAATACATCGTTATAATTCAAAGTCTTGGCTCCGACATAGTTGTCCTGTACCACGGAAAGCGCTTCTTTCAGATCACTTTGAATCTTCGCGGGCGTCACCGGCGTCGCTGACGTCGGTTTGGCGGAAACGTCCGTTTTGTGGTTAGGATCAATCTTCGAACTGGTTGCAGTTGATTGGGCAAACCCGATCGAAGAAATGAAAAGAATTGTTATGAGGGCAAAAAGGCGTGTATTGCTTTGCTTCACGAATGTAAAATCTCCCAGGGTAAACCTTTTACTGACCAATTTTCATACCAAAAAGAATAACATCCATTTGAGGAAAAAGCGACGAAATTAGTTGCCTTGGGAATGAGAGAAGAATGAAAAGGGGTAGTGGTTCAGTTTCAATCTAGGGTGCCAAAGTCCAGACTTTTCTTCTTATCTTCCTTAGCGGACTTGGCGGCTTTGCGTGATAAAAGGGATTTCACGCAAAGCCGCGAAGAACGCAAATAAGAGATAAGAACTTTAGAAATAAGCAGATTTCAAAATGACCCACTACCGGAAAGGGCCTAAACTTTTCTCTCACTAGGTATTAGGTTACACTTTCAAAATCTAAACGCGATGTCCAACCTGCTTGAGGTTCACAATCTACAAACTCATTTCCCGACACGCCCCGGGCTTGTGAAAGCAGTTGATGGTGTAAGTTTCACGATCGGCGAAGGTGAGTTGCTCGGTCTGGTTGGCGAATCGGGCTGCGGCAAATCGATTACGGCGCTCTCGGTAATGCGACTGATATCGCCGCCGGGAAAGATCATCGGTGGTTCGATAAAATTCAAAGGTGAAGAACTAACGACGGCCTCGGGCGAACGGCTCCGTGAGATACGCGGTGACGATATCGCAATGATCTTTCAGGATCCGATGACCTCGCTAAATCCGGTGTACACGGTTGGCGAGCAGATCGCCGAGGCCATCAGGCTCCATCGTAAACTCGACCGTAAACGAGCTTGGGCGGCGGCGGTCGCGGCGATGAAAGAGGTCTCGATACCTTCGCCGGACCGCCGGGCGTCAGACTATCCACACCAACTTTCGGGAGGTATGCGACAGCGGGTAATGATCGCAATGGCGCTGGCGTGCGATCCGGAACTGCTTATCGCCGATGAGCCGACCACGGCGCTTGATGTAACTATTCAGGCTCAGATACTGGAGTTGCTCAATGAGTTGAGAATTTCCCGTAAGCTGGCAGTTTTGCTTATCACGCACGATCTCGGAGTGGTCGCTGAAGTCGCTGACCGTGTTTGCGTTATGTACACAGGCAAGATCGTCGAGGAATCGGGCGTTGATGAGATATTCGCTGATCCGAAGCACCCTTACACGCGAGGTTTGCTCAGATCTGTCCCGAAATTGACCGAGATCGGGATCGCAAAGGCTGAGCGTCTGCAGACCATCGAAGGCACCGTTCCGAGTCCCACAAATTTGCCGGTCGGATGCCATTTTGCACCGCGATGCGAGTATAGATTAGAAATTTGTACGCAGGGTGAGATACCACTTACCAACTTGGCGAACGACGTCAAAGTGCGATGTGTTTTATACGATGAAAAGCAAAAGTTTAATATAGCTCGGGAGAAAACCCTGAGTGCCGAATCGGTCTTGTAGCTCGATAATGACAGCAACGAAAACATCCGAAAACCCCATTGTCGAGGTGCATAATCTCGTCAAGCATTTTCCGGTCGAAAACAGCCACGATGTTGTGCAGGCGGTGGATGAAGTTTCATTTGACATTGTTGCCGGTGAAACATTGGGTCTCGTCGGTGAATCCGGGTGTGGCAAATCGACGATCGGTCGATGTTTGCTGCGTTTGGTCGAACCGACCCGCGGTAAAGTGTTATTCGAAGGAAAGAACATTATCGGAATGTCGAATAACGAAATGCAGGCGCTTCGCCGCGAGATGCAGATCATTTTTCAGGACCCGTATGCGAGTCTTAATCCTCGTCTGAGCATCCGTTCAATCGTGGCTGAGCCGCTCAAGATACATCGGATCGGCAACAAAGCCGAGCAGAATGATCGAGTGGCCGATCTGCTTCAAAAAGTTGGGCTTGACCCAAAATACGCGAGTCGTTACCCCCACGAATTTTCTGGCGGCCAGCGTCAGCGTATCGGCATTGCGAGAGCCTTGGCACTCAATCCAAAATTTATTATCTGCGACGAGCCGGTCTCGGCCTTGGACGTATCGGTTCAGGCCCAGGTCGTCAATCTGCTCCAGGATTTGCAGCAAGAGTTTGGATTGACTTATCTATTTATCTCTCATGGACTGGCCGTCGTCGAACATATTTCCGACCGCGTTGCGGTGATGTATTTAGGAAAAATAGTCGAGATTTGTAATGCGGCTGAATTATATGAGATGCCGCTGCATCCGTACACAAAGGCACTGCTGTCGGCAATCCCGATCCCGGATCCGAAGCAAAAACGCCAACGGATCGTGCTGACAGGTGATGTTCCGACGCCTATAAACCCACCGTCGGGCTGCCGCTTTCGAACGCGCTGCCCGATTGCGATCGAGGATTGCTCCCGCATCGAGCCGGAATTGCGGGAGATTTACCCGGGGCACATGGCGGCGTGTATCCGCGTCGAGGGTTATGACACGACTGGTTCGAGCGAAAAATATGAAACGACTCGAGTGGAATCGGCGTAATAATGCTTAAATAAGCACCTCGACTTAATTCATTGATACTTAGGCCGGAAGTTTCGGCATATTTACCACCAGATAAGGAGCTATGAAATGGACGAAAATAATCTGACAGAGCCAACGGCAACACCGACAGAACCGAAAACCCTACCGGCCGAGGCGCCGCAAATGTCCGAGATCGCAACGATTGGCAACGTGTTTATCGAGCCCGGAAACGTCTTCGATGATATGCGCCGAAAACCGCGATTCCTTATTGCCGGGATACTTGTACTTCTTTTCATTTCTATTTTTCAGGTTGCGTTCATCGAAAAAATAGGTTATGAAAAAATTGCGCGTGCACGGATCGAATCGAGCAAGCGGACCCAGGACCTTGACACCGAACAAAAAGACAAGATCATCCAGCAGCAAGCATCGCCGATGATCAAATATATAACGTACGGGGCTACACCCGTGGTTGTCGCGATTATTTTTTTACTGGGCGGTCTGTTCTATTGGTTAGGGGCCAATGCGATGGGCGGGAGCGGTAAATTTCTTGGCGGCGTGTCGGTATGGGTTTACTCGAGTTTGCCGCCGGCCATCGTGTTCACTTTGGGAAATCTTATTGTCTTGTTCCTGAAATCGGTCGATGACATAGATATAGCAAACAGCCAAAACGGGCTATTAAAAGCGAATCTCGGTTTTCTCATCGATGGCAAGACGATGCCCGCTATTGCCGCTCTCCTTAGCTCGTTCGATCTGTTTGCGATCTGGGGTTGGACGTTGGCCGCTATCGGGTTGCAGCGTGTCGCAAAGATCTCGTCAGGCGCGGCATGGGCGGTTGTTTTGATACTTGGTGTAGTTGGTGTCGCTGCTAAGGTTATCGCCGCGATGTTCTTTTAGAGTTACTCGTATCTTAGAGCTTCTATCGGGTCTAAACGGGCTGCTTTCCATGCGGGGAACAGCCCGAAAATTATGCCGATACCTACGCTTGCACCGAATCCGGCAATAGGTGCCCACAACGGAACGTAGGACGGCATAATCATCCGCACGATAAATGTCAAAAACCAGCCGATCAAAAGCCCGACGATGCCTCCGAAACCAGTCAATGTTGCCGCTTCGATCAAAAACTGAAGTAGAATATCGCGCTGTTTTGCACCGATCGCCTTGCGAATTCCGATCTCGCGGGTGCGTTCGGTAACGGACACCAGCATGATGTTCATCACGCCGATGCCTCCGATCAACAGGCCGACCGATGAAATTACTACCATCGCAAGAAATACGCCGCCCGTAATGGCTTTGAATTGGTCAATCAGGCTTGCGGCCGTTTCCATGGCGAAATTGTTCTCATCGCCAAATTTAACGTTCCGCCGTATCCGCAAAAGGTCCTGCACGTCGTCCTTTGCCTTGTCGAGCTGACCTTCGCGTGCAACTGCCAATATAAATAGTTCCTGGGCATTCGGTTTCAATTTCAGAGCCGCACCCATGGGCATATAGATAACGTTCGACTGATCGTTATTGCCGCCGCCGCCGCCAAAAAGCTGCTCACGCTTTTGGAGAAGCCCGACAATCCGAAATTCCTGGCCGCTAACCTCGATGGTTTGGCCAAGTGGTGATTCGTATGGGAAATAGGCCTCTTTTACCGAATCACCGATGAGGCAGACATTCGGTTTCGCCTCGTTTTCGGATTGTGAGAACCAACGTCCATCCAGCAGCACTTGAGTTGTGGTCTTTTCGATGTCGGGGATCGTGCCGATAAGCTTGACGGACGTCGACGTCTTGCCGTTTTTCCCGGTCACATTGATCTTTTGACCGAAGAAGTTGTTTGAAATATCCAGGAACGGCACCGCTACTTCGATGTTTTTGAGACTTCCGATGGCGGCAGCGTCGCCCATCGTGAGAGGTTTGCGCATACGCTCTTCGCGGGTCGGAGCGCTTGTATGAAGGCCGATGCCCATTTTGTATAAAAAGATCGACCGAGTGCCAAACGATTCGACCTCCTTTTCGACCGCAACATTGACGCCGCTGATGATCGAGGAGATGAGCATTACTGTGATAACGCCGACAACCACGCCCACGATCGTCAAAAATGATCGCAGTTTGTTACCGCGAATCGTGTCGAGAGCCATCTTAAAATTCTCGTAAAATGAACTGGTAATAAACTTCATTTCTTCGTAGGGTAGAATGGTCAGTGTGGCCATGGACAGGCTAACAGCCTGTCGTACATTCTAATCAGCCCTCAATGCTTCGATCGGATCGAGCCTCGCGGCTTTCCAAGCCGGGAACAATCCGGCCAAAATACCCACGCCTCCTGAGACCGCGATCGCAAAAAAGGCCGACCAGATCGGGATACGCGTTTGAAAAACAAATGCCGTAATAATAAAACCCAAAAGTTCGGCGATTATCAGTCCGATCGTCCCGCCGATCGCCGAAAGAGTCGCCGATTCAAAAAGAAACTGTTTCAAAATATCGGCCTGTCTTGCTCCGAGGCTCTTTCTAATGCCGATCTCTTTTGTGCGTTCAGTCACGGATACGAGCATTATGTTCATGATCACAATCGCACCGACGATCAATGCAATCGTCGGAACGGCAATTATAACGATAAATATAGGCCCCAAAATGCGGTCGCGAAGACCCGCGATTGCATCGGGCGTCAGGATTCCGAATGTGTCCTTTTCGCCGAACTCCAACTTTCGTTTTATCCGCATCAGTGTGCGCACCTCTTCGACCGCATCGTTGAAAACCTTGTCGTTTTTCGCGGTTATAACAAAATACGGCGCGCGTTGACGAACAAGGCCGCCAAATGCCTCACCAAACGTTTTGATGGGCATTGTC
>JAYVER010000398.1:0-2715 GCA_043748725.1 Chloracidobacterium sp. | reverse complement strand
CGGCTGGCGGGCGTTCTGGCCGACCGTTTGAATGTTGATCAACGGGCCGAGTCTGCGGTCGAAACGCTGTTTGGCGCGTTTTTAGAAGCTGTTGTGGTCGAATCTCTTGACGATGCAACGCGCGTCTCCGCGTGGTTGAAGGCAAACGATCTTGGCCGCACCGCGATGATAATTCTGCCGAAAGACGAAGTGCTGTCATCAGGCTCAGCCAAAAGTGCAAAGAGCGGCACGATCTCTGATTTCCTGGGTGTTTCTAAAGATCTTGAAAAGATTTTGCGGCGAATATTCCCGCGTGAAATGTCGGCGCGACTCGTCAACAACCTCACCGCAGAAGACGCTGCCAACGGTGAAATTCTTGTGAATTACGACGGTGACCTGCTGCTTGGCGGACGGCTTTTCGTTGGCGGCAACCGCAGATCCACGAGCAAAAATGAATCGCTGCTTGCGTTCAAACGCGAGCTAAATCAGCTTGAAAAAATCTGCGGCGGTCTCGCAGGTGAAATTGAAAATGCGGCGTCGAGAGTCGAGTCGGCCCGAGCCGATCTTGTCGAGAACGAGAGTAAGATGGTCGATCTGCAATCGCTCATCATCAAGGTTGATCGCGGCATCCACGGCCTGCAGATACAAGTGCGTTCGGCCCGTGAGGAGATCGAACGCGCAGAGCGGCACCGCCGGGTTGTAGCTGACGAGGCCGGGCAAATACAGGCTGAGATCGCCGAAGCAAAGCAAAAATACGACGACGCGCTTACGGGCAAACAGACTGCCGAGGCCGCGCTAGGGCAAGCGTCGTCGTCGCTCGAACGCATCACCGCCGACCTTAACAAAGCACGTGAAAATGCGAATGCCGCGAGTACCGTTTTGAATGAAAAACGAATGGCTGCCGCTACATCCGACGAACGTCGACGATCGGCGGTGTCCGCATTGCGGCGTGTCGAAAACGAAGGCAAAGAACTTGAATCGCGGCTCGCCCTGCAAAACATCGAGATCGGCGAGGCTGAGGGCAAGATCAAGAGTTTATACACGGCGATCAACGAGATAACCGACCGAATCGCGTCGGCCGCGGACGAAAAAAGCCGTGAAACTGTCGAATTGACGGCGGCCGTCACGGCTTTGGCTGCGGCTCGGACGAGTTCCGACCGCATAAGCGAGGATCTTGGACTACTGAATCGTCGTGCCGGTGAGGCTCGAAACGAGCGTGCGGCTATCGAGATCCGTCAGGCCGAAGCCGTGACAGAACTCAAAAACATCGGCGAAAATTGCCTTCAGGAATTGAATGTTCCGCTCACCGTCCTCGTCGCCGAGATTGAACCCGCTGAAGATTTCGTCCTCGAAACCGCCCGCCGCGAGGCAGACGATCTCAGGCAGCGGCTTGATAATTTTGGAGCGATCAACATGCTTGCGCTCGAGGAGCTCGGGATTGCTGAGGAGCGGCACCTGTTTTTGACTACTCAGCGGCAGGACATCATCGACAGCATCGCCGCGACCGAGGAAGCTCTGCGTGAGATCAAACAGAGGTCGCGTGACAAATTCCGGGCGGCGTTTGAGGCGATAAATACCCATTTTATTGAGTTTTTCCAGGATCTTTTTGGCGGCGGCCGCGGCGAAATGACGTTGCTGGAAGCCGACGACATTCTCGAAGCCGGTATCGAGGTCGTTGCCCAGCCGCCCGGCAAACGCCTGCAAAATATCCTGCTCCTATCCGGCGGCGAAAAGGCGATGACCGCCATCGCGCTGGTTCTAGCAATCTTCAAATACCGCCCATCGCCGTTTTGCCTTTTGGACGAGGTCGATGCCCCGCTGGACGATGCCAATGTCGGACGATTTGCCGGCAAGATTGCCGAAATGTCTGAGCGAACACAGTTTATAGTCATAACTCACAACAAACGCACAATGGAAGCCGCCCGAGCCCTCTACGGTGTGACGATGCAGGAAGCCGGAGTGTCCAAGATCGTCTCGGTCAAATTTGAATAGACGCTAAAAGCTCCCCTCCTTACAAAGGAGGGGTGGATGCCGCTTCGGCAGACGGGGTGGTTCTCTCTTCGCCAGATGACAGTTCACCGCCGCTAAGAACGAACCACCCCGGCCTTCGGCCACCCCTCCTTTTCCAAGGAGGGGAGCTTTGACACAACTGCCTGACTGCTCGCCGCATCCAACACGAGCGTCGCATTGAGCAATTTATAGTAATTCGTTTAGACTAATAATCCATGAAGATCAGCTTTCGAAATGCCATGTTTCTTGCGTTGTTGGCAGCTATGCCGCTGGCGGCGTCCTCACAAACTGGAAAACGCAAAACCACCGCTAAGCCCAGGAAACCTGCGCCGGCAACCGTGGCCACGCCGCAACCGGCGCCCGAGACTGTGCCTGAAACACCGTTGAAAAAAAACGAGCGGCCGGCGGATACCACCACGGCGCCAGCGAAAGCGAATAGCAGAGACAGCAAAAATAATGCAGCATCTCCCGCGAAATCCTATATTCCGAACTATTATTACGAATTCGACCGTCCCGGATTCACGTATCCGCGCATCCTGATCGAACATGACGATGCCGGAAGGGGAGCTATCTCATTTAAAAAAGAAGGGTTTGAAGACCTTTTGACCGATCCGGTACAACTTTCTCCGGCCACTGTCGAAAAGCTCAAGGGTTCGTTTGCTGCACTCAAATTTCTTGATTCTACCGAGAATTACCAGTATGCCGCACACGATTTCTCAAATATGG
>JAYVER010000397.1:0-7189 GCA_043748725.1 Chloracidobacterium sp. | reverse complement strand
GCTGCCAGCAGCAAGATCGCCAGCAATACAGCGCCACCGCCGATCCAGGCGGATGCATCGGCAACTGATTTTTTGAGTACGCCCCACTCCCACCAAATAATAAGCGCAATTACAAACGGCACGAGCAGCCCGTGCGAGTAGTTTTCGTCCGACCACCAATCGCGGCCAAGCTTTGCCAGAACCGTCGCATACAGGAACAAAAAGGCCGCCGAGACGACCGCCGCCGTGGTATTTGACTGCCTTGTTATTTGAGAGGTTTCGCTCATTTGGTCAAAGAGCAGAAAACGCTGAATGCGGCTGGATTTCCTTAGTTAGGCTCGGTTATTGATTTCGCCGCGTTAGCGGTGGTGTGACTGTAGCCGTGGGTTTAAACCCACGGTATCCACGCCATCCCGATAGTTGTCGCGTCAGCGACAGTTGAATATTGGCCAGCGATCGATTCAAGCGTCGCTACGCGACGCCCTCCTTTGAAATATCCAATCCGTGGGTTGAAACCCACGGCTACATTCATACATCGCTATGCGATGATGCGGCCCCGCCGACCGTGCTAGTTCGTCCGGTCGACGATACGATCGGCGAGCGCCCTTAAAAGGCTCGTGTCCTTATTGAGCGTGGCCAATGCATCACATGCATCGTTACGTATTGCATTTGCCAATTTGCGCGTCTCTTCGACACCAAAATGTCGCGGATATGTCGCCTTTTCAGCCGCAGCATCCTTTCCGGCCGTTTTGCCGAGCGTTTCACTTGCGCCCGTGACGTCCAGCAGATCGTCGGTAATTTGAAACAGCAGCCCGACACGCGACGCATATTGCTCAATAGCGGCGATTTCCGGCTCCGAAGCTCCGCCTATCATTGCTCCGGCCTTTGCCGATATGGTAATCAACGCTCCTGTCTTCCGCGAATGAATTGTTTCGATCTCGTCAATGGTTGTCGTTCGGCCTTCGGCGTCGAGATCGAGTTGCTGGCCCGCAACCATGCCGGTCGGCGTTCCCGAAGCCGTCGCGATTTCGGCGATGAGCCGAACAC
This sequence comes from Chloracidobacterium sp., assembly GCA_043748725.1. Classification (GTDB taxonomy): domain Bacteria; phylum Acidobacteriota; class Blastocatellia; order Pyrinomonadales; family Pyrinomonadaceae; genus OLB17. The sequence continues at coordinate 6,163 of JAYVER010000397.1, read as the reverse complement.
GGATCTCAGGCGTCAATCCGTCGTCCTCAGCCAACGCTTTAAATGCAAGTGTTTGCAGAGCATCGCCTGCAAGTATCGCCGTCGCCTCGCCAAATTTCCGGTGGCATGTCTCTTTACCGCGTCGCAGGTCGTCGTCGTCCATCGCCGGCAAATCGTCATGGATCAACGAAAACGTGTGGATCATTTCGATCGCCGCAGCGGTGCGCGAAAGCCTTTTCGCATCGGCTCCAAACGTCTCGCCCGCTGCAAAAACAAGTCCCGGGCGAATTCGCTTGCCGCCCGCAAAAAGGCTCCAGCGAATCGCCTCATGCAGCCGCGTAGGCTCGTCGTCAGCTGCGGGGACGAGAGCATCGAGCGTTGCGTCCACGTCCGCATTCACGTCCTGCATAAACTCATCGAACGGCTTCATTGACTGCAAATTATCAGTTATTCCGCGCCAATTATCAAAGACGAGGTTTTTGCGAAATGCGATTCGATAGGGTAAATTGCTCATTAATATGCCCGTGTCCGAAGACGATTTTCGCAACGCCCTCTCACGCTTTCCGAGCGGAGTCACCGTCGTAACCACAAAAGACGCGGCCGGTAATCAGCACGGCATCACTGTCTCGGCCTTTTGCTCAGTCTCGCTCGTGCCGCCGATGGTTTTGATCTGTATCGAAAAAACCACCGCCAGCCATGACTCGTTCAGCGAATCCGGCGTTTTCGTCGTAAATATTCTCGACGAATCTCAGCAAGGTTTATCAATGCGCTTTGCCGCACCCGCCGAAGACAAATTTCGCGATGTCGAATTCCGCTCCGGCATCGAGGGCGTTCCCGTCCTGATAAACGCTCTCGCCAGCATCGAATGCCGCCTAAAACACGCCTACGACGGCGGCGATCATACGATATTTGTAGGCCTCGTCGAAAACGTCACCATCGGCGAAGGTGACCCGCTGATCTATTTTCATCATGGGTACACGGGAGTTAAAACATAAACGCCGTTGATTGTTGCAGAGTTGTCATTTGATACAATATATTGTGGAAAAAAACTATTGACAAGGCGACTCATTCTTGATTAGAATCTTCTCACTTGAGATGTTTTTCGAACAAATTTCTCAAGCACCAGAAACCTACAATTCGTCGTCAAAGGCATTCCAAAATACTATTTCGGATGTTAAAATAGTATTAAATCAGCTACGCGTTCCTGTAGAGCACTTTAAGTGAGGGGTGGCCAAATTATGAGCACAGTTTTTGAGTCGGCTATAAGCAGTTTTCTCGAAAAAAACGGCGTCGGCAGCGGTGCCGGAACCGCGACGGCGCGCGAGGTTGCGCCGCTCGGCGTCAACGCGCAGAAGGTCGTCAGCCTACGGTATTCGCTCAAGGATGAAAGGGGCGAACCGCTCGAAACATGGGCCGACATCGTCCGCCGCGTCGTCGGCCACGTGTCCAGGGCCGAGGCCGAGCCGTTTAAGCAAAAGCTTTTTTACAACGAGATGACGGCGGTGATGCTCGCCCGCGATTTTATCCCGAATACACCGTGTCTCGTCAACGCCGGCAAACCAAAAGGCCAGCTTGCCGCGTGTTTTGTCCTCAACGTCCCCGATTCGATCGCGGGCATTATGGAGCACGCACAAAATGTCGCGATCATCCATCAGACCGGCGGCGGCACGGGAATGACCTACGAATTTCTGCGGCCGGCCGGCTCGATGGTCAACTCGACACGCGGCGTAGCTTCGGGGCCGGTCAGCTTTATGAACATCGTCAATCAGACAACCGAGGTCGTCAAGCAGGGCGGCGTCCGGCGCGGTGCAAACATGGGCATTTTGGCCGTCACGCATCCGGACATTTTGCGATTTATCCACGCCAAAAACGACCAGACGAGCCTGACAAACTTTAATATTTCCGTGACCGTAAGCGACCTATTTATGGATACGGTGGACAGCGGTGTGTGGTTTCAGACCGAATTCAAAGGCGAGCCGTGGATGCAGGCCGTTTTTGACTCAGTAACCGGAGCGGATTATGTCGTTTATCGACGCGCGGACGGCACGACGGCGACCTTTGCGGATAAACTCGCATTTGAAATGGCCGATCTGACGGACTGCCTTATCGAGGAGCCCCCGATGCCGGGCATGGTCTATGCACCTGACATCTGGAACCGCATCATCGCGTCGGCCCACAAATACGCCGAGCCGGGCATAATATTTATCGACGAGGTCAATCGCCACAATCACATGATGGCGTCGATGGGGCCGATCTACGCCTGCAACCCGTGCGGCGAGCAGCAACTGCATTTCAATAACTCGTGTAATCTAGGCTCGATCGACGTTGCGAAATTTTTTAAGAAAGGCGCGGGCCGTGAAGGCCAGGTCGATTGGGAACGCCTCTCAAATGTCACGCAGCTTTGCACGCAGTTTTTGGATAACGTCGTTGACGCGGGATATTTTCCCCTGCCAGAGATCGACGATGTCGTCAAACGCACGCGGCCCGTCGGCCTCGGAATTATGGGTTTTGCCGACCTCTGTCTAAAGATGGGCGTGACCTACGGCAGCGACGAATCGCTCGATCTGATGGAAAAAGTAATGGGGTTTGTCCGCCGCGAATCGTGGCTCGCTTCACTTCGCCTCGGTAAAGAAAAAGGCGTATTTCCGGAATTTGAGGCAAATCGCGAGGCATATTCGCGGTTTATCTACGACGATCTCGGTATCCCGCGCGACATTCCGCTGACCCCTCGAAATTACGAGGTGACGACGGTTGCTCCGACCGGAACGATCTCGCTCGTCGCCGAAACTTCGTCGGGCATCGAGCCGAATTTTTCGTGGGCGTATGTCCGTCAGGACACCCTCGGAACGCGGACTTATGTTCACTCGCCCGCCGCCGAAGCACTCGGCATTGAGGTCGATCAAACAAACATCGAGTCGATCAAGGCGGCGGCCGAATACGTCGTCGAACACGAGGCCGCACTGCCCGAGCACTACATCTCGGCGATGAATATCAAATCGCTCGAACATGTCAAGGTGCTCGCCGCAGCTCAAAAACACGTCGATAATTCGATCTCAAAAACCTGTAACGGTGCGACCGACGATACGGTCGAATCCGTCGATGAACTTTACCATCTTGCCCGTAAACTCGGCTGCAAAGCTGTCAGCTATTACCGCGACGGCAGCCGAGAGGGGCAGGTTTTGAATTCGATGAAAATGAAAGAAGAGTCCAAAGTCCAACGTCCAACGTCCAACGTCAGTGGGGACGCTAACACACCAGGAGCTTTGGACTTTGGACATGGGACTTTGGACTCACTCAGAGTCGAGCGTCCGCGTGAGCTGCAAGGCTCGACGTGGCGGATTCCGTTTGAGGGTAATAATCTATACGTCACAGTCAATCACGACGGCGAGCGTATCCTTGAGATTTTTGTCGCCGGGCCGATCAGCGCGGGGGTCGGTTTGCTCGCGTCGAAGATGCTTCGTGGCGGATTCGACGCCAAGGATGTCGCCCGCAGTCTCGACAAAGTTACGGCCACTCATGCAGTCTGGTTTAACGAGCGTCTTTTGACCTCGCCCGAACAAGCCGTCGCCGAATGCCTGCTGTTGATCGATCGTCGGCTTAACCATCTGCCCGAATCACAGAGAATGACCGGCAAAACCACCGGCGAGGAAATGGGCATGTCCAGCATGATTGGCGAATGTCCGGAATGTCGCGGCCATCTCGAATATGCCTCCGGCTGCGAGTCGTGCCGCGACTGCGGATATTCAAAATGTAAGTAAGCTCTTTTTGTTCGTGAGGGAGGGCCCTCCCTCACGGTCGGGCTACTGACAATGGCGATAAGTTCAGAGTGCGCGATTTATCGCGTTCTTTCTCTGCATTCTAAGTTTACGCACGGTGAATCAGGCGCTAGAAAACCACGCGATAAATCGCGCACTCTGAACTTTTGATTTAGAATTATCCAAATGAAAAACTACCGGAACAAAATCATCCTTTTCACAGCGCTTCTCGTTCCTTTTATTTCACTTGGCACGATCGAAAGAGCTTCGGCAGGTGCCGCCAACTTAACGGCCGCTGCCGCTGTACCAACGCCGACGTTAAAAGGCACACCAGACCGACTTCCGACACCGTCGCCGACACCGAGCACGACTCCAACTCCTACGCCGAGCCCTGCACCGGCTCCGATCCGGACGCTCGCCGATCTGCAGTCAACGATCCGTTCCCGCATGTCCACACCGGAAGTACATCGCGGGCGTGTCGGCATCAAGATCGTTTCGCTTAATACCGGCAAGGTCGTGTTTGAAAATGACGCCGATAAATACTTTATGCCGGCGTCCAATATGAAGAATTTCACCGTCGCGACTGCGATGGAGCGTCTGACGCCCGATTTTCGATTTGTCACGAGCGTTTACGCGAATACAAAGCCGGACGCGTCGGGTACGATCAAGGGCGATCTACGTATCTTAGGGCGTGGCGATGTTTCGATCTCGACGGCATTTTTCGGCACAACGCCAAATGATCCGGACACCTATTACAAAGGCATTGACCGGCTGGTCGATCGGATCGCCGCAGCCGGTGTAAAGCGGGTCGAAGGGAGCATCATAGGTGACGAGAGCTATTTTAAAGGATTTGCCCTGCCGGGTACATGGGAGTGGGACGACCTGCAATGGTACTACGGAGCCGAGATCTCCGCGCTGCCGTTAAATGACAATGCAGTCGATCTGGCGGTCATGCCGGGAGCCATCGGCGGCCAGTGCGTGGTCACTATATCGCCGCCGAACACGCTCTTTCAGGTGATCAACACCTGTACGACCACTGTCGCATCGGCAAAACGTGAGCTTTCGGTCACTAAACGCATCGACCGCAATGTACTGGAGATCTCGGGAACGATGCCTCTGGGTGACGCAGGATTTAGTAATCCGATAAGCATTACTCATCCGGCTGATCTATTTCTAATGCTCTTGAAACGACGGCTTGAATCGCATGGAATCACCGTCGGCGGCGGTACAAGAATAATGCCGCCCACGATCAAAGCCGACACAAATCAGATCGAGATCGCCAAACTCGAGTCACCCCCATTCAGCGTCATTGCCGCCAAAACGTTGAAGCCTAGCCAGAATATGTACACAGAGACGATCCTCTGGACGCTTGGTGAGGAGTGGGGACGCCTACGCGATATAACGACCGGACAAATAGTTCGTAACGATCTCATCCCTGATAGCTCAACGGCCGGGCTGAATGTTGTCAAACGCTTCCTAAAGGAGGTCGGAATACCGGACGACGGCATTCTTCAATACGACGGCAGCGGCCTCTCGCGTCACGATCTGATAACGCCGAGCGCGGTCGTCACGCTTTACACATATATGGCGAAGCAGAGCAAATATGCCCAAGCGTGGCGTGACAGCCTGACAATTGGCGGCGTTGACGGCACGCTCAAAAATAGATTTAAGGGAACAGCCGCCGCCGGCAATATCCGCGGCAAAACCGGCACTATCGATCAGGTCTCGGCTCTCTCAGGCTACATGACAACCGCCGGCGGCGAACCGGTCGTACTGTCTATCGTCGTCAACGGAGTTGCCGAATCGCGACAGAGAACCTCACTGATCGACGACATTGTCGTCAGCGTGGCCAATTTTAAAGGAAAGATCGACCCATAAAGGGGAAGGCCATTCACCACAGAGTCACAGAGATCACGGAGATTTCTAAACAATTATTTCTGCATTCTCAGTGCTCTATGTGACTCTGTGGTGAATCTTTTCTTAATTCGTCAAGAATTTTTTCGTGGATACCGCCGAATCCGCCGTTTGACATGATCGCAACGACATCGCCTTCGCGCATTTCGGGTGCGAGATGCTCGACTATGGCGTCGGCGTCGGGGAAACTCATCGCGGGTTTGCCCTGGAGGGCGATGTTGGCGACCAGTTCGTTGACATCGAGGACTTTCCCAAGTTCGCTGGCTTTTGACGTGTTGTACACACCTGCGATAATGACGTAATCGGCGTATGTAAAGGCCTTAGCATACGGCTCCTGGAAAACCGCCAGACGCGACGACCACGTTCGCGGCTCAAAGACAGCGATCAGCCGATGTCCTGCGTATTTCATCCGCAAGGCCTTGAGCGTCTCTTCGACCGCTGTCGGATGGTGGGCAAAATCATCGATCACCATCACGCCACGCTCAACACCGCGAATCTCGACCCGCCGTTTGACG
>JAYVER010000396.1:0-2718 GCA_043748725.1 Chloracidobacterium sp. | reverse complement strand
CAATCTGTGTTGCGATCGAAGAAAAGTTTGCCGACACCGCGAAACACGCTGTCGATCTCGAATTCGAATACGAGATACACTCCGGCAAGATCGAGCCGCTCAGAGTCGAGAGCGGATTCTCGATCCTCGCTCTCGTCGGCGACAACATGAAAGCCCACACCGGCGTCAGCGGCAAGATGTTTACGACGCTCGGCCATAACGGCATCAATATCACCGCCATTGCTCAAGGCTCGAGCGAGCGGAATATTTCGGCGATCATTTCGTCTAAGGACGTGCGAAAGGCCGTCAATACGCTGCACGAAGAGTTTTTCTCCGACGGCAATAAACAGATCAATGTCTTCATCGCCGGCGTTGGCACGGTCGGCAGCAGGCTAATCGATCAGATCCGCACCCAGCATCAGCAACTGGTCGACGAGATGCGCCTTAATCTGCGGGTTGTCGGTGTAGCCAATAGCCGCCGTTCAATTTTGATGGACGAGGGTGTCGATCTCGCTACGTACGAAGAGGAACTACTCACTGCGGACGAAATGAACGTGGCTAAATTCACGGACGCTATCATCGAGCAGAACCTGCGAAACTCGATATTCGTTGACACCACGGCTAGTCAGGCGGTTGTCGAAACGTATCCGAAATTGCTTGCCAAAGCTATATCCGTTATTGCTTGCAATAAGATCGCTGCGTCGTCCGAATACGAAAAGTACAGCCATCTCAAGGATCTGGCCCGCGAATTCAGCTCCAATTTCTTTTTCGAAACCAACGTCGGCGCCGGGCTGCCGGTCATCCATACGCTTAACGATCTGCTCCGCAGCGGTGACAAAATCAACCGGATCGAAGCGGTTTTGTCTGGTACACTCAACTTTGTTTTCAACAATTACGACGGAACGAGAGCCTTTGCCGATGTTGTTCGGCAAGCGCAGAACGAGGGTTACACCGAACCCGATCCGCGGCTCGACCTCAGCGGAACGGACGTTGCTCGTAAAATTTTGATCTTGGCACGCGAGGCCGAACACCGAATCGAGATTGACGATATTGTAAATGTCGGCTTTTTGCCCGAGTCTTGTTTGCTGGGCAGCGTCAAGGATTTTTATTCGGAGATGACACGGCACGAGGAACACTTTCGAGGCCTGCTCGACGACGCGCTTTCGCAAGGCCTGACGCTCAAATATATTGCTTCGCTTAATGAGGGACGGGCATCGGTCGGACTTGAGTCTATTGGCCCAAACCACAATTTCGCCAATCTGTCTGGCAAGGACAACGCCGTACTCTTTTACACAAAACGCTATTCCGAACAGCCGTTAGTTATAAAAGGAGCGGGAGCCGGAGCCGATGTGACGGCGGCCGGCGTGTTTGCGGATATTATTCGAGCGTCGCGGTAAAGCAGTATTCCGTTGCCGCAAGCCCGCGCGTGAGCAAGGGCGTATTACTCAATCTGTGTTTTGTTTACGCCCTTGCTCACGGCGTACCTCAGCATTAGATCACTTCAAATCGAACAACAGAAACTCACTATTGTCTGTCAATGCTCTGATATTCAAAGTATTCTCCTCACTGATAGCCGCTCCATCACCGGGTTCGAGTGTCTCACCATTCAGGTCGAGCGAACCGCTGATAAGCTGAATCCACGTGTGCCGCTCTGCATTTAGGTCGTAGCGAACCTCATTATCTGCATCCAGTAACGAAGCAAAAACCTTTACATCCTGATTGATCTTCACCGAGCCGTCCGTCCCACCGTGAGACGCTACGAGCCGGAGCCTTCCTTGCTTTTCGTTCGCTGGAAACAGTTTTTGCTCGTAACTCGGCGTCAGTCTTTCTTTTTCCGGCAAGATCCATATCTGCAATAGATGCGTCTTGTCGGTCGGCGAGCTGAATTCGCTATGCAGTACGCCGGTTCCGGCGGTCATCCGCTGAACCTCACTAGACCTGACCGTTTCGCCGTTTCCCATCGAATCGCGGTGTGAGATTTCACCTGAGATCATGTAGGTGATGATCTCCATGTCGCGGTGTCCGTGTTTCGGAAATCCATGATCAGCCTCGATAAAATCTTCGTTAATGACCCGCAGATCGCGGAAACCCATAAATTTCGGATCATAATAATCGCTGAATGAAAAAGTGTAATGCGTGTCGAGCCAGCCGTGATTGGCGTGGCCGCGTTCGTTTGATCGTCTGATGTTTATCATCTTAATCTCCTTGTTATTTAAAGAATACAAGGATGACGGGAGCTTGTAATCATCAATTGCGGTGAGAGTTTTCTAGTACTTTAGAGTGAGATCTCGTAAACGGGTGGCAGCGAAGAATCGTTGGCTACCATTTTTTCTTTCTTTCTGATTACCATCAACCCGTCGCGGATCGGGAGCAATACATTTTCAACCCGTTCGTCCGCCAGCACCATTTGGCTAAAGTCGTAAAGTGCCTGAGCGTTTTCATCTTTGAGCTCCGCCATTACCTTGCCGCTCCATAGGACGTTGTCGGCGATGATGAAGCCGCCGGGCCGCACCTTGTCGAAAACGAGGTTGTAATAATTAGAATAATTCGGCTTATCGGCGTCGATAAAGACGAGGTCGAACATTTCGTTCAAATTTGGGATCATCTCCGTGGCCGTACCAAGTAAGAATTCGATACTGTCTTTAAATTGGGTTTTCGTTACAAATGAGCGTGCGACCGCATTCGTATCTTCTTGTATGTCTAATGTAATTACCTTGCCGCCGTCGGCCAAGCCCTCGG
>JAYVER010000395.1:0-2719 GCA_043748725.1 Chloracidobacterium sp. | reverse complement strand
ATCAAACCTCACGATAAATTTACTTTTTATCTTCAAACCCTTACCATAAGCTTTTTGTAAAATGAAACCGGATATATCAATCGTCATTCCCGCCTATAACGAAAGCGACCGCCTCGCGGCTCCGCTCACATCAGTCATCGATTTCGCCAGGCGAACCGATCTGAATACCGAGATCATAGTTGTTGACGACGGCTCGACGGATGGTACCGCCGATATCGCTAAAAGTATTCTTGCAACGAAGCCCCATGTCCCGTCAAACGTAATTAGATACGAGAAAAATAGAGGAAAAGGTTTCGCGATCAAAACTGGGCTGCTTGCCGCCAAAGCCGATATCGCTCTCTTCACCGACGCCGATCTTTCCACGCCGATCGACGAAATCCACAAGCTGACCGACCCGATCAAGAATGGTGAATTTGATCTCACAATCGGCTCTCGTGCTCTCGACCGCAGCCTCATCGGGACGCACCAGCCCTGGCAGCGTGAACAGGGAGGAAAGGTGATGAACCTGATTATTCGAAAGATGTCCGGTCTGCCTTTTGCCGATACACAGTGCGGGTTTAAGGCTTTTAACATGGTGAAATTTCGCCCGCTTCTCGACCTGATGAAGATCGAAAGGTTCGGATTTGATATCGAGTTTTTGTTTGTTGCGAATCGTCACGGCCTGCGGCTCGCTGAGATACCCGTGAGGTGGAACGATGTCGCTGGATCAAAGGTCAGTGTCGTCCGCGATACACGGCGAATGATAAGTGAACTAATCCAGATTCGCCGGAATGCAACCCGCGGAATTTATGATTTGGGTTAGGTTTGCCACGAATGACACGAATCGCACGAATTGGTCTGTTGCTCTTGTCATTCGTGACATTCGTGTAATTCGTGGTTAACATTCTGATATGACCGCAAAACTAAACGTCAACATCGACCACGTCGCGACCATACGCGAGGCCCGCAGGACTATCGAGCCGAGCATCGTCACGGCCGCCGTTATTTGCGAACAGTCCGGGGCGGACGGCATCACTGTTCATCTCCGCCAGGATCGCAGACATATACAGGATCGAGACATTGAGCTGCTCCGCGATGTTGTTACGACATATCTAAATGTCGAAATGGCGGCCACCGACGAAATGATCGGCATCGCTATCCGCACAAAGCCCGACGCCGTCTCGCTCGTGCCGGAAAGCGCAAATGAGATCACGACCGAGGGCGGCCTTGATGTTGTCGGCAACTTCGAAACGGTCAAGCCCGCTGCCGAAAAGCTGAGGGCGGCGGGCATATTCGTAAGTATTTTTCTTGACCCGGTCCTCGAACAGATCGAAGCCGCAAAAGGTGCCGGGGCACAACAGGTCGAGCTTTGCACAGCCGAATACGCCGAGATGACGCTCAGCTCGCGTGCCGCCCACGGCGAAGGCGAGCAACGGGCCGCTGCCGAAGTAACGCGCATTCGCCAGGCCGCCGTCCACGCAACGAGCCTCGGCCTGATAGTCGCCGCCGGCCACGGCCTGACCTACCGCAATGTCGGAGCCCTCGCCGCGATCCCTGAGATCACCGAATTCAACATCGGCCACAATATAATTAGCCGGGCGGTTTTCATCGGTTTAAATCAGGCAGTGAAAGAAATGATAGAGGCGATATCTTAGTTTTTGGATAAGTAGGTCGCTTCCCGGCTCTCGCAGGTCGTTTCTCGACACCCGCAGGTCGCGTCTCGCAAGTCGCAGGTCGAATCTTGAATGTCGCAGTTCGAGGTTCATATGTCGCAGTTCAAATATAGTCAGTCGCAGCTCGAACATCACAACTCTCAGTTCGCTTCACGAAAGCCGCAGGTCGAATCTTGCGTTCCGAAGTTCGTCTTTCGCGACTCGCAGGCAACAAAAAGCGACCCGAAGTTCGGATCGCGAGGCTGAAAACCGGCAATGCCAATAAATACTACTTTATTGTCTTAAATTCCAGACCCTTAACCTGTCCGTATTGGGGCGAATTGGCACCGTAGAGTGATTTAACGTATTCCTTGACCAGCTTTTGGCGTTCGAAGACGCTGTCGGCGTCGTCGTAGAGGCGGGCGTTGCGCGAGGCCATCGAGTTTTTCCACGTTGGGACGGCGTTGATGACATCGTCGTTGGCGGCTTCCATATCGGCAAGGAGCGTCGTGTTCGTGGCGACGGTCAGATTGGCTTCGTTGGGCGTGTAGAGCGGTTCGGCGGTCATCAGGGCGACCATCTGACCGAAAGCCTCGGCGATCTGAACATAGGATTGATGCGAGACCGAGTTGCCTTTTGATTCGTCGCCGGGCGTGTTCGGATCGTCAACCGGTTTTGCTTTGGCGCGTGCTCCGTGGACCTGACGCTGATAGGTTTTCATGTTGTCCACTTTGTTGGCGGCGGCACCGCAGGCCTTAAACGCCGCAAGTATCTGAGTCGTGCGCGGACGGACTCCGGTGTAGATGTTTTCGCGATCAGCAACCTTGTTCTTCCACGGCACAATACTGGTCTGAACACCGTCCATTTCTGTATCAACTTCAGTTAGCAATGTGGTCATCCCACCAACGGTAAGGTTCGCGTTCGAAGGCTTATAATCGCCCCCAAATCCCGTACAAGCCGCGATCATCTTCTGCCAGTTTTCAACGTTCTTTGCATGTCCTGTTTCTGCCATAGTTTTATACTCCTTATGCGTGTTTTCGGACAACAAAAAAGCTAAAAAGCGGCTGTCCGAAGTTAGATTAGTTTAT
>JAYVER010000394.1:0-2730 GCA_043748725.1 Chloracidobacterium sp. | reverse complement strand
ATAAACATTACCGTTATACCAATACGCAGACCAGTCGCCGCCGAGCACGACATTTTTTGGATCGATCGGTCCGCGATCGAAATAGGCGATCTCAAATGGATGAGCCGCGTCCGTGAAGTCCATAACGGAGATGCCGCCCTGGTACCAAGCCTGCACCTTGATGTCCCGGCCGGGAACCGGAATCAGCGAGCCGTTGTGTGCCACGCAGTTTTCCGTGTCGCCCTGTGCAGCCGGCATCTTGTAGTAGCTCGCGAATTTAAGCTTGTTGCCATCGAGATTAAAGATCGAATCCGCTCCCCAAACATTCGGGTCGTTGGCCCGGCAGCGTGCACCCAGGCCACCGCCCCACTCATCGGTAAACACGACCTTTTTCCCGTCATTCGAGAATGAGGCCGAGTGCCAGTATGAATAATTCGGATCGTTGACCGCGTCCACTCGTTTTGGGTTGGCTGGATCTTTAATATCAAGCAGAATCCCATTTCCCGAGCAGGCCCCGGCCGCGAGGCCTATCGCCGAATAGACCGTTATGTCGTGGCACTGATCAGTGTCCGAAGGCTTGTCCAAAGCGCCATGTGTGCCGCCGTTACTCAATCCGTTGATCACGCCCGTGCGCGAGTCCATGAAGACCCGCGGGCTGGAAACTATCTTTGCGTCCTGCGGAGCCTTGACCGGCACCTTGATCACATCGATGCGGAAAAGCGCCGTATTCGGGTCCTTATCCGGCTTCTCACCCGAACATCCGGCGAGCTCTTCGTTAGGACGGACGAACGAAGTTCCTGAGACGTAGATGTAAACGTTGTTCTTATCATTCGGATCGACAACCAATGTATGCGTGTGCGAGCCGCGGCAGGTCTGCACGGCAGCAACCTGCTTTGGCTTCGTAATGTCGCTTATGTCAAAAACACGGACACCGCGAAAACGATCTTTTTCAGCCGCCGGATGCGGGCCTGTCGCCGGCGGGAAGGCCTGCGTTCCGCAATCAAGTCGCCCATTAGGCATCTCGACCGACATAAACATCAGGTTCTTATAGACCGACACATCGCCCTGGCCGCCCGGGCAAACCATTGTTGTCAAGAGCTTGACCTTCGCCGGTTCCGAAATGTCGTAGATACTAACCCCGTAAAAATTTCCCATAAAGACGTGCTTGCCCTGGAACGCAAGGTCCGAGTTTGCGAAGGCGAGTTGCGATAAGACCATTCTGGTCGCCGGAGGGACTTTAGACGGATCGGGAATACCGAGGACACCGGTGAGAGTTTTACCCACCCTGGGATCATTCGGATCGTCGGTTCCAAGTTGGAAGGCATCCGGCTTTTTCATAAGCGTCAGATGCTTTAGACCAAATCCTATTTCACCCGCGTCGTACACCCCCGGCGTCAATTTGGCACGCGGGTCATTCGCGTCCGAGCCGGTCATCCCAGCCGGGAGCGGCGGAGCCGGCTTGGGAGCGAACGGATCGCTGCCGGCCTGATCTGCGGGCTTCGCTTCAGGCGTCGGGGTCGGCGTCGCTTGTGCCGATGCGATGGCGGCAAAACATACTATCGAAACGATCAAAACTAAAACTGAACGGAACCAAAACGTGTTTACTCGATTCATTGTTTCTCCTATGGTTTTTGACCAAGCATAGTTTGCATGATCCTTATCTCGGCGCGCTGGCCGCTGTCGATATCAGTTGCGAAATTAAAAAGCTCAGCGTCCTGCCCGGCCCCGGCCGCACTGAAAAGATCCTTTACCATAACGAGCGCTCCTGTGTGGTGCTGGATCATTCCGGTCAAAAACAATCGGTCAAACTCCGCGCCCTTAGCTTTTCTTAAGGCATCCATCTGCTTAGCGGTAAGCATCCCGGGCATGAGCATTTGATCACGGTTCGACATATCCATGCCCGGCATATCCATGGCTGACATATCTCCCATCGGCTGCGAGACCGGCTCTCCGCGGGCGTCAAGCCACCGGGCCATAAACCTTATTTCTTCCGACTGCGAATGGCTGATGCGATCCCCCAGCAGGCGAAGATCCTTGTTTGTCGTATGCGATTCCATCATCGCCGTCATCTCGACCGCTTGCGCGTGGTGCATGATCATCCCCTGCATGAACTCCACATCCTTTCGTGAACGGGGCGGCAATGTCGCCCTCGTCGATGGCGGCAGTATGCGGGTCGGCTGGCCTGGTGCACCGGGCTGCACGACAACCGGCGGCGACATAGGATCGGTTTGCTGTGCGCAGATTGACAGCGTTAATAAACAGGTGAGGGCGCCGCCCAAAAACCCGCTTCGCAACGCTACGGCGAACACTAACTGTCTTATTGAGCGATCTGGCATATTGCGGTTACATCAACACAGTTATATTACGGACATTCCTAAGAAAAGTTGCGTTCTAGGTCCATGCTAATACTTCATCAACTCTTGAACCGCAGCCAACATCCTCCGATGCGAAAGCTATTAGGCCGCATTTCTTGATCGTTTCTTGGCGACAACCTTAGCTCTTAGATTGTCCTGGAACATGCGTCGTTGTTTTGTGATCTCATAAAGCACAATGCCAGATGAAGTACCCAGATTTAGACTTTCAATAATTCCACCCATTGGGATATTCACACAGAACTCACTCCGTTCAAGAGCGATTGAACTTATGCCATTACCCTCATTACCAAACCATACCGCCAGCTTTTTGTACTCGGTGTAATCGACTTCATGAAGCACTAAGTTTGTACGGCCTTTCGTGTGGGGTGATGTAACA
>JAYVER010000393.1:0-7232 GCA_043748725.1 Chloracidobacterium sp. | reverse complement strand
CCGGTTCCGGTGAGGGGAAATATATCAATTTTCTGACGATCGCCGACCAGCTTGGAAGTGTTGTCGATGATGTAAAACGAGTTCGAAATCATCCGCTAGTACCCACGACAATCCCGATCTATGGCTACGTTTACGATGTGAAAAGCGGCAAGCTGATCGAGGTCGAAGCGGCAACCGAAGCCGGGAGAGCGGGTTAGATACGCGGGATTTGGCCATTACTTACACAACTCTTTGGATTTCTTTGCGTTCTTGGCGGCTTTGCGTGAAAATCCCTTTTTTATTACTTAAAACATAAAGATCACACGCAAAGCCGCCAAGAACGCAAAGTAAGAAATGAAATGCATTCGCTAACGTTGGGACAGCAGTGACTTACAACATAAAAATGAACAGAAGTATCGGTATTTACTACGAACATCCGGATTGGTTTCGGCCATTGTTCCAGACATTGGATGCTCGGGGCATTGATTACGAAAAAATCGACGCCTCGAGTGATTATTATAACCCTCTTGAAACGCCGAAATTTCCGGTCTTTTTTAATCGAATGAGCGCGTCGGCTTATCTTCGCGGCAACGGCAATGCGATCTTTTACACGAGCGGGCTGCTCGCGGGCTTGGAAAGATCAGGAGTCCGTGTGATTAATGGATTCGACGCTTTTCAGATCGAAATTTCCAAAGCCTTGCAGCTTGCGTTGCTGACTTCGCTTGGGATCGGGTTTCCTGCAACGCGGATCGTCAATTCCAATAAAGCACTCGTCGAAGCGGCCGAGCAACTCACTTTCCCGATCATAGTTAAGCCAAATATCGGTGGCCGCGGAGCGGGCATTATTAAATTCGACGGCTCCGGCGAGCTGCAAAAGGCAGTTGAGGAAAAGCTGATCGATTTCGGCTTCGATGGCACGCTGCTGGTACAGGCCTTTGTGCAAAAACGTGGTGAGCATATCAATCGAGTTGAGACGCTCGATGGCAAGTTTCTCTATGCGCTGAAGATATACCCGACGGGCGAAAACTTTAATCTATGTCCGGCCGAGGTATGCCTCGCGGATGGCCCTAAGCCCGGCTTGAGAATTGAGAGCTTTGTGCCTCAGCCGGAGATTATTGCAATGGTCGAAAGGATCGTCGCGGCGGCGAAGATAGATGTCGGCGGCGTCGAATATTTGGTTGACGACGATAGCGGAGAGGCTTTGTTTTATGACATCAACGCTCTCTCAAATTTTGTCGCTGACGCCGAAAATGTCGTCGGGTTTGACCCGCACGAAAGGTTGGTTGATTTTTTAGAAAAGGAGATTGAACAATGCGCTACGGATATTGGATGCCGGTCTTTGGTGGCTGGTTAAGGAACGTTGAAGACGAACAGATGGAGGCGAGTTGGGCGTATGTCAAACGGCTTGCCACGCGCAGCGAAGAGATCGGATTTGATCTGTCGCTGATCGCCGAGTTAAACCTCAATGATATCAAGGGTGTTGACGCCCCTTCGCTCGACGCGTGGTCGACGGCGGCGGCGATTACTGCGGTCACGAGTGAGCTTGAACTGATGGTAGCAGTGCGCCCGACATTTCACAATCCGGCATTGCTTGCTAAACAAGCGGCGAATATCGACCGCATCGGTGGCGGGCGGATCTCGTTAAATGTTGTTTCGTCGTGGTGGTCCGAGGAAGCGAGAAAATACGGCGTACAGTTTGACGAGCACGACGACCGGTACGCCCGCACGGCCGAGTGGCTCGAGATCGTAAACCGGATGTGGGCGGAGGATCATTTCTCATTTGCCGGTGATTATTATAAGGTCGCCGATGTCGTGATGCAGCCGAAACCGCAGAAAAAGCCGATCATCTATGCCGGCGGGGAATCAGAAAAGGCGAAAGACACCATCGCCCGACAATGCGACGCGTACGTGATGCACGGTGACGAGCCGGAAAAGGTCAAAACAAAGATCGACGATATGGAACGCCGACGCGAAAAGCTAAATTTGCCGCCGATGACCTATGGCGTTGCCGGATATTCGATCGTGCGGGGAAACGAGCACGAGGTTCAGCTTGAACTTACGCGGATCACGGACGTCAAGCAATCGGCGGCCGGTTATGGTAATTATCAGGACTGGCTCAGCAACACTAAGCTTGAGCAGCAGGTTTCGTTGGAAGATTACTCGGTTTCTAATCGGGGCTTACGTTCAGGTCTGATCGGAACGCCGGATCAGGTCGCGGAGCGAGTCGGCGAGTTTGAGCGCGCCGGTGTAAACTTGCTGTTATTGCAGTGCAGCCCGCAAATCGAGGAAATGGAGCGATTTTCGGAAGCGGTCATTAGCAGCGAAAAATTGAAAAACCATCCGGCAGTAGTATCTGCGTAATGAAACGAATAATTAGCCGCAAAGAGGCGCAAAAAACGCAAAAAGGAAAGATTTTCTTTTTGCGTCTTTTGTGTCTTTTTGCGGCAATTAATCTGGTTATTTCAACCGCCCGTTGACGACATCCCAGTTAATATTCGAGAAAAATGCCTCGATATATTTTGGTCTATCAACCGGAGCGTAATCCTTGATAAATGCGTGTTCCCAGACGTCCATGATGAGAATAGGCGTGAAGCCGGCAACGTTACCCGTCTCGTGGAGGTCGATCCAGTGGTTAGAGATCGCTCCGTTTGACGGGTCCTGATAGGTCGCGGCCCAACCGACGCCGCGCATCTTGCCCGTACTTACAAAATCCGCTTTCCAGACATCGTAATCACCAAAGCTTTCTGTAGCGGCGTTGATAAATGCATCGCCGGTCGATGGGTCGCCGTTACCGTGTTTCATCATATTATCGAAATAGTATTGGTGAAGCACCATGCCGTTGTATTCAAATCCAAAACGTCGTTTCAGTTCCGAAAACGCCGCGACCTGCGTCGGGTCGAGCGTTCCGGTGCCGATCAAATCTGCAATCCGCTGGTTGAGCGTGTTGGTATTCGTGACGTAGCCCTCGTAGAGCTTAAAATGCATAGCCAGCGTCTCATTCGAGATGCCGGTCAGATCGCTTAGATCAAAAGTTTTAGCTGTGTATGTTGTTTTCAAACCCATTGTATTTTTCTCCTCTGTAATTGTTTCAATCCCCGCGTCACCGCGTCTCACGGTCTCCGCGTCAATATTAGTCTTCCGGCCGCGTTCCCGGATCGATACCGGCGACGCTGGCCTGATTGATTACCTTGACACGCAGATCGTCGTGGATACGAATCTGGCAGGACAGCCGCGTGCGTTCATTCAAGTCGGTCTTTGTCGAAAGGATCGCGGCTTCATCCTCGCCGATCGGGCCCGGGTCGCCCGACAAAACCTCGACCCGACACGTCGTGCATCGGGCATTACCGCCGCAGCGGTGCAAAATATCTATGTTATTGTCTTCGATAGCAAGAACGAGTTTGCGGCCTTCTTCGGCCTCGAATGAAACAGTTCCATTGGCCGTGTCGGCAGTGATAAGTGGCATTAAGAGTCGGTCCCCCAAGTTTATTTATTCTAATTCAAATTTGGCATATTTAGCACGAATTAGGCAAGCGTAGCTAATTTCGTGGCATTATAGAGATATGACAGAAGAGACGGCGAAGCGTCCAACTTTATTGCCAAAGCTGGCGCTCTCACTGGCTTCGATAGCTTTCTGCATCGCGATCCTTGGGCTCGGCGAACTTTATTGCCGCTATTTTCTGGACATAAATCTCCGCAAAACGAGCAAAGATTTTATCGCCGCCGACCCTGCTGGACGGATCGTCGGCAATGTTAAAAATGGAGAGGGAGTATCGTTCGGCACGGACGTTTTTTCGGATGAAAACGGGTTCCGCGTTCCTCAGGGTTATATCGGCAAAACCAATGATCGGGCGGTATTGTTTTTGGGCGATTCGGTTGTTTTTGGCGTCGGCGTTCCCGAAGAAAAGACCTTCGCCGGGCTATTCAGAAGCCAAATGCCGGATGTCACGACATATAATTCCGGCGTCGTCGGCTACGAGCTTGCGGACTATAAGCGGGTGGCCGATTCGTTTCTGCCGGCTCATAATGAGGTAAAGCGGGTCTATTTATTTTACTGTTTGAACGATTTTCAGCCGCCTGAGGGCTCTACGTTAGCAAAAACGGAGGATGCGACATTATATAAATCGATCAAGCATGCGATCGGCTCGATATTTGTAAATCTCAATGAATTCCTGGGTCCGCGGTCAAAGTTATATGTTTATATTACGGGGCTGACCGCCGATCCGTCCCGCCGTTATTTTGAATGGGATCTTACGTTGTTTAATGTCAATGAAGATAGATTTCGCGAAACACTGTCACCGATAGTCGAGATAGACCGGCTCGTGAAAGAACATAAAGCCCAGTTTGTTGTTTTTCTTAATCCCTACGAAATGCAGATCCGCGAGAGAGAAAACGCGAATTTCGACCCGCAGAACCGGATCGAGAGTTTTCTTCGGGAAAAAGGCATCTCATTTGTCGATACTCGTGATAGATTTAAGGGTTTGCCAACTTCGAAAGATGCATTTTTATTTGCGGACCCAATGCACCTCAACGAAACCGGCCATCGAATTGTGTTTGACGCATTGCTCGACGATTGGAACTCGAAAGGCATTTTGACACCCGGCGGCAAGGTGCAATAAAACACGTCCCGCTCATCAATGACCAAATCAATTCTCGGAATTTCAGCGTTTTATCACGACAGTGCCGCTGCCCTTGTTGTCGATGGCAAAATCATTGCCGCTGCTCAGGAGGAGCGTTTCACTCGCGTAAAACACGATCACGAATTTCCTGTAAACGCCATAAAATACTGCCTAGCTGAGGGCGGCCTGACCGCCGATAAGCTCGACGCGGTCGTTTTTTATGACAAGCCTTTCCTCAAATTTGAACGCCTGATGGAGACATATATCGCGTATGCTCCGCGCGGGCTGCGGTCGTTTATGATGGCTTTGCCCCTGTGGCTGAACCAAAAACTTTTCCTGCCGCGCGAGATCGACAAAGGCCTCGATAATCTGTATGAAGGGCCGATATATTTCACCACCCATCATGCATCACACGCCGCAAGCGCCTTTTTTCCGTCGCCGTTCAAGGAGGCGGCGATCATTACATTTGACGGCGTCGGCGAATGGAGCACGTCGACATGGGGCGTCGGCCGCGATAATAAGATCGACTTGAGACATGAGATACGTTTCCCGCATTCGCTCGGGCTTCTTTACAGTGCTTTTACCTATTACATCGGTTTCAAGGTCAATTCGGGCGAATATAAACTGATGGGTCTCGCCCCATACGGCGAGCCAAAATATGTCCAAAAGATCGTCGATCATCTTATCGATATCAAGGAAGACGGCTCTTTTTGGCTCGATCAGGATTATTTTAATTACAGCGCCGGACTGACGATGACCGGGCCAAAATTTGACGCTCTTTTCGGCCAGCCGCCACGCGGAGCGGAAGAGGAATTGACGCAGTTTCACATGGACATCGCGGCCAGCATTCAAAAAGTTACGACGGACGTAATGATGCGGATCGTCCGACATGTTCATAAAGAAACCGGCATGGAAAACCTGTGCATGGCCGGCGGCGTGGCGTTAAATTGCGTCGCCAACGGCATCGTGCAGCGCGAGGGGCCGTTCAAGAATATTTGGCTCCAACCGGCGGCCGGTGACGCCGGCGGGAGCCTCGGCGGTGCGTTGTTTGCATGGTATCAGCTGTGGGACAATCCGCGCGATCCCGAAGGCCCTGACAGCCAGCAAGGCTCGTATCTCGGTCCGCATTACAGCAACGAGCAGATCAGGTCGTATCTCGACGCCGCAAATGCAGGGTACAAATATTACGAAAACGAAGGTGAGCTTTGTGATGGGATCGCAAAGATGATCGACGCCGGAAAGGTCGTCGGGCTGATGCAGGGCCGGATGGAATTTGGCCCGCGTGCGCTCGGCGGCCGCAGCATTATTGGCGACCCGCGAAATACCGAGATGCAGTCGAAGATGAACCTAAAGATCAAATTTCGTGAATCCTTCCGCCCGTTTGCCCCGAGTGTACTCGCGACGCGCGCCGCCGATTACTTCGATCTTGATACCGAAAGCCCGTACATGCTCCTGGTCGCGCCCGTCCGCGATCAGATTCGAAAATCATTGACCACAGAACAGCTGCAGCTTTTTGGCATCAACAAGTTGAACGTGCCGCGTTCCGAGCTTCCCGCTATCACGCACGTCGATTATTCAGCCCGCATCCAAACCGTTGACCAGGAACGTAACCCGCGATACTATAAGATCCTCAAGGCCTTTGAAAAATTGACCGGTTGCGGTGCTGTCGTCAACACATCGTTCAACATTCGCGGCGAACCGATCGTCTGCCGCCCGGAAGAAGCTTACCGCTGTTTTATGTTTACGGACATGGACGCGCTTGTGCTCGAAGATTTTATTTGTTTGAAAGAGGATCAGCCTGCGATGCAGGGAAGCGAAGAGTACAAGCGGGAGTTTAAGCTCGATTAGTTTTTTATGTCACGACGCCGAAGTATTTTTTCCGAATTTTACCTGTTCGTCCGCGAGCACAAAGCATACTGGATGACGCCGATCATCATCGCAATACTACTACTCGCCGGCATCATTGTGCTCGGAGCGCTCGGCGGCGGTGCGGCGGCCCCGTTCATCTACACGCTTTTCTAAAAAATGTCCCTCGTAAAGCTAAATTGGCACCCGAACCCACGGGAACTGCGCGCCTTCGGTGCGGTTTTTATGGGCGGTTTTGTGATTATAGGCCTGGTCAAATATTTTTGGCCGTTCGAGTGGATATTTACAAAGAACGAAACGTTCGGAATCTGGATGATCGGGATCGGAATCGTCGTCGGGGCTGTCGGCTTGACCGGTACGCGGATCGCTTTTCCGTTCTATTGGGTATGGCTCGGCATTGCCTATGTCATGGGCAATATCATGAGCCGGGTTATCATTACGGCGATCTATTTGCTTGTTTTCACGCCGATGCGGCTGCTGAGCAATGTCATCGGCCGCGACCCGCTGCAATTAAAACGCCGCAACACCAACAGCTACTGGCTCGATATCTCTCTTCCAAAAGAAGTTGAAAAATACGAGCGCCAGTTTTGATTTTCGAATCTTACTTAACTGTCAACTATTAACTATCAGAGTCCTTTGAATAACCGGAATCTTTTCACGGTTTGGAAGGAATCGCGATTTTTTTGAAAAGTTGGGGGTTATTTGTTTGAGACTTTGGTGATTTCGGGTTCATTTTGTTCATTATTTTAGTCGTGATTCGCGTTTTCAGGT
>JAYVER010000392.1:0-2734 GCA_043748725.1 Chloracidobacterium sp. | reverse complement strand
AAAGACGGCAAAATGGTTGGATTCGCGTCGGCGACACGGCTCGAAGTAGTAATGCCTTAAGGCTTTGTTCAGAGTGCGCGATTTATCGCGTTCTTTTGTTTACGGTACAGAATACGTGATAAATCGCGCACTCTGAACAAAGCCTTAAGGCATTACTACTTCGAGCCGTGTCGCCGACGCGAATCCAACCATTTTGCCGTCTTTGCTGATAAGATTGACCTGTCTATATCCCTTTTCCGCACCGGCCTGATATACCTTTTTAAGAAATTCTTCGCGTTTTTCTTTTGGCAGCACGTCCCATGATGGCAGCAAGAGGCCGTAAAACGTCTCGCCGCTGATGCGGGCCGTCTTTATATATTCCGCGAGCACCGGATTATCAATATCAACATTTTTCACGCCCGCTGACGATATGTTGTCGGCAGCCAAATTATTTGACCAGAAATAAAATCCGAACGACGCGGCGATCAGCACCAAACACGCGGCAAGAAACCATTTGTTGACCGCGAGTGCATTTTCCTTAACGCGTTCAACGAATGGCGGCAAAGCTCTCTTTTCTTTTATTTTCACATTTGCAGTTATTGGGGCTTCGTGGGGAGGAACGTGTATCGGAGCGGTAATCAACTGTTCTTCGCTCGAAACCTCCGTTTCATCCGGAGGCGTTGGCGCAGACTGAACCGCAGCGAGACTCCGAAGCAGATCGACAAGCTCAAGTGTGCGGCCGGTTGCTTCGGATACGGGACGGTCATTTATGTTCCCGTATTTTGACTGGAGGCTGGCCGAGTCCATCTTTTGACGCTCGCGGTCGATCAAAGTGACATAGGCGTTGCCGATGCGAATATTGCACTCGATCGCGGCCGCGGTGACGTTCGATGCAAAAAACAGCTCGCTGATACTCTCCTTAAACATTCGCAGCCGCCCAAAGAAATCGTTTTCGATCAACTGATCGAAGGTCGAAGCATTTTCCGCCTCTATCGAAAGGTCTTCGAAGCTGAGGGCCGTCAGTAGTACATTCGACACATCGTCATCGGCCGCGTAAAGCGAGATGCTCGACCATTCGCTGTAGAGCATGTTTATGTGTCCCAGCATCTCATCGCGGTTAAAAAGGCAGACACGCTGCTCATTCTCACCGGGACGCGAAAACAGCCGCGTTATCACAAAATCGAATTTAGATCGAACAGATTCCGAATACGGCAGATTGCGGTAAAACCGCGCTAGTCCCAACAATGCCTGCGAGCTAAGCGCCGGTCGTGAATTTTCACAATATTGACGAAGGTTTGAAACCGGCACATCCCGATCGCGCGTCGCAAGCGCCGAGCACCACGCTTCGGTTTCCTGCATCAGCGTAAATTCGGCCGCAGCATGTCCTTCGGAATTGACCTCGTGATCAAGATGTACAAAAGAATGAAGCGCTTTTTTAGCGTTAAAATCGTCGAACGTCTTCGGCACGACCTTCATATACTCTCGTTCGACGCCGGTTACAACATGTTCGACCATCTGAAGGCTCGACACCTCGTCCATCGCCCACTTTTTGAAGAACTCCTTGCCTTTCCTCGACTTGTGGCTCTGCGTCGGTTCCGGGACGGCTGAGGTGGTCACAGTTTCGTGAATGCCATAATCATCGGCAATGATCGATTCGTGAGTTTCTTCTTTAGGTTTGACGTTTTTTGTGGTCGAAAATGCAGGTTCGATCCCTGTCAAAGTTTCTGTACTCTCGCTGTATTCTGGCAAGCCGTAACTCTTGTTCGGCACCTCCGTCTCATCAAGGTGAAAACCGTTGCCGTTTCCATTTTTACCCGTCTCGATCACGGTACTTTCGAGTAAGTTTTCTTTTTTTAATTCAACAATCAGATCTTCGAAGACATTCATGGTATGGGCACCTTTTTTCGAGGCAGGACAGTTTGGGAAATTAAACCGGTCTTTCGATCCTATGGAAATATAGGGTCAATCCCGGACTCACTCACCTTGTAAAGGTAAGTAATTCCATCGATAGTACGCGTTGCTGTTATAATATATGAGTTTTGCAACTCGCCGTCAGTCGGAGCAGGTGGTGTCATCCTAATGACAAATTTACCTCGAATAAGATCGTTCCCGGACGGAGTACCAACGCTGCCGGCCATGAGATTGTTGACTTCATTGAGGCGGGCGTATCGAGAGCGCTGGGAGTAAAAAGCGGATTCTGTCGTTGCCATTGAGTGTAACGTAGCATACATATTGCCATTTTCTGACGCAGTAACTGCTCGCTGCAAATACGGTATGGCAATGGTCGCTATTATACCTATGACTAAAACCACCAACACTAGTTCAATAATAGAAAATCCCCGCTCGCTTCGCTTCACCATCTTTCAAACCTCAATTATCGGCACCGATATTCAAAAGTGACATTTTTTGGCACATTGTTTTTGACAAGAAGCGGCATATTCCGCTGCTCGCACGTCAAATCTGCTTCGCCCTTTCATATGTGTACGGGTTTTCGCAACTGAATCAATTATCCCTCACTTATGCACTGCAAGGATTATGCCAGAGCGTTTCCCATTCGGTAGTCGGTTAGTTGTAAATCCTTATTTTCTGCTGGTGTTTGATCGTTCATCTGAAAGGCTGTTTATTTTTTTCGAGATTTTTATTAAGCTATAAACTTTCTTGAATTCAATTAGTAAGTGCAACTCTTGGGGTTGCCGTTAAAGGGTAAGCTGCAACAGCATCTTCGCTTTTTGATGGTGACATCAAAGAGTTAACA
>JAYVER010000391.1:0-2744 GCA_043748725.1 Chloracidobacterium sp. | reverse complement strand
GCGGCCAAAAACAAGGCCCGCAACGCTCTCAGATTCGCGTAGTGCGTGCATCATTTACAACGTCTGCCGGGCCTCGTTCCTGCTAAAAAGGCAAATCGTCCAGGAGAACTGCGCCCCGACACTCGAAATGAGGCAAAAAACGTAAGTCTGAAGCAAAATCAAGCCAATAAAAGGCGATATAAATGCGAATCACAACAAAAACGACAACTCGGTTTTCAAAAAAACCCCAAAATGCCAGTTGCCCAAACCAAAACCAGGTATTTCAAAGAACTCTATAAATATAGAAGGAGAAACTTTCATGGCAGAACAAGCAAGCGAAATGGCAGGCTGGCCGTTGCCAAAGCAGGGCCAATTTGTCTGGACCGAGATCGCGAGTAACGACGCTGATAAATGTCAGGCATTCTATGAGGTGGTGTTCGGATGGACATTCAAAGGCGGCGGCGATAAGAGCGGTGTGGATTATCGCGAATTTTCGACCGGCGACCAGAATCCCGTCGGCGGCCTTTTTGAAATAAATCTGGACTGGTTCGGCGGAAATCCGCCACCACCGCATTTTATGATCTATGTCGCGGTTGACAACGTTGACGAAAACGCGAAAACCGCCGTCGAGCTCGGCGGCAAGATCCATAAAGGCCCGATGGACATACCCAACGTCGGACGCATGTGTATTATCGAGGACCCGACCGGAGCGATGTTTTGCACGTTCCGCATGAAAAATTAAGGAGAACCAAAATGGCTGAATTTAATATACCCTCGCCGGGTTCAATTTGCTGGCGTGAGCTTGCGACCAAGGATTTACCGGCCGCGATCGAATTTTATTCGAAACTGTTTGGCTGGACGCTGCAGCAGACAAAAGTCACGCCGATGGATTACAAAGAGATCATTATGGATGACGTCGCCCACGGCGGAATGATGGCGATCGACGAGAATTGGGGGCCTGAGCCTCCGCCGTCGCACTGGAGCACATACATTGCAGTCGAGAATGCCGACGAAACTGCCGAAAAGATTGTTGCCAATGGAGGCAGCCTTCGTGTTCCGCCGTTCGATGCTCCGGGTGTCGGACGAATGTCGATGGTCGGTGATCCGTCGGGAGCGACGTTTTCGATTATCCAATTCACACAACCCATGTAAGAAATTAACCGCGAAAAACGCGAAAGATGCTAAATAAAGAAATGTTCTTATTTAGTGTTTTTCGGGTATTTCGCGGTTAGTTTTTCTTTAGATTGCCGTTTGTGTCGAATATCTCCACCGTCTCTGCATATTCTTTCGCTTGCTGTAATACCTCGCCCGCATCGCCCACAATCACTATCGCCATCTCGTCGGGACGTACGTATTTGATCGCGACTCGTTGGACATCATCCACAGTTACGGCATTGACATTATCGCGGTAAGTCTGTAAATAATCCGCCGTCAGGCTGTAAATGTGCTGATTCACTATCAGGTTCGTCAGGCCTTCTTGCGTCTCGGCACGGATCGGAAAAACACCGGTGAGGAAATTCTTGGCGTCGGCAAGCTCGGTGTCATCGACTTTTTCGTCGCGGATTCGCTCCAGTTCGTAGAAAAATTCTTTGAGTGAATCACCCGTTACCGCCGTTCGAACCTCGGCGGTCGCTTCGAGATCACCGGCACGATTTTTTGTTCCGAGCCGCGTGTACGCCCCGTATGTGTAGCCCTTTTCTTCACGGAGATTCATAAAAACGCGTGACGAGGCACCTGCACCGAGCACCTGATTCATCACGATCATCGGAAAATAATCGGGATCGTGTCGCTTGATGGCAAGATTGGTCAAAACGATGTTGGATTGGGCAGAACCGGGCCGATCGACTATCGTCATACTGCGGGCATTGCGTTTAGGCGGCGGAGCAAACTCGCTTTTCTCCTTGCTTCCCTCTTTCCATTCGCCAAAATGCTCGTACATTTCGGCGATAAATTCTTCGCGTTTCACGTCGCCGACGACGATAAACATCGCATTGTTTGGAATTATTGTCGCTGCGTGAAATGCTGCCAATTTTTCGCGGCCGAGCTTTTCTATATCAGCTGCATTTGGCGAAACTTTGGAATAGGGATGGGCGCCATAAATGAGCCGTGCAGACTGCTCGCCGGCAAGAAAACCGGGCTGCGAACGCTGAAACTTAAGATGCTCGACCGTATTGCGGCGGTAAAGATCAAGCTCATCCTCGGGAAACGTCGGCCTCAAAACGACCTCGGCCATAAGGCCAAGGATTTCCGAGCTGTAAAGAGACAGCGAGGACGCCGAAACTATTGTAAAATCATCCGATGCACTCGCCCCGATGCTTGCGCCGAGGCGTTCGATCTTTTCAGCGAGCTGGCGGCTCGAATAATTTCCCGTCCCCTCGGTCAGCATCGACGCCATCGCCGATGTCATTCCGGTCGCATCCGCCGGATCATTAATATCACCGGAATTGAATGCCAGGCGAAAGCTGACAAGCGGCAGGCGTTCGTCCTCAAAAATGATGACCTGAAGGCCATTGGCGAGCACCGCCTGGGCGGGCTGCGGAATATCGAACGAAACCGGAGCCAGCGGCTCAGGTGCAGATTTTCTTAAGTCTAAAGTCATAATATCAATAGCAAAAAATACTTACAGGGATGAAAAGGATAAAAGGGATTCCATCTATTATTAATTCTTAGAGTCCTTTGAATAACCGGAATCTTTTCACGGTTTGGAAGGAATCGCGATTTTTTTGAAAAGTTGGGGGTTATTTGTTTGAGACTTTGGTGATTTC
>JAYVER010000390.1:0-7291 GCA_043748725.1 Chloracidobacterium sp. | reverse complement strand
CTCGACATCGCCACAGTCAACACGGCCATCTCTATCAAGGCAGAACCACCTGCGGTAGCAGGTGGTTTAACGCGGATTCTCGAAGCACACATCGCCGGCGGCGGCGTCGCACCGATACCGATATACCTGAAACAAACCTCTGAGTTTTTGCGCGGCAAAGAAGTCACAAAAGAGTCTATCGCCGCCGCAAACGAAATAATGCAGTCCGAGATCTCGCCGATCTCCGACGTTCGCGGCACCGAAGCATACAAACGCCTACTCCTGCGGCAGCTTTTCACGGCGCATTTTGTGGAGTTGTTTGATCTATGAGGGATTTAACCGCAGAGACGCAGAGACGAGGAGAAAGCAAAAGTTTATTTAATCGTCTTAGTAAAATTCCGAATCTCTGCGTCTTTGTGTCTCTGCGGTGAAAATTTTCCTAATGAAAAACATCGATTCAACATCTCATGTCCGCGGCGAGTCCATTTATCTGGACGACATCCCGCTCGTCCGTGGGACGCTTTTTGCCTGCGTATTTGACTCGCCGGTAGCTCACGGAAAACTCAAATCTATAAACACAAGTGAAGCCGAAAAGTCCGAAGGCGTCGTTCGCATCATCACGGCCAAAGACATTATCGGCGAAAATCAGATCGGCGGCATCGTGCCGGACGAGCCTTTGCTGGCTGACGATAAAGTGCATTTTCAGGGAATGCCGATTGCGATAGTCGTGGCGACGAGCGAAGAGATTGCCCGTAAAGCCGCAAAAAAAATCACTGTCGAGATTTCGGCGCTCGAACCGATCACCGACCCGCGTATCGCTGCCGCGAAAGGCGAACTGATCGTGCCGCCAAAGAAATTCAAACTCGGTGACACGGATACGGCGTTCGCCAATTGCGAGCATGTTTTTAGCGGCCGGTCAGAGCAGAACGGCCAGGAACATCTATATATCGAGACGCAGGGAGCATACGCCGTGCCAACAGAAGGCGGCGGATTAAAAATTTATTCCTC
The DNA here is from genome assembly GCA_043748725.1 of Chloracidobacterium sp. GTDB lineage: Bacteria > Acidobacteriota > Blastocatellia > Pyrinomonadales > Pyrinomonadaceae > OLB17. Next base: position 6,304 of record JAYVER010000390.1, on the reverse strand, counting down.
GACGCAGGGGCCGACGGCCGTTCAGCGTGCCGTCTGCCGCGTGACCGGTCTTGCGATGCACCAGGTCGAGGTGGATGTCCAGCGGCTCGGCGGAGGTTTTGGCGGTAAGGAAGATCAGGCAAACGCGTGGGCCGCGATCTGTGCAGTCGCGACCCAATTGACCAAACGGCCCGTAAAATATGCCCTTCACCGCATGGAGGACATGCGTATGACCGGCAAGCGGCACCCGTATTCGTCCGATTATAAGATCGGCCTCGATAAAAACCTCAAGATCGTCGCCTACGAGGCCAGTTTTTATCAAAACGCCGGTGCGTCGTGCGATTTGTCGCCACCGGTGCTCGAACGCACTCTGTTTCACTGCACCAATTCGTATTTCGTGCCCAATGTCACCGCGACCGCCTACTGCTGCCGGACAAATCTGCCGCCGAACACGGCGTTTCGAGGCTTTGGCGGGCCGCAGGGAATGTTTGTGATCGAATCGGCAATAGCTCACGCGGCTGAAAAGCTCGGCGTGTCGGCCGCCGAGATTCAGCGAAAGAATCTGCTCACCGACGGCGATGAATTTCCATACGGCCAAATAGCCGAGAGCGACGCGGTCACATCCTGGACGCAGGCGGATGCGAAGTACGATTTTGGCAAATTACAGCACGAAGCAGAAGAATTCAACGCATCGTCTAAATACCTGAAAAAAGGCGTTGCTCTGATGCCGGTCTGCTTTGGTATCTCGTTTACAAAAACGCCGATGAACCAAGCGCGGTCGCTCGTCCATGTCTATACGGACGGGAGCGTGGCCGTTTCGACCGGAGCGGTTGAGATGGGACAGGGCGTGAATACAAAAATGGCGCAGGTCGCGGCGAAGATGTTCGGGCTGCCCATCGAACAGGTTAAGGTTCACACCACCAATACTTTGCGGATTGCGAACACCTCACCGACCGCCGCGTCCGCCGCCGCCGATCTCAACGGCAAAGCCACGCAGATCGCATGCGAGACGATTCGGGATAGACTGTTTGAAGTTGCGAAAGATCTCGTCGAGGCCGTAAGCGTCGAGGACCTGGTCCTAGAAAACGGCTTTGTTTATCGCAACGGCGAAAAGAGCTCGCTTCAATGGCAGACGCTTGTTATGGAGGCATATCTGCAACGCGTAAGCCTCAGCGAACACAGTCACTACGCGACTGCCGGCATCCATTTCGACTGGTCAACGGCAAAGGGACATCCATTCGCGTATCACGTTTACGGCACGGCCGTCGTCGGCGTGACCGTCGATTGTCTTCGCGGCCGGTACGAGGTTGATTATGTGAAATGCTGTCACGATTTCGGCACGTCGATGAATACAGCGGTCGATAACGGTCAGATCGAAGGCGGCATCGTCCAGGGCCTCGGCTGGGTTACGATGGAGGAGGTCGTTTATGACGAAAATGGCCGTCTCCGCTCAAATGCGCTCTCGAACTATAAGGTTCCAGACATCTATTCCATTCCGAAAGAGATCGCTATTCTGCCACTCGAAACTACGCGAGAAAATCTCGCCATATTCAATTCAAAAGCCGTAGGCGAACCGCCGCTTATGTACGGCATCGGTGCATATTTCGCGATCCGAAACGCGGTGAGGGCTTTCACGTACTGCTCGCCCGCATTCGACCTCCCTTTCACGCCGGAAAAGGTTTTGATGAATTTGTACAGCAATTAGCGCGATTTTGTGTAAAATATTTTCTTATGGACGATTTCAAGGAACAGTGTCGTCGAGGACTGAAACGAAGTCTTGAAGATCGTTTCAAATACGGCTTCTTCCGTAGTTACAAGCCGATCCTGGACGACGTGCCGAATCGTGTGTTTGAAACTATGCAGGAATACCGTGAGTGGGCCGACGCGAACCTTCCCCGTTACCTCGGTTACAAATTGGCATCGAGAAACGAATCTGACGAATCTTGAATAAAGAACAAGACCTCTGGCAATTTGTCCGCGATCGATTGCAGCAAAACCAATCGGTCATGCTGCTCGTTGTTGCGACAAGCACCGGCAGCAGCCCGGGACGACAGGGTTACAAAATGGCGGTCAGCACTGACGGAGAGCTATGCGGGAGTATTGGCGGCGGCGTGATGGAAGTACGACTCGTCGAACAAAGTCGAGCCACCTTGTCAGTACCACCTGCGGTAGCGGGTGGGGCTTTTTCTCCGATCGTCGAGCAAGTTCACCGCAAGGATAAAATAAACGCCAGCGGCATGATCTGCTCGGGCGAACAGACGGTTATTTTCAAACAACTCAACGTCAATGATTTGACTACCGTAGAAACTATTATCTTTGAACTCAAAAATCGCGAGTCGAAATATCTATCAGTAACGCCGAGTCTGTTCAACGCCGGACCGCCTGAAGGCGGAACTCCGAACGGCAAAACTCAGAACGAGGACTTTGCATTCGAAAAATGCAGCGACGCCGATTTCATTTATCAAGAGAAACTCGGCAAGAAGAACGACCTTTACATCGTTGGCGGCGGTCATTGTGCTCTCGCTCTATCGGAGTTGATGGCGAAGATGGATTTTCACATCTGCATTTTCGACGACCGGCCGGAACTCAACACGCTCGAAAAAAATCGGTTCGCCGATGAGATCTTTATTATCGACGACTACGAACAGATAGGTGAAATGATTCCGGCGGGATCAAACATTTATGTCGTCGTGATGACGCTCGGTTATACGTCGGATGAGGTCGTTATCCGCAAATTGCTCGATAAGGATTTCAAATATATCGGCGTTCTAGGCAGTATGGCGAAGATGGCGACGCTGCTCAAACAACTCACAACCGACGGTTTTGACGCAACACGCCTTGACCAAATACACACCCCGATCGGCCTCGCGATCAACAGCCGCACCCCGGAGGAGATCGCAGTCTCGATCGCTGCCGAGATAATCGCCGTCAAAAACACCGACTAATTTTGAGGAAAATTTATTGCAAGTGGAGGAGTTTTTCGACCTTACCGCGTTCGACGGATTCCTGTGCGAAGGTTCGTTCCCAACCAAACAGGCCGGCCTCGTTCATCGCGTGAAAAACCGCGTCACCTGCGGTTCCAGATGTCTTAGTCATATAAATCTCAGCAAACCGTTTGAGCCGGCTCTTGCTTTCCTTACTCTGACCATCTCTCGACACCATAAAAGTCCGTTTAGAGTTCAAGCTTTAGCTTGTCCTATTAAAATAGAATCCGCACGATAAATCGTGAACTCTGAAAGTCGCTCACGCCGTGATCAGCATCGCCAGATCAGTGTCGTTGGCAGGAAAAAGCTGCTTTGTATGCGGGCAGCGGTACTTGTTGGTCTGCATAAACGCGACCGCCGGTGGTAGGTCACCGCCCGGATAAACATCGCCGAGACGCGCTTTATTAAGATTCGCGTCGTCGAGCGTTAACTGGACATGCACCGAATGAGGCTGCCCGCATTGATCGCAAGTCACATAAACATCGTATAAAGGCATAAAGATTTAATGGTGAATGAGGAATAATGAATGATGAATTAAAGATTAAAAGCGTGCCCGCTCATCATTCATAATTCATAATTCATCATTTTTCAAGCAACCGCTTTCAGCGGCGTTATTGGATATTTTTCCGGGTGGAGCAGCGTATCGAGCTTGCCGGCGTCGATCGTATTTTCGGCAAACTCGCGCTCGCCGAGCTCCAGTTTTGCTTCGGTCATCGCGTCATACCGCGCGATTATCTCCATGGACGGTCTTGCCTCGATCTTTGTACTGTAGATCTCGGCAAAAAGCCGCAGCCGATCGGTACCCTCTTTGCTTTCTATTCTTTTAATCACTGCTTTAGAGTATCACGCCGCCGCCACCTAAGATACCGCCGCCCGCTTTGGAACAAATTTCCCTGGCCGGTGTCTAAGTAATCGAACGCTTGGCACCGGCGTTCAGGAGGATAAGCAAATGTTTGATAAATTGATCGCATCCGACGCCGAAGGCGCAAATTTTAAGAATCGACGAAGCTATTTTATGGTGTCTTTCGTCGTGGTCGGCGTGTTATTTTTGGCAGCACTCGTAATCGATATTTTTGCCTCGGATTTCGGCCTCGGCAAAGGTGGTATTGAGTTAACCGAGTTGGTCGCTCCGCCCGATATGGTCACCGCCGAGCCAGAACGGCCGCGTCCCAGCATGCCGGCAACGCCTGCGCGTTCGACAAGCCTACTGCCGACACGGCAGGCGAATATCGCCCCTATTGATGTGAATCCGATCGTGCCGCAAAACATCTCGGTCGTACCAAATACGCAACAAGTAAGGCCGGACGGGCGTTTCTTCATTAGCAAGTTCGATACAAATCCTGACAATTCGAACGGCTCAGGCCGCGACAATAACGGTATAGGAAGTAATAACAGCGGCCTCGCAAGGCCTCAGGAAGTCGCCGACAGCAGGTCGTCCGGAGAGGCTCCGCCTCCAGTCAAGATTCCGGTGAAAAACCCACCAACACAAACACTCGGAGTGATAAATGGACGAGCATCGTACCTGCCAAAACCGGCATATCCGGCATCGGCGCTCGCGGTCAACGCACAGGGCACGGTTGACGTTCAGGTTATAATCGACGAATCCGGCAAGGTTATCTCAGCCCATGCAGTCAGCGGCAATCCGCTGTTGCGAAACGCCGCCGAGCTAGCCGCTCGCAATGCACGCTTTTCCCCAACACTGCTCTCAAATATACCGGTAAAGGTCACGGGCGTGATCGTCTATAACTTTATGCGGAGCTAGGCCGGAAATAGAACACTGATTCCCACTGAAACCGAACGGGTTTCACGGATATAACAAATCCGTGAAAATCCGGTCTTTTTCCGTGTGTATCTGTGTTCTATTCTTAATCTGAGAGCATCGCGATCAGGCCGTTGGTATCTAAGTCGTAGACGGGAACGTCAAACTGCGATTTAAGATCGTCGTATGTCATGCCGTCGAGAAAGATCGGTTCATCGGATTTGATCGTGACCTTGGGAATTACGACAAAATCACCTATCACTTGATCTTTGACAGCCAAAAAATCCTGCCCGGTCAGCAAACCTGCCACGGCGACATCACCGCCGAAATATGTGTTCGGCACAGCCATAACGTGCAGCCGCGAGCCCGTCAGATTGTTGTACTTGTCGATATGCTCGCGCATGATCGGAGCGAACATCTCACCGGTCATCAGCGTGCCGTGTTTTGATTGCGAAATGCGGAGTGCGGAGTGCGGACTCGTGTCGGCAGATATCTTCGGTTTAATCGCGGCTTCGTGCGTTCTAACGTTTTCCAATCTCTGCGTCTCTACGTCTCTGCGGTGAAATATTTTCTCAAACGCCGTCACGAACGACCGCACCATCCCGACGCCGTCTTCGATCTGTGGATAATTTCCGTAATGCCGACGGGACGGCATCTCGGCCCCGGCTTTGATATATATCTCGTCGCCTAAGAACGCAAAAGTCACCCCAAGTTTCTTACGAAATTCTTTTTGGAGCTTTTCAACTTCCCTGATGGTCCGCCGACAAAATTCGGGTGTCACGCGGGTCAGTCGTTCGTCCGTGTTGTAGCGTGTGAGTGCGACAGGCACTACGGCGGTGCTGACGACCTTTGGATAATGGGCTGCGAGATCACGGAGCGTTTTTTCGAGGATCGCTCCATCATTGATCTCGGGACAGAGCACAACCTGGGCATGCAGTTCAATATCGTTGTCGAGCAGCCGGTCAAGTTTGCCGGAGATGTCGGCCCGCGATTCGTCGACGCCGAGTAGATACGCACGTGTTTTCAAGTCGGTCGCGTGCACCGAAACGTACTGCGGCGACAGTCGCTGCTCGATGATACGGTTCATCTCGTCATCGGTGATCGACGAAAGCGTGGTGTAATTGCCGTAGAGAAATGAGAGACGGATGTCCTCGTCGCGGACAAAAAGCGATGGCCTCGCGTCCTCCGGATTCCCCTTGCAGAAGCAAAAAATGCATTCGTTAGCACATTGACGCGGCACGATCTGCTCGAACATTAGGCCCAAATCTTCCGATTCGTCGCGATTAAATTCGATCTCGACGGTCTGGCCGTTCGGCTTTTTGACCTGAAACGTCAGCTCAGTTTCCCCCGCGGTCTGAAAGCGAAAATCGAGGTAGTCACGAACCATGCGGCCATTGACGCGGACGATACGATCATTTGGCTCAAGTTCAAGCTCTTCGGCCAGCCCATCGACCTCAGTAATGAGGACGCCCGGACGCCGGAGCTGCGTGATCGCTGGTGTGACTGCAAATTCGTACATAAAAAAGAATTGCCCACGAAATACACGAAAAACACGAAAACGAGAATTTCTGTTTTTCGCGTA
>JAYVER010000389.1:0-7316 GCA_043748725.1 Chloracidobacterium sp. | reverse complement strand
CCAGTCCGTAGGCGCTCCCGGTTCTGACTATTTTTGCATGTCCCGATGCGTAACGGATGCGTCGAAATTGTTGTCTTTCAAGATCTTTCTGAGGCTGTTCACAACCATCACCGAGCGGTGCCGCCCGCCGGTGCATCCGACGCCGATGGTCAGATACGACTTGCCTTCGCGTTGGTAACGCGGCAGCAGGTAGAGCAGCAGATCGCCAAACCGGTCGATCGTTTCAATCACTTCGGGCTGATTTAACAGAAAATCGATTATTTTTGGATCTTCACCGACGAGATGCTTTAGCTCTTTTTGAAAGTATGGATTTGTCAAATGCCTTACGTCGAACAGCAGATCGACTCCCTGCGGGCCACCATATTTATGCCCGAAGCTGACGATCTCGACCTTGAGCGGAACCCCTTCCTCCGAGCCGCAGAATTTTTGAACGAGCAGATGCCTCAGCGTGTGAACGGTGTGCTCGGATGTGTCGATGATCAGATCGGCAAGTTTGCGAATATCCCTTAACGCACGGCGTTCGGCACGGATCGCCGCGAGCAGACCTTTACCATTGTCAGCCGGATGCGGACGGCGCGTTTCGGAAAATCGGCGTTGGAGCACCTCGTCCGAGGCTTCGAAAAATACAACGTATGGCGTGAGATTCCGCTTGGTGAGCTTTAGCAATTCGCCTGGAAATTCGGATAGAAAATGACGTTCGCGTATATTAATTACCAGAGCCGCTTTGCCTATGGCGGGCGATTCGCCGTCGGTCGCGACGAGCAGACGGCCAAACGTCGAGAGCATCGTGAGCGGCAGATTATCGACGCAAAAATAGCCAAGATCCTCGAACGAGTCGGTCGCCGAACTCATCCCGGAGCCGCTGAGTCCGGTGACAATAACAAATCCGGGGAGTTCGTCATTGTCTTTTTTTTTGTCAGACATAAGGTATATCCGATAGATGCCGATACAGTTTCGAAAGCCTGATAATCACCAAGCCACTGCCTTGTTATAATGAGTCACAAGACTGGTTTCTGTTATATTAACGCCGCGTTTCAACATTCTGACGGCGGTTTCGACAATCACCGGCAATAATCTTGAGGTTGAGTTTGATATGACGAACCACGGAATTTTGATTCCCATAATTTCAAACTCAAGCCGCTCACAGCCAAATGTTTCATGATCGACGGCCAGTGATTCAGCCCCTAATTGGATGCAAAGGCTGATCTCACAGCTATCTGCGATCGAAGAACGTCCGTACAACTGACCAATATCGCAGATGCCAAGTCCGCAAATCGCCAACAGTCCGGTTAAACCATCCGGCGATCTGCCGAGTAGAACTTTATCAATTCTTTCGACCCGAACCGCGTCATCCGCGATCAGAATGTGCCCGCGAGAGATCAGTTCCAAAGCACATTCGGATTTACCACTGCCGGATTCGCCGCAAAGCAGCACTCCATCGCCCCTGACGTTGACCAATGTACCGTGAATAGTCTCCACGAAAGCTGATTTCAAGCTGCCTCGTCCGATGTCTCAAGACCAATTGCAATTTCAGAGGCTTTCGTCGCCTTGTGGGCTTTGTCGATCACCTTGTCCTTGAGCCGCCGTGCCTGTGTTTCGATCTTGTCGATAGTCTGCGACAACGACTGATACATGTCAGAAATATTCGAATTGGCCGTCAGCACCTCGTTTCGCCAGTTGATGATGACCTCCGAGCGGCTTAAGCCGCGTTCGACCTCAATGATTACATGTGCCTGGGCTGGCTTGCCGTCAAAAAGATGCTCGATCTTTTTAAAATGACCTTCGATGTGCGAACGAATCGCCGGTGTCACCTCGATATGTCGGCCTGTAAATTCAATGTTCATAAGATTTCCCCCTGTTACATCTAAAAACTGTGATAAAGCCGATTGGAAAAAACAGTTTAAATTACCGTACGTCTTTCCCGCGATCCGGCAATATTCATTTGGTCACGATATTTTGCAACGGTTCGCCGCGATAATTTAACTCCTTCCTTGATCAGAACACGAGCGATTTCGTCGTCGGTCATCGGCTTTTTCGAATCCTCATCTTCGACCATTTTCTTTATTCTTAATTTAAGGATGCGGGTCGAAACTTCTTCGCCTTCTTCATTTAGCATGCCTTCGCTAAAAAAACGCCTTAACTCGATCACACCCTGCGGTGTATGTGCATATTTGCGATTTACTACGCGCGAAATTGTCGACAAATGCATACCGATGTCCTCGGCGACATCCTTTAGCATCATCGGCTTAATTTGCTCGACACCCTTATCGAGAAAATCAGTTTGCCGTTTAACGATGCATTCAACGACACGATAAATGGTCTGACGACGATGTTCAATGTTTCGAAGCAGATCAACTGCGGACCGAACTTTATCCTTGATAAAGTCTTTGGTTTCTTTCGTGGTTTCGGTTTGGTCAAGTAATTTATGATAAGTCGGACTGATCCGCAAACGAGGACTGCCGTCGTCCGCGAAAAAGATCACGTAATCCTCATCGAGTTTCTCGATATAAACCTCGGGCGAAACAAAGATGGCCTCCTCCGAGGAGTACCTTCGTCCCGGAAACGGATCGAGCTCGCGGATTTTCTCAATTTCCTTATCGAGAACATGGACGCCCAAACCAGTTGCCTTTGCCAGATGCTGAAGCCGGTGCGGCACGAGATCTTCGAGATGATCCTTAACAAGCCGAGCGGCGAGACTTTCGCTTTCATCAATGGCCTTTAGCTGAGCGAGTAGACAGTCCTTAACGTCAAGAGCTCCGCAACCGACGGGATCAAGCTGCATTATAGTTTGACGGGCTTCTTCAACAGTTTCAACGGAACAGGAACTGGCCTCCGCAATCTCATCGAAAGACGCAGATAGGCGGCCGTCTTCGTCAAGATTTCCAATGATCTGGATGGCGGCTTCTTCGTGCTGTGCATTTAGACTTAGAAGGCTTAACTGCCATTCGAGGTGATCGCTCAATGATGGTGAATGGGTCAAGAACTGCTCAAAACCCGGAGCGTCGTCCTTGTATTCGATCTCCTGTGTGCGATAACCGGGATCGAGATAATCTTGAAATTCGCGACCGTAATCTATTTCGTCAAAAGAATCTGAGGTCTCAGTGTGGACTTCGTCGCCGCTTTCGACTTCGCCTACGATTGTTGAATCAAACCCGTTTTCGGATGGCGCGCCGGCGTCAAAGGCCTCATACTCGGCCATCGACTGTCCGGCTTCGATCATCGTGTCCGAGGTCGGGTCGTTGCCGTTCTCAAATTCAGCGTCGTGGCCATCGGAATTTTGATCGAGAATATTGTCGGCGATCTCCTGCATTTCATCGCCCGGCTGAACCTCTTCAAGAATAGGATTGGTGACCATCTCCTGCTCGACAAGCTCAACCAATTCGAGCGATGTCATCTGCAGCATCTCTATGCGCTGCCGCAATTGCGGCGTTAGCACCATTTTTTGCTGTAGTTGATGAGTGAGTCGTAAGGATGACATATCCGGTTTGAACGGTAGTATCAGGCAAAGCGAGCCGGAAACATGCAAATACTGTTCCTAAAACGAATTATACCGATTCTTAATTGAAAATGGAAAATCTTAGAGGCTATAACGCGAATCTTTCGCCCAAATAAAGACGCCGGACTTCCGTGTCCGCGATGAGGTCGGCAGGTTTGCCCGATCGCAGTATCCTGCCTTCGGACATAATGTAAGCACGATCGGTAATGCCGAGAGTTTCACGTACATTGTGATCTGTTATAAGAATGCCGATTCCCTGCTGCTTTAGGTACAGAATGATCTCGCGAATATCGTCGATCGCAAGTGGGTCGATGCCGGCGAATGGTTCGTCTAGAAGGATGAATTCGGGTTCGGTAGCCAGACAACGAGCGATCTCGACGCGGCGGCGTTCTCCGCCTGAAAGAGCATCACCGCGGATCTTGCGAACATGGGCGACGCCAAATTCCTCAAGCAGTTCGTCAAGGCGCGTAAAACGTTCCTCGCGTGACATCTTCATTGTTTCGAGCACGGCCAGGATATTCTGTTCGGCTGTTAATTTGCGAAAGATCGACGGCTCCTGCGGCAAATAGCCAAGCCCGAGCCGGGCCCGGAGATAAACCGGAAGAATCGTAACGTCACGGCCGTTGAGCGTAATTTTACCTGTTTCAGCCGCTTCGAGACCGACAAGCATATAAAATGTCGTCGTTTTACCGGCTCCGTTCGCTCCCAAAAGCCCAACGACCTCGCCCTTTCGAACGTTTAGGCTGACATCGTCAACAACGCGGCGGCGACCGTAAGTCTTTTGGAGGTCAATCCCGGCAAGCATACCGACCCCGCTGTCTGGTGTGTGACCATTTGTGCTCTCAATGCCGTTTGTCGGTTGAGTTTCGGACATGTTTTATTGTTTTGGATTGATCTTATACACAGATCTGATTCTGCCCAACGTATTTTGTTTCGATTTCCCTTCGCTAATCACGCGATTTTCGCGCATCAGAAAAGTTATTTCAGACGACTGTGACGAGCCGTTTACCGCATCGCTGACTGTGGCGGGATCGCCACGCAATATCGCAACCTCGTCGCTTGATGCGTATTGCACCCAGTTTCCAGTTGCTCGGCGGCCAGGCTGCGTGATCACCACGCCTTTTTCAGCGAGAGTTTTTGAAAGCTCGTTATTCTCGTTCAAATAAACATCAGCCGAACCCGATGTGAGCCGGTCGGTTCCCTGGCGAATATCGACGTTCTCTCGATATTGGATCAGACGGGTGTCGCGGTCGTAAGCCATTGATTTTGCGGACGCAAATACCGGCACGCTGCTCTCTTTTCCTTTCTGTTTTTGCTTTGCATTATAGACGACGCTCTGTACGTTGCCGTCCGCAAGGAATTTACCATCGGCTTGTTTAATAAACAGGCGATCAGCACGGACATAATTATTTTCCTGCCAGCCGCGGGCGTTGCCAGTGTAGGTTGCGGTTTCAGCGGCGTGGTCAAATTCGGCTGCGTCCGAAGTAACAAAAACCGGTTTATCCGACGAGGCAAACGGGGCGGCATTAGCCATCTGCTTGCGGCTGTAATATGTTGTGCTGACGCTGCCGCGAAGATAGGTCTTTTTATTTCTGGTATCCCAATCGATCTCTTTCGCCTTAGCCCTTTCTTTCGAGTCCCACGCGGTAGGCTCGCCGCCGCGAAGACGCAGGGTTTCATCGGCCCGGGTAAAGACCATCTGCGAGGCGATCGCCGTTCGATCAAGTTCAACAAACTTAGTATTTCCCGATGCGTCAAAACGCTCTACGTCTTTCGACTGCGGATTGAAATCGGCAGTTAACTGATCCGCAATAAGTGTCTGAGTGCCGTGTCCTTCTTTTGCAATGGTCGGAACCCGCACTGTTTTTGTTTTTTTGCCGCCGGTGCATGACTTTGCATTATTGCCGGTTGGGAAAAATTCGCAATCAAAACGCGGAGCGTTGATAGTCGTCTTATAGTTTTCGGTGGTGGCTCGAAGCGGCTCGACATAAACCTCAGCGTTGCCTACGGCCTCGGCTCGACGGAGGTCTTTGCCGTTGTCGTTGAAAAGCGTGGTAACGGAATCGGCCGTGACCCGTTTATTTGCAGAGTCGGCATCGCGGTTTGGCACGTCGAGTTGGATGGTCGTGCGGCCCTCTGTCTGCATTTTGTCGAGCAGCCCGTCACCCTTGAAAACGATATGCAAAGCACGCGGAGCCGACAAGGTTACGAGTGAATAGTCGGTCGTTTCGTTGGGAACAAGCTGAGCGACGCTTTGGCCGACAGCGTTCGCGGTTTGCAACTGACGCAAATCGTTAAAGGCCGCGTTTAGCTCGGGGCCCGTAATTGTCGTCGTTCGGGCGTCAGTTGTCTGACGGACAAGGCCGTTTCCATGAATTACTGCGTATTTAACTTTTTTGTCGGCAAACAGATCGGCGTTAACGGTATCTCCTTTGAGAAAATCGCTGCCCTGCGTGATTTCGGAGCCGCCGCTAAGTGCAACCTTGAGAGCGGACTGCTCAAACACGATTTCCGAGGCTCGAATATCTGTTGCTTTGTCATTCGCCGTGGTGACAATATGAGAGCCGTTTCGCAATTCGTACCGGTCGGCGTCTTTGTCAAAAAGAGCGTAACCAGCCTCAATATTGGTCGGTGCCGATCCGCTTTCGGTTGACACAATATGAACATTGTCGAAAAGCTCAAATCTCTTTAGCTGCGCGGATGGCGTGGCCATCTGCGACTTTGGCAGCGATCCGTCGCGAATGAAAACGACCGAGGCCCGGTTTGACGAAATATCGGTCGTTACCGGGTTGCCGGATGATTTCGATTTGGAATCTATTTTGATCGCGACGTTATCGTTAAGATCGATCTTGTTTGCCGCCTGATCGAAGAGAGCCGAAGCGGCGTTGATTTTGGCATAGCGAATATTAGATTTGGCAAGTTCGGGCGATTCGAATGTTTCTATCTCGACGTCCTTGAGTAGCTCGACGCGCTTTTCGGCCATCTTCACTGTGGCTCCGAATGATTTGCCGCGTACATTTGCACGCTCAAATTCGACAAGCTCGTCAGCGTCGGCGGTCTCGCTCGCACGATTGTAGATAATATTGTTGGTTTTGATCTTAAGAGCGTCGCGGGTCTCGATCTGCACATCGCCGTTCATATAGGCCGTAAAATTTTTATTCTCAGCGGGAACATACAGCACCTTTTGGGCCGTCATTTTGTCCGCCGGATTTCCCGCGTCGTCAAAGACCTCGATGTATGCGTTTTCCAGTTCCTGATGGTTGTCGGAAAAGGTTTTGGCATTGTCGGCCTTAATGTAATATTTCGAGATGCCGCCGTCCGTTTCAAGCCGTTCGTAGCCATTGACTTCCGCTGTGACATCGGTCGAGAGCTGCGTGTGCTCGCCCTTAAGTTTGAACGCGGTTTTGCTCCGCGCACGATAAAATCCGGCCACGACGACCAAAACTGTTGCAGCCAAAAGCCCGACGGCCGCGTAACGAAATATCCGCGGCAAACTTGCCCGCAGTTGAAAATCCTTGACGCTTTTATTTTCGCGTTTAGCCACTATTTTAATTATCCGCTCTTAAATCCTCGACCACAAGTTGCAGGCGGGTATTTCCCTGCCATGTATTCGGTTCGGCGACGTAAGCTAATTCGATGCGGGAATTGGGCTTGAGGGTTTGCCCCTTTGATCGCTCGACACCGTCCCACCAGACAGCCTCAAACGATTTCCCCTTGTCGTCAGTGAGTTTTAACTTCAGATGCTTTTCTTTCATGACAAAGGGATCGCCGAGCAATCTCAGGCCACGGGTGACAAATATCGGTTTCGGATTGCCCGCAC
>JAYVER010000388.1:0-19120 GCA_043748725.1 Chloracidobacterium sp. | reverse complement strand
TTCGCTTAAGAGGTTGTAGAGCGGTTCGAATTCGGCCTTCCAGGAGAAGCTTTCATCATACCGACCTTGCAGTATCGAAATTGGCCCACGAATGTGGGGAGCAAAATTTACTCTGTTGGCTTCCGCAATCCACTGAGTGCTGGATTTTCTGATTCCGGCTGCCGCGAGAAAGACAGATGCGTACCGTCGGTCAACTGCGGCAAGAATAAGTCCTGTTGCCGCGCCGGCACTCGGGCCACAGATAGCAATCTTCTTCGCATCGATATCGTTTCTGGTCTCAAGATAATCCAAACCGCGACGCAGGTCTGTGATCCAATTGACCATCTTGTCCCGGTATTCCACCGTGGTCCGATCCGGTTCAACAAAGCCGCCCGGCTGCAACCGTTCTATGTACCCCTTGAGTACAACAATAAAGACCGCTCGGCCGGACTTGATCTCTGTGGCAAGCCAGGCTTCGGCTGCCCGATCGGCGGACCTTTGACCTTCTTCGACATCGGACGCCGGCAATAAGTGAATCACCTGGAGTGGTCTGGGAAAGTTTCCAGGTAAGTAAAGGTAAGCGATTGCCCGTTCGCCATTCGCTCCATTGAATGTGATCCTTTCACGAGTCCATGCATCGGTCTCCTGCTTTTCAACCTGAGGATCCAACGGTGACTTAACGTAATCGTACGCCTTTACCCATCTCGCAAAATCCTCATCACTGGAACGGGTATAGACTGGGATTTCTTTATTAATTTCAATTCTTAAATTTCCATCGTTTCCAGTGCCATCCAGATTTATTGCACAACGGAATCCGCGTTTGTTGGAGGTATAAAAGCCCGGAAATCTTCCGTAGTTTGCGAATGTATAAACCGGTTCGCCCCAGGCGCCTCCGGCTGTAATGAAACCTTCCGACGTTTCGTTTAGGCACCATTCCGAAACGTTACCGGCCATGTTGTAAGCTCCGAATGGGCTCATGCCAAACTCAAAACTATCAACCGGAATCGTTGCCTCGCCTTCAAAATTCGCTCTCCATTCCAACGTATCCCCTGGGTAAAAAGAGCCCCAAGGCAGGTAATTGGTTGGCCCCGCAACCCTGCCACTTCGGGCTGCCTTTTCCCATTGAAATATCGTCGGTAGCTGTTTACCGCGGAACGCAGCATAAGCAGCGGCCTCATACCAGGACGTGTCAGTCACAGGGTACTTGCCCTTACCCTCAGGAAAATTCTGGCTCGACCAGGTGCGCGGTCCCGGTAGGCCTGTGCGGTCCTTAAATTCCTGAATGCCCTCGTCCCAAGTAAGCGTTTTGCCGTCCTTGATGAATGGATATGTCCAGTATTGTCTCTTTAAATATCCCCCTGAAGTAATAAACTCCTTATAGTCTTGATTACTAACCTCATATTGATCGATGAGAAAATCATCGAGACGAACTTGCGCATCAGTAGGTCGTGCCCAGGCCCTCAGTCGATAGTCACCGCCCGTCACTAGCGTCATTCCGTTTGGAACTCTGTCTCCTGCGAGTAGTTTCTGTTCGATCGTCAAGGGCGGAGGAACACTAGTCATACCACCGCCGCGCATTAGGGCCCCGGAAATCGTTTGCACGGTTTTCGCAAAACCATCTTTCTCAACGTAAAGCAAATATTGTCCTCGAGCTATACGCAGATCTCTGATCGGTGTAGTTCCTATAAGCTGACGCTGTGGAAAATTGCCAGCCGCATCGGGTGAGAAAAATTTAAGGTAAACCTGAGCACCCGATGGCTCGGAAGTAACCGTAAGCGTGTCCGAGATCGTTGGCATCAATCGAGTAATGGTCGGATCGTTTGGGAGATACTTCTGAGTTTCTGCCGCGAGATCATACGCCGCGAAATAGTCACCATTACTGCTTAGCGCCTCGATTTGCGGAACTTGTCTTCGGGCCCAGCTAAGATTCCTCCGATGCCAGACAACCCCGACAACAATTGATGCCAGAAGAACGGCCGCCGTCACAATTGCCACAATGCGTTTTGATCCCGATTTCTCTTGCGTTGAATCAATAGTGATTCGTTTGTCAGCAACAATTGTCTGGTTGGCAGTTTGGTTACCGGTGATTTCGACCCCTGGGGAAACCGTTGGCGAAATTGACTTAGAAATTCCCGGGGATTGGGCACCCCCTTGCGTGCTTCTCAACTCCGTTGGGTTGGTGCGCTCAATCTCCGCCTCAACATCCAGGCGGTGTTGCAGTCGCTTCAGATCAATGAAGAGGTCTTTCGCTGACTGGTATCGCTCCTCTTTGTCTTTGGTCAGGACTTTCGTCACAATCTCGTCGAGTCTGGCGTCGGCCTCGTCGGAGAACAACGTGAGCGCGGGTGGCTCTTTTTTCAGGATGCTGGAGATCACGTCGCTGTTTGTTTGACCTTCAAAGGGCCGACGGCCTGCCGCCATCTCATAGAGCACGACGCCAAGGCTCCAGACGTCGGTGCGGGCATCCACGGCGAATCCCCGCGCCTGCTCCGGCGACATATATGCGACTGTTCCGATTATCAAGCCCGGACTGGTGTACGCTTTGATCGCCGTGGCCGCTTCAGAATCATTGGCGCTTAAACCACCCGCCGCAGGCGGTTCTGACAACTTGGCAATTCCGAAGTCGAGTATTTTGACCAATCCGTCAGGTCGAATCATCACATTTTCGGGTTTAATGTCTCGATGAACAATACCCGTGCGGTGAGCGGCGTCCAA
This sequence comes from Chloracidobacterium sp., assembly GCA_043748725.1. Taxonomy (GTDB): domain Bacteria; phylum Acidobacteriota; class Blastocatellia; order Pyrinomonadales; family Pyrinomonadaceae; genus OLB17. The sequence continues at coordinate 16,426 of JAYVER010000388.1, read as the reverse complement.
AGCGCTTGCAACTTGAATGGCTATTTCCAGCGCGGATTTGAGATTAACGGGCGAGCCTTCTAATCGTTCGCGGAGAGTATCGCCCTCGATGTATTCAGTAGCAATGAAATGCGTATTATCTGTTTCACCGATTTCGTAAATAGTAATGATGTTTGGGTGGTTCAAGGCGGATGCTGATTTCGCCTCGCGCACAAACCGACGCATTCGCTCTTCGTCCTGCGCCACGCTTCCGGGTAGAACTTTTATGGCAGTTTTGCGTTCAAGGCGCGTATCTTTCGCCAGATAAACCTCACCCATTCCGCCCGCGCCGATCTGCCGGATTATTTCGTAATGTCCGAAACGCTTGCCCTTTTCCAATGTTTTTGGTTCAGCCTCAAATACGTCGGCAACTTTGGCGACTGCGGGTGTTTCCATAAAGCCGTCAGCACTGTTTAAAGACGACAAAAGCGATTCGACCTCGGCGAGCAAAGCCCTATCGCCGTCGCAGGCCTTAATGACAAACCTTCGGCGCTCATCGGCGCTCTGCCGAAGGGCCGCATCAAAAATCTCTCGAACCGTTTGCCAATTGTTATCAGGCATTTATCGGGTCAATTCACGATGCAGCCACGCTTTTGCCATAGCCCAGTCGCGTTTGACGGTTGATTCGGAAACGTCCAAAACTTCTGCCGTTTCCGTTACGTTGAGGCCGCTAAAAAATCGTAGCTCGACAACCTTTGCCAGATGAGCTTCCTTATCGGCAAGCCGGTTTAGGGCCTCATCGAGTGCGAGCAAATCGAAATCGGTTTCGCTGACGCTGATCGTCAAAGCATTTTCCAGCGGCAAATTGCTGTTCACGCCGCCGCGCCGGACGCGATGTTTGGTTTTTGCGTAATCAATCAAAATGCGCCGCATCATGGTCGCGGCAACGGCAAAAAAATGAGAACGGCTTTCCCACGCGACATTTTGTTGCTTGTGGAGTTTGAGATAAGCCTCGTGAACAAGAGCAGTGGTTTGTAGCGTGTGATTGCGACGCTCTTTCTGCAAGTAACGATGAGCCTGCCGGCGCAATTCGTCATAAACGAGTTTGAGCAGAGCATTCGCCGAATCGACATGTTGATTGTCGCTCCAATCGCGTAACATTTCCGTTATATCGCTTTCCGGACTCGCCGTATTCGCCATTTTCACAATCTCGTTGTTTTCGCGTCTTCATTCACGAAAATAGGCTCTTTTAGGTGAAAAGTCAATTTTTTCAAAATATTTTGACCTCTCTTCGTAAAAACTGTCGCGCTAATAAACGAAAGGGGAATTTTCTTTTATTAAAAAAACAAGGAGACCAATCAGATGACTCACAAACACCTACTCAATTATCCTTTGCTTGCCAAAGCACCGAAGGAAAAAACTACGAATCCCATATTCACCCCAAAAATCAGCGCAATTTTAACATTGCTTGCTGTTTTGTGGTTGGGAACGGCTGCCTTCGGGCAGCGTTTCTCCGACTGGTCGGCACCCATCAACCTCGAAACTATCCCGGGAACCAGTTCGGAACTCAACACGCCGTTCAACGACGGCTGCCCTATCCAAGCACCGGACGGTCTGAGCCTGTTTATCGCCTCGAATCGTCCCGGCGGATTGGGCGGACAGGACATCTGGGTCGCGTATCGGACGAGTCGAACCGCTCCATATGGTGCGCCGCAAAATCTGGGCGCACCCGTCAACAGCGCGGCTGACGACTTTTGCCCTTCGCCGCAGCCCGGAAACGGGTTGTATTTTGTCAGTTCCCGCACACAGGCTGGCGCGTGCGGCGGTTCAGATATTTATTTCACTCGTTTCAGGAATAATGTTTGGGCTGAGCCGGAAAATCTCGGCTGCGACATCAATAGCTCGGCCGCTGAAGCAAGCCCGTCATACTTTGTGAATGAAAGCGGACAGTCAGTTCTCTATTTCTCAAGCACAAGACCAGGTGGGTTCGAGCCGGGCGGCACTGACTCGGACATTTACTACAGCGTGGATTTTGGCCCCGCTCAGCTTGCCCCAAGCATTAACACCGCGAGCGAAGATTCGCGGCCGAATGTGCGTAAAGACGGACGTGAGATCGTTTTTGATTCAAACCGTCCGGGAACACTCGGTGGAAACGATATCTGGACCGCTAGCCGTAACACTACGGAAAATAGCTGGACATCTCCGTTTCATTTTGCCGCACCGCTCAACAGCCCGGCAAGCGAATCGCGTGCGTCATTCTCATTTGATGGCCTGACGATGGTTTTTGGTTCGACCCGTCCGGGCAGCGAACCTGATGCCACCGGGGCTCCTTCAAACGACGTTTATGTAACAACGCGCGAAAAACTGAGAACGCCCACGCCGACGGTCTCCGACTTTGACGGCGATGGGCGCACTGATATCAGCGTTTTCCGCCCAAGTGATGGCAATTGGTATGTCATGCAAAGCGACAGCAACACTGTCCGGGTGCAACCGTTCGGCTTGAGCGGAGACAAAATCGTTCCCGGTGATTATGATGGCGACGGACGCACCGACTTTGCGGTTTTTCGCCCATCGGATGGGAAGTGGTACATCCAGCGAAGTACTGACAGCATATTTTCGATTACAAACTGGGGCTTGAGCACCGACAGACCGGTGCCTGGCGATTACGACGGCGACGGCAAAACCGACATCGCTGTTTTTCGAGATGGAATTTGGTATATCTTGCAAAGTTCAAATGGAAACGTCAGCTACCGATATTGGGGTTTAAGTGGAGATATTCCGGTCGCCGCCGCCAACGCTCAATAAACGATTGAAAGAGGTAAAACTGCATGAGTACTGCATCTTCGGCAAAATGTTGACTCTCGTTTTTTACGTTGGTTAGCGCGAACAGCGTTCACGAGTCCGGTCGGTTTTTCCCGGTTGATAGTGTAGGTAATGGCTTCACCTATGCGAGCTCAATTAGGTCACGACTCTATCGCTACACCCCGCAAACCGTTCAGGTTAATGACAATCTAACGCTCCCGGATTTTGTCGGGCTCAAATGAGGTTCGCTGTCAGACAACAGATGAGAGCTCGAACGCTAATCAGGAAGCTGTCTGCAAAGGCGGCCTCCTGTTAATTTGACTTTTGGGCGCCGCAAAACCAGACTTGATCTCACCGTGGACGAAAAAAAGAAAAAGAAGGTCAACTATTCCAGCGCGTGGGCCGAGGCGAGAAAGATCATTTGGAACGCACGCTGGCGGCTATTGATCGGCAGCCTTCTGATGCTCGTTTCGCGGCTCGCGGGCATGGTTTTGCCGGCGTCGACCAAGTACATCGGCGATGAGGTTTTTACCAATCGAAACTACAGCCTGCTCAAATGGATCGCCCTCGCTATCGGCATTTCGACATTGGTGCAGGGAGTTACGGGTTTTGTTCTTTCGCAGATCCTTGGGGTGGCTGCGCAGCGGGCAATCACCGAAATGCGAAAAAATGTTCAGGCTCATATCGAGCGCCTGCCCATCTCGTATTTTGACTCAACGCAGAGCGGGCAGTTAATCTCGCGGATCATGAACGACGCCGAGGGAATCCGCAATCTCGTCGGCACGGGGCTTGGCCAGATACTCGGGAGTCTTGTTACTGCTTCCATTGCGATAGGCGTATTGTTTTACGTTAACTGGAAACTGACGAGCGCGACATTGGTTGTCCTTGCAATTTTCGGCGCGGCGCTGATGTATGCATTCAAGATTTTGAGGCCGGTTTTCCGTGAACGAAACGTCATAAACGCCGAGGTTACGGGCCGTTTGGGCGAGAGCTTAGGCGGCATCCGCATCGTCAAGGCCTACACAGCCGAAAAGCGTGAGCAATTGTCGTTTGCCCGCGGCGCCCACAAACTCTTCCGAAATGTTGCAAAAACTGTCACCGGCGTCTCGGCCATCTCCTCATTTTCATCGGTCATAATCGGAGCCATCGCTGTTGTGATGATCGTCATTGGTGGAAGTGCGGTTCAGGCAAATACGATGACGCTCGGCGATTTTTTGCTGTACATTTCGTTCACGTTCCTGCTGGCGATGCCGGTTATTGAGTTGACCTCGATCGGAACGCAGATAACCGAAGCCCTCGCCGGACTCGACAGGATTCGCGAAATAATGGCAAAGACCACTGAAGATGAGGCTGATGCTGGTAAATTAGCATTGCCGGACATTGAAGGAACACTCGATTTTGAGAACGTCTATTTCGAATACGATCCGGGTGTGCCGGTGTTGAAAGGTATTTCATTTCATGCCGAAGCTGGCGCAACTACAGCCCTCGTTGGGTCGAGCGGCTCCGGCAAATCGACTATACTTAGCCTGGTCCTAAATTTTATTCAGCCGACACGGAGCGCCGACACTCTTGTCCGGAGCGCCGACACTCTTGTCGGCTCTGACGTTTCTGAGCCAGCGTCTTCGGTCGCCGCAAGCGGCGATGCGGACAAGAGTGTCCGCGCTCCGGGGACGATAAAAATAGATGGCAAAGATCTGCAGGATGTGAAACTGCGTGATTACCGCCGTCATTTGGGCGTCGTTTTGCAGGACAATTTTCTTTTCGACGGAACGATCCTGGACAACATTCGATTTTCAAACCCGGAAGCGAATCTCGACAAGATCAAAGAAGTCTGCAAGATCGCCAACGCCGACGAATTCATCGAAACATTTCCCAACGCCTATGATACCATCGTCGGCGAACGCGGCGTCAAACTCTCGGGCGGCCAGCGACAGCGTATAGCCATCGCACGAGCTTTGCTTGCCAATCCGCGTATCCTGATCCTCGACGAGGCGACATCGAGTCTCGACAGCGAATCCGAGGCGTTGATCCAGGAAGGTTTGCGGCGGCTGCGCGAGGGTCGTACAACATTTGTAATCGCTCATAGGCTTTCGACTATCCGCAGTGCAGATCAAATCCTCGTTGTCGAGGCCGGCGAGATACTCGAACGTGGTTCGCACGACGAGTTGATCGCCCTCGACGGACGTTACAAACAGCTATATGATAAGCAGTACCGTTTTGAGCAAAATTTATTTGTAAATCCGGGTGAGGATTTTACCGGCATACCACCTGAGGCTATGGCTCAGACAAAACTTTAGTGCAGAAGCCCGCGCGTAAGCGAGGGCGTAACCACCGACTTGCGTGTTACGCCCTTGCTTACACGCGGGTTTCTGCAAAATAGTAAAATATGGACAATTCACAAAACTATTCAAACCACACACGTTTTTTTCCGTTATTTCATTTCGTTGTAATTCCGCTGCTGCTCCTAAACTTTCTCGATCACGTCGTTCGGATTTTCACGAATGTCGGGTCAGAACGGTGGGAGCAGGCGTTCTGGGCGGTATTTAGCATCGTGTTGATACTTCTTGCGTTTTCTGCCCGCGTGATGGCTTTAAAGGTCCAGGATCGTGTTATCCGTCTCGAAGAGCGGCTGCGATATCGCGACGTATTGTCGGCAGACCTTGCCGCGAAAGCTTCGGACTTGTCGGTTGGGCAGATTATCGCTTTGCGGTTCGCGTCGGACGCCGAACTCGGCGGATTGGTCGAAAGGGCGCTGAATGGTGAATTTGCCAAGCCGAAAGACATCAAGCTGGCGATCAAAGATTGGCGCGGCGATTACCTGCGGGCTTGATCACTCAGCAAGTGGGACTAGGATCCGCCGAATTTCCGGGAAGCGGCCGAGGCTTTCGGCCGTTCGGATGGAAATTCTGAGCATGGGTTTGATAAACGGAATAAAGTAGGTCTTGCCGCGCGTTTCGGACTGGAACGAGAAAGTTCCCGCCGCCTTGAGACACCGCTGGATCGTTTGGAGACGAAATTCGTAGGCAAATTCGTCTTCGTCGAGCCGCGCGAGGCCAAGCTTGACACGCATATCGAGGAAAAATTTACGTTTCTCGGCCAGCCATTCGCGGGATGGCAGATCGGTTATCCGGTCGAGCAGCAGCGAAACCAGATCGTAGGTCGGCGAGCCGATCCTGGCATCCTGGTGGTCGATTATACGCATGTGGTTGCGATGAACGAGCATCAGGTTAGCCGCATGAAAATCGCGGTGGCAGAGGACGTTGGCAAATGACGCAAGCTCTGTTGCAAGATCGTGAAACTCGCGTGTCAACCGCTCGTTATTGGCATCGGAGAGTGCTTTTTTTAGATACGTCCCGAAAAAATGCTCCTTAAAAAAATTAAGCTCCCATTCTAATTTCTCGGCGTCAAATTTCAGCCTCGACGCTATGGAATTCATCTCGTATGCTTTATTCGTCGCGTTCTGAATACGGGCGATCAACGAGATCGCCTCGTTGCGCAGACGCGAGCGTTTGGCCACGTCCGGGCTCATCATTTCGTCGCGGAGGATGCGATCCCCGAGGTCTTCCTGAACGATAATTCCCATACTGCCGTCAAAATCAAAGATCTCGGCAACTGGCAATCCGGCGGCAATAAAAAGCCGCGACACATCCAGGTATGTCTGCTCGGCCGGATCGAACGGTTCGGGATAAACACAGGCGACAGCAGTCCCATCATTCCACTTGATCCGAAAATACTCCCGCGTTGAGGCGTCGGCGGTCAGCGACGAAAAGTTTGCGGGCTGGCCGCGAGAGGTCAGGAATGTTTTTAGACGTTCGACGTAATCTGACATTTGATAAAAGTGTCAGTAGCCCGACCGTGAGGTGGGACTCCGCACGCAGGCCCTCCCTCACGGTCGGGCTACTAACATTAGTTTAACGGAACAATATAATTTTCACCCTGCACATAGCCTTTCAGGGCTTTTTCGGGAATCTCGCTGCAATTTCGCACCATATCGGCATTTACGATCGCGGCGTTTTCAAAATGTTCGCCCGGTTCGATGGTCACGCCGTCGGCGATGATCGTTCGGTAGAGCGTGGCGCCGTCGCCGATAGTTACGTCGTCCCAGATCACCGAATCCTTGAGGCTGGCGGCGCCGCCCATCACGCAATTGCGGCCAAAATGCACATCGCCGGCTTTCATCATTGCGAGCGAAATATCGAGATAGCGTGGGATCGTCGAGAGTTCGTACCAGTCTCCCTCGGCAACATGGGCCGCAATGCGCCCGCCTTGTTTAATAAAGGGAATGTAAATATCGGTAACGGTATCGGAATAGACGCCGCGCGGAATGAGGTCGAGTATCTCCGGCTCGAGAACATGGATACCTGTAAACATCAGCGGCGTCGTGATCTCATGCTCAGTGTCACGAAGCTCGGCTTCGGTTACAGGTGTCGCATGCGGACCAAATCGCTCGATAAAACCGTCCTTTGTTTCAACCACGGTAAATTTCTCACGCTTATGATTTTCTTTTAATACCAAAGTAGCAATGACACCCAAGCGCTTATGTGTTTCAATCGCTGCCGAGATGTCAATATCGGTAATTATTTTGCCGTTGACGATAATAAAGGTGTCGCCTTCGAGGTGTTCGCGTGCATAATCCAGCGCTCCGGCGGTGCCGAGGATCGCCGGCTGCTCGACGGTGTAATCTATGTGGACGCCAAAATTGCTGCCGTCGCCCAGCGCGTTGATCACCGATTGCGGCTGATGGTGCAGATTGACGACCACATCCGTGATCCCGAGTTTCGCGACATATTCCGCCACATAACCGACCAGCGGCTTGCCCAAAAACGGGATCGCCGGTTTGGTGCGGTCAATTGTCAGTGGAAACAGCCGCGTGCCAAATCCGGCGGCGAGGATCATTGCTTTCATAAGATGTTCAGAGTGCGCGATTTATCGCCTCTCTTTCGTTTACATTCTACACTGTTAGAGCGAGGAACAAGAACCTGCGAAGCGGGTGACAGCATAAAGCCCCACGCGTGAGCGTGGGGTACGGAATCCGATCCCCAGTCCGAGCCGTCGAAGACGGCGACAGAGGTGGAATCGAAACCGCTGCCGCCCGCGTTGCGGGCTGGATTTATGATTGTCTGCAATCCCCGGGCTTACGCCCAGGGCTTTAAGCTGACACCCGCTTCGCGGGTTTAAGCCCAATTTGCGGCGGGGCTGCCCCCAAAAGGAAATATTCTTCGCCCTGTCGGCGGCGCTTTAGGCACAAAAAGAAAAATCTCTAATAACCTATTGCCCACAGGGCTATTTTTCACCTACAATGCTCGCGAGTCAGGCTTCTGCATAAAACAATGGAATCAAAATCGCTCGCAAAGAATGACCGCCGCGAGATATTCGGCTGGATGATGTACGACTGGGCAAATCATGCCTTTTTCACGCTGTTTCTTGGCGTGCTGATAGGCGAATATATAACGTCTCTTGCTCAAAAAATCGTCGGCGAAAACGGCGCCGTCATTAGTTTCGGCGGCTATGACCTTGTAACCGCAAAATCGCTTTTTTCTTATTCGATCGGGACATCGGTTTTTCTGCAAATTTTCTTTTTGCCGGTGATGGGTGCGATTGCGGATTACACTCATTTGAAAAAGACGTTTCTAGCCATTTTCTGTTATTTGGGTGCTCTCGCCTGCGCCCTTATGTTTTTTGTCCAGGATAATTTGTTCCTTCTCGGATCTTTGCTGCTCATTATCGCAAATTTAAGCGCGGGAGCATCGGTCGTCTTTTTTAATTCGTATCTTACCGACATTACCACCGAAAACCGCCGCGATAAGGTTTCGAGCTGGGGGTTTGCGTCCGGTTATGCGGGCGGATTTGTGACGCTTATCATCGGCATTGCACTATTAAAGGATTCCGAATCGTTGGGGATCACGACCGGTACCGCAGCCCGCATCTGCTTTCTGATCGTTGGTGTTTGGTGGGCTGGGTTTTCGATCTTCACGTTCTGGTTCCTTAAAAAACGGGCGCCGGTCAGGTCGGCACCGGAAGGCAAGAATTTCATATCGGCCGGTTTAGGCGAGGTTGCCGCGACATTTCGCGAGCTGTTTAAGCTCAAACATACCCTCCACTTCCTGATCGCTTATCTCCTATACAACGACGGTATCCAGACGGTGATCGCGATGTCGGCAGTTTTTATTTCCCAGGAACTGTTCGTTGCCAACGGACTTGAGACTGACCGCTCCGTTCTCTTTATTGCATTCGGCATCGCGCAACTGGTCGCTTTCATCGGCTCGCTCGCATTTGAGCGGATCGCGCATTTTACCAGCACGAAGACCGCGATCATCATTTCGCTCGTCATCTGGTCGGGTATAGTTATCTACGGTTTTGCGTTCTTTCATACGGTGACCCAGGCCTACATTATGAGCGGGGCTATCGGTTTTGTATTGGGCGGATCGCAGGCTCTGTCCCGCTCGCTCTTTTCGCAAATGATCCCCGCGGGTCGCGAGTCCGCATTTTTTGGAATTTATGCAATTTCCGAGAGGGGAACGTCCTGGATCGGCCCGATCGTTTTTGGCCTGGTTGCTCAATTGACCAACTCATATCGTCCCGCTATCCTCGCATTGATCGTATTTTTTATCATCGGCAGCCTGATCCTTTTCTTTACAAATACCGATCAGGCAATCATCGAGGCAGGAAATATTGCGGATGACCCGATAGCGGCTTGAGCAGTTTGTCATCAAAATGCAGACAGCTATAATATGAACCAGAAAGGAAAACTGACGTGATCGAAAACTTTGAAGGCAAAATCGTAACCATTTTTGGCGGCTCAAAATGCCGCGAGGATTCGCAGGAATATCGTGAAGCCAAGCAGCTCGGCGCACGGCTTGCAGAGGAGGGATTTACCATCTGCACGGGCGGCTATCTCGGAATCATGGAGGCCGCGTCACGCGGCGCCCGCGAAAAAGGCGGACGCGTGCTCGGCATCGTGATGAATCAGTTCAAATCCGAGCCGAACCGCTATCTCACCGACAAAGTAGCAACCGATCATTTTTATGACCGGCTTCAAAATTTGATCACGCGCTCGGTCGGATTTGTCGCGTTTCGCGGCGGCATGGGTACCGTAACGGAGATCTCGCTCGTCTGGAACAAACTCACCACCGGTGTCATCGGAAAGCGCCCGCTGGTTTTGGTCGGCGAATGCTGGAAACCAGTTGTTGAAGCGTGGCAGGCGAATCTCGTCGTCAGCGACAACGACACAAGTTTTCTTGATTTTGCGTCGAATGCTGACGCCGCCGCTGAGATAATCCTCGAAAAATCCAAAGGAGTTGTTTTATGAATTGTCCCAAATGCACGATGCAGATGATGGATGGAGCGCGGTTTTGCGGTTCATGCGGCTTTACGCTTGAACCTGCCGCGCCGCGGCAACCTGCAGCAGTGCCGCCACCACCACCGCCCGGCCAAACGGGAGGCGCATTTCATTTTGATGCTGACGGTCGAGGACAAGGACGCGGCTACACCTGGGCGATCGAGCATCAAGGCGCGTTTGCCCTTGCCGTAGTCAATCTACAGTCTGAACAGTCTATATCCGCCGAGGCCGGAGCGATGGTTTCGATGACCGCGAATATTGACCTCATTGCCGAGTTGAAAGGCGGCGTATTTGGAGCGTTGAAACGTGCCGTCGGCGGGGAATCGGCGTTTGTCTCGACCTTTACGGCCAAAGGCGGGCCCGGCGAAGTCACCTTTGCCCCCGGTGCGCCGGGCGATGTGGCCGGTATCGAAATGCAGAATCAGACTTTCATGGTTCAGTCGAGCTCGTATCTTGCGGGCGACACTTCGCTTGTGGTCGACACGAAATTTGGAGGCTCAAAATCATTCTTTGGCGGCGAGGGGCTTTTTCTTCTTCAGGTTTCGGGAACGGGACTGCTCCTTGTTTCGTCATTCGGCGCGATCCATCGGCGAACGCTCAGGCCGGGCGAGCAATATGTCGTTGACACCGGCCATCTTGTTGCCTGGGAAGCTCACATGCAATACAACCTCCGCAAAGCAGCAAAAAGCGGATACTTACGCAGTTTCTTAAGCGGCGAGGGCATGGTCGCAGAATTTAACGGCCCCGGCGAGATACTCATCCAGACACGAAACCTCGCGGCGTTTGCCGGTCTAATGAAACCATTTTTCCCATCGCAAAGCGGCGGCGGAAGCGGTTTTAGTTTTGGAAGTTAATTGAATAGCTGCGATTTAATAAGGCGTTTTGGAAAATCAAGCACCATCCTTGGATAAGGCTAGCGCCGAATCCGAATTGCGAATAGCGGCTACGGCGGTTTCTCGCGGTATAGGCATCGGTCACGCCGTTTTTCTGAACGGCAATCAGACCGCCACCTACCGATCCAACCTCGAACCTACACAAATAGACATAGAAATCGAACGGTTCCGATCTGCCGTCCGCCGCTCGGCCAACGAGTTAACGGAATTGATAGCAAGCAGTACAGCTAATTCGCCGGAATCGGTGTCTGATATCTTTGGCGTTCATTTATTGATAATAGAAGGCTCGTCTTTCATTACAAATATTGAATCGGCGATCCGCGATCATCTGGTTAATGCGGATTGGGCTTTGCGGAATGTTGCCGAAGAATTTGCCGACCGGCAAAAATCAGTCGCCGACGAACATCTCCGGGATAAATATCTTGACGTCCAGGACGTTGCGGATCGCCTTCAACGGGCACTTGGTCGGCAGCCGAGGCAGGAAAGCGGTGGATCAGGCGCCGTGTTTATCGTTTCGGAGCTTATGCCGTCGCGATTGATGGAACTCGCAAAATCCGCTCCAACGGCGGTTATTTCCGAGCACGGCGGCTGGACGTCACATGTCTCAATTCTTGCCCGTGAATTAAAACTCCCCTTAGTTACAGGCGTCCGAAACTTTGATCGAGTTGTATCGAATGGCGACCTGATCATAGTAGATGGGATTAATGGCCAAGTCATTATTCGCCCGAGTCAGAACACGATCAATCACTTTTCGAGGATCACAGATCATCGTAATCTTTCTAACGAACTGCCGCCGAACGAGAAAAGGCCGCCTCTAACTCTCGACGGAGCGGAAATCACAATTCGAGCCAACGCTGATCTGCCGACCGCTTATCAAATAGCTGAGCGCTTAGGTGCACGAGGAATCGGGCTATATCGCTCAGAGGTCATATTTAATCAGCATGGCGGATTTCCGCCCGAAGCCGAACAGATCGCCACTTACATTCAGATAGCCGATCTCACGGGTGATGCCGGCTTAAGGATCCGCACATTTGACGTCGGGGTGGGACAACTAGCCGGTGAGGCACAGACATCGGAACGCAACCCGTCACTCGGTCTTCGTTCGATCCGGTTGAGCTTGACTGATTCGACACATTTTCGAACGCAGATCAGGGCAATACTGCGAGCGTCTTATAATCGGAAAATCGACATCGTGCTTCCGATGATCTCCGGTGTCAGCGATATACTGCGTTTACGCAAAATCATTGACGACGAGCGAGCAGGTCTTGCCGACGTAGATTTGCAGATCGGAAATCCCGCAATCGGTGCAATGATCGAGGTGCCGTCAGCAGTTATGACCGCAAACGAGATCGCCCGTCACGTCGATTTTATGTGTTTAGGAACAAACGATCTAGTCCAATATATGTTGGCCGTCGATCGCGACAACGAAACCGTCGCCGATTGGTATCAGACGCTGCATCCGGCAGTTATCCGGGCGATCAGAGAAGTTATTTCGGCGGCTGATAATGCCGATATTCAAGTCTCGGTCTGCGGCGAAACAGCCGGATCGGCTTTCTATGTGCCGCTCCTGATCGGTCTCGGAGCCCGTGAATTGAGCATGAATGTTAATTCCATTTCGCAAATTCGCCGTCTTATATCCGGGATCACCGTAAAAGAGACGGTTCACCTCGTCGAATCCATCGTGCAATACGAAACCGCAGACGAGATCGAAAGCATACTTCGCGAACATTACCTGCGTAATTGGAGCCATCTCTTTCCACCGGGCATTCTTTCCTCAAAATATCAGTAATTAATTTCAAAAAAAATAGAATCTCTGTGGTTTTGTAAGTTTATTAAATCGGTGCTGCCTCTCGCCCGAATGTGCTAGCGCCGATATAACAGACCTCGACCGGCGGGTGAATTAAACTTCAAAAAGTGCCATGATCTATTTTTTTTGCAATCGATTAAGACTTATAAAAACGTCGTCATTCGCTTTTGGTCTTTTGCTCGCAATATTTGCGGGTTCAATTGCAATTATAGGCCAGACAAGTGACGGCCGAGGAAAAAATAACCCTTATTCGCCCAGCCCAAGTCCAAACACCAAACAAGCGGAACAGCGTCAGATAGTTTTTAAAACGAGTAACGAAGAAGTTTCAATTTCGAACGAAGCTCGAAAAGATAATGACATCGTTATCCGCCCAACGGTTGCTCAGAAGACGTTTAAGATCGCAAAGACCGCCGAGACCAAAAAGATCTCGCCGTCTGAGACATACAAGATCGGTGCCGGTGATATTTTGTTTATTAACATAAAAAATGCGGCTAATGCTTCAGGTTATTACACTGTGCGGGTTGACGGGACAATCGATTTTCCGCTCGCGAGTGAAAACCTGGTCGTCAAAGATCAAACCACCGAAGCTGTTGAAGATATGCTGACCGCCGGTATCACGCTCTATTCTGCGCCCAAAGTTGAGGTGAAAGTCCGCGAATTTGGCAGCCATAAGATCAATGTATCCGGGATGGTCGAGCGGCCCGGCGAAAGAAGCATCCAACGTGAGGCTATCCCGCTGTATGTCGTCCGTGCCGAATCTGTTGTAGATTCGCATGCGACCAAAGCGTTAATAAGACGGTCGGACCTCTCGAAAGTTGAAACATTCGATCTGCGGGATGCAAACAGCGACAAAATTTTGATCTATCCAGGTAACTCGGTCGAATTTACCACCGAAGGCCGCAACTCCGTTCTTGCAAATTCAAGTTTTTACTACATCGCGGGTAACGTCAATTCGACAGGACAGAAGGATTTTACCTCAGGGATGACCTTATTCCAGGCGATTCTGGCGTCTGGCGGTGCAAAGGGCAATCCAAAAAAAGCAATGATACGCCGTAAAAGCGATAATGGAACGCTAAATGTCGCCGAACATAATCTGCGGGCGATCAGGGACGGCAAGGCTCCTGACCCCATTTTGTCGCCCGGTGACATGATCGAGATCGGTAATTAAGAATGTTGTAACATTAAATTGGAATGTTCAACACTTTTTGTTATACTTTTCGAGCCTTGCCAGTGAAGCGCGTCGGGTGATCGCTTTCGCGAAAGCGGGAGAGGAAAGTCCGAACACCACAGGGCAGCGGGCCGGATAACGTCCGGGCACCTTTCTCGAAAGGGTGACGACAAGTGCAACAGAGAATATACCAGCCTACGAAAGTGGGTAATGGGTGAAACGGTGAGGTAAGAGCTCACCGGCGTGTCTGGTAACAGGCGCGGCCAGGTAAACTCCCCGCGGTGCAAGGCCAAATAGGGAAACGTGTCATTTGGGCTGCCCGCTCAATGTTCGGAGAGTGATCTTCGACGGCGTTTCCGGGTAGGCCGCTTGAGCCATGTGGTAACGCATGGCCTAGATGAATGATCGCCGCCTGCGAAAGTAGGAGACAAGATTCGGCTTATAGACGCGCTTCATTTCGCTTGGTATAAACTTGTGAATCGTAAATCGTGAATCGTGAATGGAAAGAAACGATTTGATATTCTCGATTTACTATTCTCGATTCACGATTTCACGATTCACGGGAGAAAATTTTTATGGCAAACCGTAAAGGTGTATTTATAGGTGCGTATGTGCCCAACGAGCTGAAAGAATCTCTGCGCCGACGTGCTGCGGCCGAACATCGTACACTCTCACAGGAAATCACACGCATACTGGTGGAGGCGGTACACGGCAAAGGCCTGCCCGCGGGCAGCGTTGATCGCCGTGGACAGGCTATAGTTCCGCGCCGCCGGGCATCCGATCCGCCGATCCGCCGCCGTGCCGAGGATCTGCCGTATATTCCAACGGAAGGTAAAAAGAAATAGGTCAATAAATTTATTTTTAAGAGCGTTGCGTGATTTCGGTCTGGCAACGCTTTTTTATTGACGGGCGAGTTTGCTACCATCGAGCGTAATGAATAGGACAAGCATTGCTTTCATCTTACTCGCCCTGATAGCCGGTTTCGTCATCGGTTTTTTGCTTGCAAACAAACTGAACGGCTCCGAGATGGCGTCGCTCCGGGCAAAGGCCGGACAGCAAAACACTGAAAATTCAAATCAGTCTCAAAACCCAAGCGATACCACACTCAGCAATGAAGAGCTAAGAGCCAAGATTATAGAAGCCGATAAAAATCCCGATAATCTCACCTACCAAAAAAATCTCGGTGTTTCGCTATATCGTTACGCATCCATGAAACAGGACAACGAACTGCTCACCGAATCCATTCGCATCTTGACGCGTGCAAATTCGCTCGACGCCAAGGATTTCGACGTTCTGGTCGCTCTCGGAAATGCACATTTTGACGTCGGTTTTTTTAAGAAAGATACAGCAAGCTTTCAGACGGCCCGCGAGTTTTATACAAAAGCTCTTGAGTTAAAACCAGGCGACGCCGATGTTCGCACCGATTTTGGATTGACGTATTTCTTGCAGGAACCGCCCGCCTATGAAAAAGCCGCTGCCGAATTGCAGCAGGTTGTAGCGGCAAACCCGAAACACGACCGGGCGATGCAGTTTCTCGTGCAAACTTATGTAAAACAAGGTAAATTGGCTGAGGCCGAGAAAATGCTTGCAAAAATAATCGAGACGAACCCGACCAATCCGGTGATCACGGATCTCAGGTCGCAAATATCAGCGGCGCAGAATGGTGTGAGCAAATGAAATTTGCGGATTTATTTTTTATACTTTTTGTCACAGCGATCCTGTTCGGACTTACGGCGATAAGGTATCGCAAACAGATCACAGGGATGATCAGGTTCGCACGGCTTTTAAAGGAAGCCAAAGGATCAACCGGGCTTGGGACTCCAATTCGCTCCAATGAAAAGGGAAGCGTGCAGCTAGTAAACTGTGCAAAATGCGGCGTGTGGGTGCCGCAGAATAAAGCGATAAAGCAGCGAAACGGTTTCTATTGTTCAAATTGTCAGTAACGTCGGAGTGAGCCGATGAGTCTGAAAAGCTCCCCTCCTTGGAAAAGGAGGGGTGGCCGGTAGGCCGGGGTGGTTCGTTCTTTTTCACCCAACAAACTGCGTCAAATACCACGCGATCAACCGATCGCCAAAAAGTTGAGCGATAATCGATCCGATGCCGAGAAAAATACCAAACGGAATCTGCGTCTGAAGACTCCTATCCTTTTGCCGCATCACCATCGCGCCGCCGATCAAGGCTCCGGCAAAGGCCCCGACAAAAATAGTCAATATCGTCAAACGCCATCCAAGCAAAGCCCCAACTGCGAACATCATCTTGACATCGCCCAAGCCCATCGCATCAACGCCGCGCAGCCGTTTCCACAACTCACCCACCAGCCACAACGAGCCGCCGCCGACCAGTGCCCCGAATAACGCCCCGGCCAGACTGATTGCCCATGCGGGATAGCCTTGTAAATAACTGATCGGTGCATAGATAGCATCAGAGAAAAAATTAGCCGCGAAAAACAGCGGGAACAC
>JAYVER010000387.1:0-7335 GCA_043748725.1 Chloracidobacterium sp. | reverse complement strand
GGTTGTATTGTCACCCGGATTGACCGTTCTTTTTAGTGTTGACCGTAAGCACCTCGCTTCAAAGCAGTCTGTTCGGGTTGCGTTCAACTATTCTTGGGAATTTCAACACGGGGATGAAAAGAGGGGTTATATCAACAACGAGCCGGAACACTACGTCGAATTTTCGGACTATGACTTAAAGAGCAATCAGAGCCCGAATGAAACTAAGCACAAAACGGATCATTCTTCGCATTGGCCATCTTGTCGCCGTCATACCGGTACTTGGATACGTGTTTTAGCCCAGTAGGTAAGCCTGGAGTTTTTTATGAAACCCGATAGAGTATATGCGTTGATCTTTGCGAGCGTTTATCCGCACTATGTGAAGAAGGTGGAGACGAAGGGGCGGACGAGGGAGGAGGTTGACGAGTGTATTCGTTGGCTGACGGAGGTCAGAACCGGGAGCGATAGCGACTGGGCTCCTACTCGCGAGCACAAAAAAGAGCCCGGTCGCTACCGCTCGCGGTTCTGACACAGGCCCCGAAGCTGAATCCGAACGCCTCCCTCATCACCGGCACCGTCTGCGGCATCCGCGTCGAAAACATCGAAGACCCGCTAATGCAAAAGATCCGCTGGATGGATAAGCTAGTCGACGAACTCGCAAAAGGCAAAAAGATGGAAAAGATTTTACGAAAACCAGTGATATAATTAGCGTCTGAGGTATCGATATGTCAGTTGTAACAGAACTCGAAGAAAAGGCGATGAGCCTTACGAAGATGGAACGTGGTGATCTAGCCTCGCGACTTATTGCGTCGTTAGGAAGTCCTTTCGAGGAGGACAATGAAGATGAGGTTGAACTGGCGTTAAGGCGCTCGAAAGAGATGGATGAGAATCCGGATATGGTGATGTCGGAAGAGCAGTTCTGGGCTTCGCTTGAGGAATTTCGGGGCCGATGAAGGTCAAGTTTAACTCGCGTGCCAATAGGGAAGTTCGATTGATTGCCGAGTACTATGCGCTTGAAGTCGGTGCTAAACATTCTAATGAATTTTTGGATGAGCTTGAGAAAACAGTCGACCGCATCAAACTTTGGCCTCGATCTTTTCCGACGATTGCCCCGGACGTCCATCGGGCGGTCTTGAGAAAATATCCTTTCGTTGTGCTTTATGAGATCGAACGAGACGAATGTGCTCGTATTCTCGCCGTCCGGCACCAAAAGCAGAATCCAGACCTTGGATTTGTTAGTTGAGTTTATCAATGAGCGTAAATGATTTTGTAGTTCGCTTTGCGAACGTTAACGGCACGGGTTCGGCGAGCGCTAATGCGCTGTTTACTAAGGCTGTGTTTCGCATGGGCATTCCGGTGACGCCGAAGAACATTTTCCCGTCGAACATCCAGGGCCTGCCGACGTGGTACGAGGTGCGTGTCTCGGAAAAGGGCTATCTCGGGCGGCGTGCTGGTGTGGACACGATGATCGCTGTTAACCCGCAGTCGATGAAGCAGGACTACTCGAGCGTGCACGCCGGCGGCTACTTTCTCTACGACAGCTCAAAGCCGCTGCCGCCCGGATACGAGCGCGGCGACATCACACACATCGGCATCCCGCTCATGAATCTCTGCAACGCCGAGTTTACTGATGCCCGGCAGCGGCAGCTTTTCAAGAACATCGTCTATATCGGAGCTCTCGCCGCATTATTAGATATCGAGTTTGCAGTGCTTGAGGCTCTTGTCGGCGAGCAGTTCAAGGGCAAGGAAAAGCTGATCGAGCCGAATATCAAGGCCCTCAATATCGGCGTCGATTACGTCCGCGAACATTTCAAATGCCCGCTCGATATCCGTGTCGAGCGCCGCGATCTGCTTGGCGACAAGATCCTTTTCAGCGGCAACTCCGCTTGCGGTCTCGGCGCGATCTACGCAGGTGCCACCGTCGCCGCTTGGTATCCGATCACGCCTTCGACATCGGTCGTCGATGCGTTTAGCAAATACGCCGCGAAGTACCGCGTCGATCCGGTTACGGGCAAGAATAATTACGCGATCGTTCAGGCCGAGGACGAGCTCGCCGCGATCGGTATGGTGATGGGAGCTTCGTGGAACGGAGCGCGTGCGTTCACCGCGACAAGCGGCCCAGGCGTCAGTCTGATGAACGAGTTCCTCGGTCTCGGCTACTTTGCCGAGGTGCCGACCGTGCTGATCGACGTCCAGCGGACCGGCCCTTCGACCGGAATGCCGACGCGGACGCAGCAATCCGACATTCTTCTCGCTGCCTACGCTTCGCATGGAGATACAAAACACCCGCTGCTGTTTCCGGCTTCGCCGAAAGAGTGTTTCGAGATGACCGCCGACGCATTCGACCTCGCCGAAGGCCTACAGACGCCCGTCATAATGATGACCGACCTCGACCTCGGTATGAACGACCACGTAACCGACCCGCTCGTCTGGGACGATGCCAAAGAATACAAACGCGGCAAGGTCCTCACGTCCGAGCAGCTCAACCGTATTGCCGGAACGCAGGCTGCCAGCCTGCATGACCGCGAAGCGGTCACAGATGGCAGCGGGAACGGGCGGCGGACCTCGACTCCGGGCCTTCCCGGACGCGACGGCAGCGATGAGACTGCCGGTGAACCATTACAGCAGTTTCGCGGTAAATACGGCCGCTATCTGGACCTTGATGAGGACGGCATCCCTTATCGCACGATCCCCGGCACGCACCAAAGCGTCGGAGCCTTCGTCACCCGCGGCTCATCCCGCGACGAATACGCCGTTTACACCGAGGACGGCGACGCCTACCGCCGCAACATGGACCGCCTCCTGCGGAAATGGCAAACTGCTAAGGAAATGGTCCCGCAGCCGCTGTTCTATCGGAGCGCGGACACTCCTGTCCGCATGAGTGCGAAGCGCGAAGACGATCTCGCCGGAGGAACCGGCGATGCGGACAAGAGTGTCCGCGCTCCGGGTGTCATCTTCTTCGGCACCTCCACCTTCGCCGCCGAAGAAGCCCTCGACATGCTCGCTGCTGAAGGCATCCACCTCAACGCAATGCGGGTCCGGGCGTTCCCGTTCGGCAAGGCGTTTTGCGAATTCGTCGATTCTCATGAGAGGTTGTTTGTTATAGAGCAGAATCGCGATGCTCAGTTTCGCAGTTTAATGATGATTGAATTGGGTGTTGATGCATCTAAATTGATATCGGTTCTTAACTACGACGGCACGCCGATCACAGCGGACGATATTCTGGAGCAGATAAAAGGGAAGATGGAAAAGGAAATTTAGTTGTCCCCGCCCACCCTCCCGTGAAGTGTGGGTGCTGCGTTCTGACGATGACGATCATGTTGGATGGTAATTAAGAGGAAGATAAAGGTTGCTACTTAAAATCGATGCCCGATTTACGAATAAGTGATTTCGTTTCCAAGCTGGTTTTTCTTGAAGAATCAGTCGGCCATCGCACCTCGTATCAACTACTTGAACCATTTTCGCTAGATTCTCAAAGTCCGATCGACCTACAATCAGCAGGCAAACGCATTGGCAAATTCCTTGGGCTGGATGGACTGATATTCATTATTGGTTTCGCAAAGCAGGCCGATAGTGTCGGCGGTCACATAGAACTCCAGGATGACAGTCAAGATGTGTTCGTGGAGATATCTCCGGAAATGCGCGAATTTCCGCAATCGATTCTCGCGACGCTCGGTCACGAAATAACTCATAAGTACTTGCATACACATCGCCTTTACAAAAGCTACGACAAAAAAGACGAGCTGGATAATGAAGTCCTGACTGACATCGCTGCGGTGTACTTGGGACTCGGCAAACTTATGATGAACGGTTGCGAAGTACAAAAGAGTTCGACGGTTTATCGCGGCAACGGGTACGAAACGACAACTCAGACATATCGGAGCGGATATCTCACACGCAATCAGTTTTCTGTTGTTTACAAACTGGTCACCTCGATGCGCGGAACGTCCAACGCAGTAGCAACGGCCGCGTTATCTAGCGAGGCGCGTCAAGCCCTTGTCACGGATGTTTATCCGTATAGAAAGTTCTTCAAAATACCTTTCGGTGATCCTGAGCACCTCTCATCCACAAATGGCACGGTTGAGACCAAAGCCTCTCCAACGCTCAACATATTAGACGCAGTCGAAGCCCACGTCGATTATTTAGAGGACATAGCAAATCGATACGTACGAGCATTTCTGATCAAGTCCCGAAAGCGAGTGGCAGAGAAAAAGGCTGAAGTTCAAGCC
Source organism: Chloracidobacterium sp. (assembly GCA_043748725.1). Taxonomy (GTDB): domain Bacteria; phylum Acidobacteriota; class Blastocatellia; order Pyrinomonadales; family Pyrinomonadaceae; genus OLB17. The sequence goes on along the minus strand of JAYVER010000387.1, from coordinate 3,127 downwards.
ACGCGCGGGACGGAAGTGTTTAATCCTGCTTTGAGATATTTGTTAGGTGCTCAAACGGCTTTTAAAGAAGAGGAATTTGAAAGAGAAATGTCGGAATTATTCGAGGAGGGCAGAGATCATCTTGCATATCTCTCAAAGGCAACAGCAGCAACGGACAAGTTCTCCCGGAAGGAATTCAGTCACTTTCCGAGTCCGCCGATTCTTGAACCGCAACACCGAAGAAGAAATTGGCAGTTTTGGCGGCGACGGAGGCAGAATGTATGAAAAATCGCAGACGAAGCACTATGAGTTGCTCACGAAGGGCTATGAGTGCCTCACGAAGCGGTGCAAATGGGTCACGAAGCGGTTAGAATTGCTCACGAACCCTAACAAGTTGGTCACGAAGCAGTATGAGTGCCTCACGAAGCGCTCGGAGTCGCTCACGAAGGGCCGAAAGTGCCTCATGAAGCACTTGAAGTGCCTCACAAAGCGGCGATAGCCATTCCCGAAGGGCAAATAGCCACGGCGCTTTAGCACGTGGTTAGTTTGAAGTAAATTATTCAAAGGGCGTTTTAACGTCCTTTTCCAACGCTTTAGCAAAATGTCGACACGGAATGCCGCTCTTTACGACGATCCGACGAGCATCTACGAGCTGCAAAAGCTTGTGAAAGCCTACGTCAAGGGAGCGTTCGGAGCGGGTTCGCCGCAGTACAAACAGATCAGCGGTCTCGAATTCACAAAGCCGAGAACGCACTAAGCTTTGCCAGATCAATGCAGAACGATGTCAGGCTCGCGCGACAATGCGCGGGCCTTTTGCAATTCGACGCTGGAAACGTGCGGGCTTGCGCCGGATGTTTGCACTGATTGGCGGGAGACGCGCACCGACGCACCGGAGATTTGCACTGTATTGACGGACATTCGCACTAATTCGACGGAAACTTACAACGAAGCGCCGGAAATGCACAATCGTGCGCAGGAGAAGTTCAGAACCTCGCTTGAGGATGCCCGCAGTATGGCCTGAGAATGGACTTAGGACATGTGGTTGATTGCTATCAGAACGTGCTGACGACGCTGAATTCATGTCGGGCTTAGACTCTCAGTTTCCCGCGAAATGCTCTGGCGGCGTAGTAAGATTCGGCTCCGTTGTGATAGGTGAAGATGCGGCCGAAGCGGTAATCGGCGAAAATTGCTCCACCGAGTTTTCTGACTTCGACGGGCGTTTTGAGCCAGCTCGAGGTTTTTGAATCGAAATGCCCGAGCTGCTGCAGCTCCCAATATTCTTCTTCGGTCAAAAGCTCAACGCCAATCTCCGCCGCCATTCCGACGGCGCTGTTTTTCGGTTTATGTTCTTTGCGTGAGTCGAGAGCTTCGCGGTCGTAACAAAGGCTCCTGCGGCCTTTCGGGCTTTCCTCCGAGCAATCGTAAAAAATATACTCGCCCATCTTCTTATCAAACCCGACAACATCCGGTTCGCCGACGGTCCGCTCCATCTCACCGAGCGACCACAGCTTTTCGTCATTACTGGCAAGCTTCGCCTGCACCTTAACCCATTCAATTCCTTCGTGCCGAGCCATGTTGTCCTCAAAACGCTTCTTTAATGCTGTGAGCAGCTCTTCACTGTTTTGTTTACTATTCATACTGTTCATTCATGTTATTTTATTTTGCTTACACAGAAAAGGGAACCCGACACATAACCTTCCTGGTTCTAAAACGCTCCGCCACTTCAATCTTCCTTTTTTGCAAAAAAACACTTATCATTTAGTTCGAGATGACCTACGTTAAACCAACATTCCGACATCCGGCGCTCGCGAAGAACGTCCTTGGGTACACGGTCGATTATTATGAAGGTTCGCTTTCGACGCTGTGTGCGGGATGTGGGCATGATTCGATCAGTGCGGCTATTGCACAGGCGTGTTTTGAGATGAACATCGAGCCGCATCGGGTCGCGAAACTCTCTGGGATAGGCTGCTCGTCAAAGACGCCGGCTTATTTTCTAAGCAATTCGCACGGGTTTAACTCGGTGCACGGGCGGATGCCGTCGGTTGCGACGGGTGCGAATCTGGCGAACCGTGACCTGATCTATTTCGGAGTTTCGGGTGACGGCGACACGGCTTCGATCGGGATGGGGCAGTTCGTCCACGTCGTCCGGCGAAACCTGAACATGGTCTATCTCGTGATGAACAACGGCTGCTACGGCCTGACCAAGGGCCAGGATTCGGCGACCGCCGACGCAGGCTCAAAAAACAAACATGGGTCGGTCAATCTGTTTGAGTCAATTGATCTTGCAAGCTTGGCAATCGAGCTAGGTGCGACCTTTGTCGCTCAAAGCTTCTCTGGCGACAAGACGCAGATGATCCCTCTGCTTAAAGCGGCGATGAGCCATCACGGGTTTGCATTTATCAATGTCATCTCGCCCTGTGTCACGTTCAACAACAATGCCGGTTCGACAAAATCCTACGACTACGTCCGCGAACACATTGAGGCGACCGCGACGGTCGATTTTGTCCCGACGATGAAAGAGATCACGGCCAGCTATGACGAGGGCAGCGATAAGAGTGTCAAAATGCATGACGGGTCGTTGATCAAGTTGCATAAGATCGACAAAAATTGGGATCCGACGAACCGTATCTCGGCGATGAACGCCGTCCAGAATGCACGCGGTAATGGCGAGATTCTAACCGGGTTGCTGTATATCAATGCCGATTCATCTGATCTGCACGACATTCTTGAAACGGCCGACCGGCCGCTAAATTCGCTAACCAAAGCCGAACTTTGCCCCGGCTCCGACGCTTTGGCAAAACTTAACGCCAGCCTTCGATAAGAAATATTAACCGCGAAAGACGCGAAAAGAATCTCTTTCTATTTCGCGTCTTTTCGCGTCTTTCGCGGTTGAATGCTTTTTGGAGGCGGCGATCGGAATTGAACCGATGAATAAAGGTTTTGCAGTTCGTATTGCCGCCTTTTCACCTAATAGCGCCCGTTGTCACAGGCCGATATTTATTGACTTTTTCCAAATTGGCGTTCAATCAGGAACACCGCATCCTACGCAGTACACACGATAATTATACGATAATTTTTTTCCGATTTGCGATCTCGCATTTCTGTAAACCTCCCTTGATTAGCGCCAGTTTAAACTGGCGCTAATCAA
>JAYVER010000386.1:0-2780 GCA_043748725.1 Chloracidobacterium sp. | reverse complement strand
ACCAAAGTCTCAAACAAATAACCCCCAACTTTTCAAAAAAATCGCGATTCCTTCCAAACCGTGAAAAGATTCCGGTTATTCAAAGGACTCTTTTAATTATTGCTACGGCCCAACTTGAGCATTCTGTTCTCCTGACGGAAGAACGCCGCCAACCTAACCCTCAGTCTCAGAGATGAAAATATAAGATACCGGCCGTTTGTGAACTGCCTGAAGTAAGTGTAACGTGCAGCAACATCCGAGAACTCATCAACACTTCAGGAGTCGTTTTTGGATGACGTTTGACCTTCCCTAACACACTTAATCCTATTTATACTTCTATGATTCTCCTCTTCACGGGTGATGACAACACGATCGTTGTCGTCGTAATACCGTACGGCGTCAGGCGGTCGATCATTTCCTGCAAATGCTCGACCGACGCGACGGCGATTTTCATTATGAACGAATCGCCGCCGGTGCCGCGGTGACATTCGAGTACCTCGTTCGAGCCTTGCGCGACCTCGATGATGTGGCTGTAATCGACGCCGGTGATACTCATCCGCACAAACGCTGTGATCGGCAGGCCAACCTTGGCCGTGTCGATCTCGGCGCTGTAACCGGTAATGATGTGTGCGTCTTCGAGTTTGCGAACGCGCTCGATGACGGCGGGCGTGGTCAGCCCGACACGGCGTCCCATCTCGGCATAGCTCGTGCGGGCGTCTGTCTGTAATTCGATCAATATCTTACGATCAATTTCGTCGATCATATTTTTTGACAGGGCGCTTCAGAAGCGCTGAAGCACTTGAAGCACGTGAAGCGCTTCAGACATAAGCATAGATTATGAAGTCAAATACAGAAATAAACTCATAATCTAAGGCAATAGTATCATATTAACTGTCGATTGCTATTCTACGAAGCAGCAGTTTCTCTTAAAATAGACTATTCGCAGATAACCGGAATTACCACGACCGCATCGAATATATGAAAGGAGCCGCCTTAAGGATGTTGAACGAAACCGCCACGAACGCCGACACTGCAATTGAGATCGTTAATTTTCACATCAGCGACGATGATCTGCCCGAGTTTCGCGACCTTAAATTCGAAGACATCAACCAACTCGCCCTCGATCATCCCGGAGCGGCGGACGAGGAATATCGCACGCGGCGCGACTATATAGCGAGCCTTGCCAAAAACTTTCGCGAGACGGGGGTGATCACCGATGTCGATTACACCGATGAGGAACAGGGCGTTTGGCGGTACGTTGCGGGCGAACTTGAAGAGTTGCAGGAACGGTTTGCAAGCCCGTTTTATCTGCGTGCCAAACGCGATCTCGGCATGTCCAACGACCGTATACCGCAGCTCTCGGAGACGAATCGACGGCTTAAGGAACTTACCGGATTTCGACTCGCACCGATCGAAGGCCTGGTCGAGACCCGCGGATTCCTCTCGTGGTTGTCGTACCGGACGATGCTCTCGACGCAGTACATCCGTCATCATTCTCGCCCCGAATACACCCCCGAACCGGACATCGTCCACGAAGCGATCGGCCACATCCCGATGTTCACAAACTCAAATTTTGCCGATTATTCACAGTTCATCGGTCACGGCGCACGCATCGCGACCGACCGGCAGCTAGAAGAATTAGGCCGTTTATATTGGTTCAGCGTCGAATTCGGCCTGGTCGAGCACGAAGGCGATATTAAAGCCTACGGCGCCGGTCTATTGTCGTCATTTGGCGAGCTTGAACACGCATTCGGCGACAAGGTCGAGCGGCGACCTTTTAATTTAGAACAGGTCATCAACACCGAATACAGCTACTCCGAGATGCAGCCGGTCCTCTACGTCATCCCATCATACGCCGACCTGAAAGAGGTGACGCGGAAATATATTGAGGGGTTTGGGAAATAAGTGTCAGAACCGGGAGCGGTAGCGACTGGGTTTTAGGCGTATGATCAAGAAAGAGAATATACGAACCTTTGAAGAAATGCTCGACGAACATTATGGTAAGCGTGGAACCGAAACGCGAGAAATATGAACGCGGATCTGAGAAGTTCAGAGCTAAATATCTTCGCGATTTGGAGTCATACACCGGTGAGTTTGTCGTTTTTCCCGGCGAAGAGCCGGACGATGATACTAGCCTCGTTGACGAGGCTTTCGCGAAGCGTAAATAGCCACGTCGTTTACGGCGTGGTAAAGGCACTGAAAATATTCGCAGCCCGTTTCAACGGGCTTACGATTCGGCGGCTTAAGCCAAAGAGAGAAGGACGTTGAAACGCCCTCTCGGTAGATTGACGGATTTGACCACGCCGTAAACGACGTGGCTATGCGCCGCGTGGGCGCGGGAAGCCTCGTGAACGAGGCTACAAAAGATCATGACAACACAAAATCCACTAGGACTGAAAAAGATACATCACGTTGAGTTTTACGTTGGGAATGCGAAGCAGGCGGAGTTTTATTATCGTAAGGCGTTCGGGTTTTCGCGCGCCGGCTACAGAGGCCTTGAGACCGGCAATCGTGAGGTGACGAGCTACTTGATGCGGCAGACGAATATAAATTTTGTGCTGACGACGCCGCTGAGCCCGGAGCATCCGGCGGCGGAGCATATCAAGCAGCATGGTGACGGAGTTCGCGACATCGCGTTTTATGTCGAGGACGCCGATCACGCTTTTAACGAAGCGGTGAAGCGCGGAGCAATGCCCGTCACCGAGCCGCACGATTGGGCTGATGAGAACGGCAGCGTCCGCCACGCGGCGATCGCGACCTACGGCGACACGATACATTCGTTCCTCTCGTACAGTGTCAGT
>JAYVER010000385.1:0-7360 GCA_043748725.1 Chloracidobacterium sp. | reverse complement strand
GAGTCCCTGTCGCCAGGTCAACTGATATATCTTGTCGTTTAACAGAGCAATGCCTTCACCAAAATCCTCGCGTGAAAGGTCAAATTTTTGCACGACCTTGCCCGTTTCGAGCTCAACCTTTCGCAACGACGATCTGCCCTCTTCGCCGGTACTCTCATAGAGAAAACCGTTGTTGTAAAAAAGGCCTTCGGTGAATGCTTTCGGGTCGTGCGGATACGTTTTGACGACCTCATAGCCATAAACCGGGAGCGGAGCGCCGGACTGATTTGACGGTGGCGTTTTTACGTTTGTAATTACATTCGGTTTTGCCGTGTTTGCCGCGCCGCCGCACGCCAGGGACAGCGAGATCGAGAACAAAAAGATGAGTAAACGCATAGAGTTAAAAGTAGTGAATCGTAAATAGTGAATAGTTAAAAAACGCGTTTGTCGTATATAAAAGTTTACTTTATTTTCCACAATTACTTAACACATTAAAAAACGTCCAAAAGGCGGTCATTTTTTGAGCGCGCGGTCGATAGCTTTTCGGAAACCGTCGACCGATAAAATCCGTACGCTGACGCCATTCACATAAATGGTCGGCGTCGAGTTGATACCATAAGATTCACCATCGGCAATATCTTTGCGTACCTCAGCCGCCGTCTTTTCGGAGTTCAAGTCTAACTCAAACTGTTGGACATTCAAACCTATTTGCGCGGCGTATTTCTTAAGTGATTCATTGTCGAGGGCGCTCTGATTCTTGTATAAAATTTCCGTGTATTCAAAAAATTTGCCCTGCGCGTTGGCGGCACCGGCGCCGAGGGCGGCCCGGAAAGCGTTTTCATGGATGGATTCGAGCGGAAAATCGCGAACGACGAAACGAATCTTTCCCGCGTATTCGGCCATCACTTTTTTCAGGACCGGATGAGTCGCCGAGCAAGCCGAGCATTGAAAATCGCTAAACATAACGATCGTAACCGGCGCCGTAACGGGGCCTTGGGCCGGATCGTCATCGACCGAGATATTTTGCACCAATGGCGCAGGTTCCCTGTAAAGTATCTTGACCGCATATTTGGCAAAGAGGCGTTTGCGCAACGCATCTTCGAGAGTGAAACGCTCGTCGTCCGTAAAATCCTTCATCTTATCGGTGATCTCGCGGGCGATAAGCATACCGGCGTCGATTTGGAGAGCCTTTGCCTCATCAGCCAAAAGCGCGTTGTAGATCGACTCGTTTAGTTCGCTCGATATCGCGTTGGCGAGGTCGGTGCGGGCGTCATAGAGTTGGATCTTCGCATATTCTTCGAATTCCTTAGCGGTGATGGGCTGACTGTTGACGGTCGCGACCGCCTCGTTCGGGCCAAGTAATGCGGCGTTAACATCCTTGCCGTTTGTGACTTTGTATTTAGTGTTCAGTCTTGCAAACAGCGCGACAAGCAATTTTTGTTCCGGTTCGCTGCGAAGATATGCGACGATCTGTTTGCGTGTCTGCTCTAATGTTCGGTCGCCGATCACGGCTTTATTGGCATCGTACACAGCCTTGATCTCAGCCTCCGACGGGCTTGCGACCTTCGCTTTTTCGTTTAAGATCAATTTTCCGGGTGAAACATTCAATGATTTGGCTTCTATGGCTACAACTCGCTGATTAAGCAATTGCCCGAGTATCTCTGTCCGGGCTTTGGCGATGCGGGATGGCATTTCAGCGGTGATTTTTTGCGTTTCGGGAGAGAGATCGTGAAAGCGAAATACGTGGCCTGTCGCCGTCGCGAGAATGTCGTTAGGCTTTTGTGCCACAACCGTAAACGCGAAAGCAAAAAAAAACGCGAGAATATTAATAAACTTCATAAATTGATGGATAAGTGCCGTGCTTTGGAATTCTACCAATTTTCCACGGCTTAAACTATCTGTAATTTGATGAAATAATTGGGGAAAGGTATGCCGCCGTATGCGATCTATTAGGAGCATTGTTTGATAATAATATGGGTTCCAGACTTACACGCGAATTTTACACTCGGGGCGACACGCTTAAGATCGCCTGCGATCTGCTGGGCAAGCTGATCGTTGTGCCGGACGGACGCGGCACGCGCGTATCCGGCATGATCGTCGAGACTGAAGCGTATCTCGGTGAGATCGACCGCGCCGCACACACCTACGGCGGACGGCGAACGCCGCGAAATGAGGTGACATATTCTGTAGGCGGAAACATATATATTTTCTTTATTTACGGGATGTATTATCAGCTAAATATTGTGTGTGGAGAAATTGACAGCCCGCATGTCGTCCTGATCCGTGCCGTCGAACCGGTTGAGGGCGTCGAAATCATGCGGACACGTCGCGGCGAGATGAAAGACCGCAATCTAACTTCCGGACCGGGAAAGCTGTGTATCGCATTCGGAATTGATCGCGGATTTAACGGCGAAAACCTTTTGGGTGAGCGAATCTGGCTGGAAGATCACGAGTCTTTTAGCCAGTCACAAATCGCCGTCGGAAAGCGTATCGGCATCGATTACGCAGGTGACGACGCGGAAAAGCCGTGGCGGTTTTGGGTGAAAGACAATCCGTTTGTTAGTAAGAGATAACTAAGATTTCTTCTCAGCGTTCTCTGCGTATACTTTGCCGGCCTCTGCGTTAAAACTCAATTTAACGCGGAGATCGCTGAGATTTACGCAGAGTTCGCCGAGCCTCAATTTCTGACTAAGATCGACATCCGCATACCGTATTTCGGCCGGAGCGTGATCATAGGTTTCAGTCCGATTTTTTGGTCGGGTGTGAGACGAAGTTTCCATTTGCGGGCGAGAGTCGCGAGCAGCAGGATGCCTTCTGCCCATGCAAAGCTTTCGCCTATGCATCGCCTGACGCCGCCGCCGAAAGGGAAGTAGATATTCTTTTGTCCGGCTTCTTTTACGCTCTGAGCTTCCCATCTTTCGGGCAGAAATTCGTTGGGGTTATCCCAAAAACGCGGGTCGCGTTGCAGAATATATTGGCTTGCCAGCACGGTTGAGCCTTTCGGAATAACATATCCGCCGATTTCGTGATCCGCGACGGCGTAACGTCCGACGGCCCATGCGGGCGGGTAGAGCCGCATCGATTCGGCCATGACGTGTTCGGTATATTTTAGGTTGGCAAGGTCGTCGATAGTCGGGACGCGAGTGTTAACGAGCGTGGAGCTTGAAGAAACACGCTCCACGCAGCCCGAGTTTCCGCCCGTAGCCAGCACGCGATCCAATTCTGCGTGAAGTTTTACCTCTTTTTCGGGATTTTGTGAAAGCAAATACCAGGTCCAGGTGAGCAAGTTTGCGGTCGTCTCGTGGCCTGCAAGGAAAAGCGTCATGGCTTCGTCGCGAATCTGTTCGTCGGTCATCCGGCTGCCGTCGTCTTCGTCTTGCGCCAGCATCAGCATCGAGAGCAGGTCGCCCGTGTCCTCGCCGGATCGGTGTCGCTCGTCGATGATATTGTAGATCACCGTGTCGAGCGTTTTTCGCGCCCGTTTGAATCGAATAGATTGCGGAAACGGCAGTTTTTCGAGCACCTCGGAAAAAGGCAGCAATAGGAGATTGAACATCTCGACAATGGCTGTCAAGGACTGCCCGATGCTGTCGGCGTCACTCTCGACATTGGCATCGAACAATGTTTTGGCCACTATTTGCAGCGTCAGCCGCATCATCTCGTGGTCAATGTCGAGGATGTCGCCGTCCCGCCAGCGTTCAGCCATTTTTTCCGCGTAATCGGTCATCGTACGGGTATATTCGGCGATCCGCAGGCGGTGAAACGCGGGCTGCATCATGCGGCGCTGGCGGAGATGAGATTCATTTTCGCTCGTCAGCAGGCCGTCGCCCAGCAGCCGTTTGGCACGCTGGAGCGCGCGGCCCTTAATAAATTTGTGGGCGTTGACAACCAGCACATCACGGATCAGGTCAGGATGGTTGATGAAATACACTTGTGCCGGGCCCATTCTGAAAGTTGTGACATCACCGAGAGCGGCTTGGGCAGTGAGAAATTCGATCCGGTCGAGCCTGAGCATCGGAAACTTATTGTCGAGCCAATTTAGCTGCTGCGTTGGCGGCAGCATTGATTTTTTCACTTTGTCGGTATCCGGCATTTAGAAATCTCGCTCGAAAACTGTTATTTTTATAGATTATGACAGAAGCAAAGCGAATGAAAGTGAAACCCGACATCCGCGCGATCACGCGGCTTGTGCCGCGGGAGGGAAATCTCGTGCAAGGGCAGTCAGAACTACCGATCGACCCGCGATTGGCCGCTGAGGCCGCAGCAATTATTGCAGCATGCCAAAATCATTACGGCGGCAGCGAGGGCGACGCTAATCTGAGAAAGGCCGTCGCTGAAAAGATCGCGAAATACAATAATATCGAAGTCGATGTGGATGCCAGGCCGTTTGAGGTGATGATCACTAACGGCGGCACAGGCGCGTTGATCGGCGTCGCTCAGAGCTATCTGCGGGGCAAATCGGCTTTGGTTTTCGAGCCGTATTATCCTTATCACCGACGGATATTAGAGGAATTTGGCAGCAAGACCAAGGCATTCGAGCTCGACGCTAATCTTGCATTTGAAAAAGATGCATTGTTTGCCCGATGCAAAGAGCTAAAGGATCGGCACGACTTTCCGCTCAGGGCGATCATAGTCTGTTCGCCGGCGAATCCGAGCGGCAAGGTGATGTCCCAGACAGAGCTTGAGGCGGTCGCAGATGTCGCCAAGGAACTCGACCTGCTGGTCATTTCCGACGAGGTTTACGAGCATTACGTGACCGGCGAAAATCCGCATACGCCGATCGCGAGCCTGCCCGATATGTGGGAGCGGACCATCACCGTCAACTCATTCTCAAAATCGTGGAATATCTCCGGCTGGCGGCTCGGCTACGCCTACGGCAAAGGCGAACTGATCGCACCGCTCAACAACGCCGCCAACGTCATTTATGTCTGCCCGGCCACACCTCTGCAAGCCGCGCTTTCGCGGACTCTTATGTCCGATGACACTTATTACACCAGACTGCGGGACAAGTTTGACGTAAAAAGACGCAATTTTAGTGAAGGACTGACGGAACTCGGGTTCGATATTTACAATTCCGGCTCGGCGTTCTACGTCTGGGCGCGAATTCCCGCCGAATTCAACGACGCCGTCACATTCAATGAAATGCTGATGGAAAAAGCCGGCGTCGGCATGACGCCCGGCAGCGCATTCGGCGACAGCGACGATTGGGATGCTCATGTCCGCATTTGCATTGCCCGGGAAGATATTGTTCTCGAAGGTGCGATGGATAAACTCAAAAAAGTACTCAATTGACACGAGGGCAAGTGGGACGCCCAGCGCTCAGGTCTGTTGGATGCTACTTAGCGTCGGTTTCATTGGCGAAGCAGGTATCGGCAATCGACACCATTTTATCCTTTTTCAAGTATCCGTAATCCTCGCCGTTCCAGTGCGTCAGTGCGGCCGTTTGTGCGGCAATATCGGTCTTGGAAAGGTCGGGATACATTTTTCGCCATTGCGGGCAGCTTTGTTTTTTGACGATAGTGCGGACGAATGGGTAAATATTAAATGCGTAAACTGACGGATTGAGCGCCTCGTTGAGATGGTTGCTGACAAAAGGTTTGAGCAGGTTGTCGTGTAAATTGGCTTGATAGTTGATAACCCACTCCCCATCTTTAAGAGTCAAAATAGCCGGCCTTGTTATCGAGCCTATATGTATCGGCTGCGTCAGTCCCTGATAAAATTTCATCCCGGCGTAATTCGCGAGCATGTCACCGTTTGAGTAAACCCCCGAAACGAGCAGGCCGAAATATGTCTTTTCGGTTGTTCTTCCCCATTTAACGGCTTTTTTCGCAGCGGCCTCCGGCGTTGAACCGGCGTTAATTTCGCGTTTATAGATCTTGTAATAGCTGTATCCCTGCTGCAAAAAATGTTCGATCTTGTCGGTGCCAAATTGCGAACCATAGAGCCTGACGGTCGGGCTGATGCCTATGTAATCAGTTGGCTGCGTGAGATATATCGATTCTAAATAGCTCGTCGTGTAGCGGTCAGGCTCGTGGCTAAACTGGTGTTTATGAAACCATTTACCGGTTTTGGTAATGAAAAGATCGCCGTCGCCGAGCAGCTTGAACACCTCAAACGCGACCGCGTCGTTTGAATGCAAATATTCCAGCTTCTCACGTTCTGCTTGCGCTGAGCCGCATTTCAATTCTATATTCGGCGAACTCAGACAGGCTTGATGAACTTCGATCTCGGCGTTTACATTGCCAATGGCAATTGATAGATTTTCGGCGATGTGATCTGAAACCTCTTCGCCGATATCGAAAAGAGGCGTCGGCGGCAGATTGTACTGGTCGGTTTCCATCGCGTAACCGACCGGCACATTTGCCAGCAACATAAAACTCAAAAACAACGAGACGAACGCAGATAATTTCATAATAATTCGCAAAATAAAATGAAAAGCGAACTTCACCGAAGCCGCTAGGCTACATTAAACTAAGATGTTTTAAGACGGCTTAGAGTGGCTTGTCGTATATTATGCATTATCACTTGATCGGAATTTGCGGCACTGCGATGGCGAGTCTTGCGGGAATGCTGCAATCGGGTGGACACAAAGTGACCGGCTCGGATCAGAATGTTTATCCACCGATGTCGACGCAGCTTGAGGCTCTCGGCATCGAGATATTGAACGGTTATAAGACTGAAAATGCGGACATCGGAGCGGATGTGACCCTTGTCGGTAATGCGATTTCACGCGGCAACGCTGAGCTCGAAGAGGTGCTCAACCGCAGGTTCGTTTATCGTTCGCAGGCCGAGATCGTGAGGGAAGAATTTATTCGCGGACGGCGCTCGCTGGTTGTTGCGGGGACGCATGGCAAAACAACGACAACGAGCATCGCGGCATGGGTTTGCGAGGTAGGCGGGCTCGATCCGGGTTTTTTGGTCGGCGGCATCGTGCAGAATTTTGGCGCGAGCTTTCGTGTGACCGGCAGCGACTATTTTGTCATTGAGGGTGACGAATACGACACGGCATACTTCGACAAAAAGCCCAAATTCATGCATTACCTGCCCGAGATCGCCATTGTCAACAATATCGAATTTGACCATGCCGACATTTACGACAATTTGGACGATATCAAGTGGGAATTTTCGCGTCTGATGAATCTTGTGCCCGGCAACGGACGGCTGATCGCTGGAGTAGATTCGCCCGTTGTGCGTGAAGTGCTGGCCGAAATGGACGGCAAGTTGTTTACCACTGTAGAGACTTTTGGCTTATCCGACGACGCCAAATGGCAGGCGAGATATATAGATTTTTCCGGCGATACGACAAAATTTACCGTTTTTCGCGACGGGCATATCTTCGGCGAGTTTGAAACGAATCTGATCGGTGAATTCAACGTCCGCA
>JAYVER010000384.1:0-7366 GCA_043748725.1 Chloracidobacterium sp. | reverse complement strand
AACTATACCGTCCAACCAAATCAGGGTCCGGCCCGTGTTGGAACGATAAATTCGAGCGGGCTTACGTTTACCGTAAATCAGGCGGCCCCCGCTCAACGGCCCGTAACCGTGGATGGCCGAGTTTTAACCTCCGACGGCCGCGGCCTGCGAAACGCTACGGTGTCAATTACCGATTCGATCGGCGTCAGTAGGATATCAACGACCAGCTCGTTCGGTTTTTTCTCGTTTGATAATGTCAGCACCGGCCAGACATATACATTCCGGGTAGCATCCAGGTTCTTCCGCTTCACCCCGCGAACAGTGCAGGTCAACGACAATCTAACACTCGCGGATTTTATGGGGCTTGAATAATAATCCGATCAATTCTGCGGATCGTCCTTGAGAAATGACTCGTCGATATCTTTTTCGAGTTTGGTTCGCAGTTTTTCGACCATTGCCTCGGCCTTATCGACGTTGACGGCCAGGTTTGCTCGGGTTGACTGAATTTCGGTTAGCAGCGCCTGGAGATTTGTCTTTTCGGCCAGAAGGCTTTTACGCCGGCTCTCGCGAATTTCCTCAGGTCTAAGCGAACCCGCAAGCTGTGATGAGCGATCGATCATTTCGGGGCGGCTTTCGTTCTCGATCACATTGAGCCTTGCTGTAATCGTGCTTTCCTTTTCGATCATTTCAAAAAGCTGCTTTCTTAAGGATTCGGATCGCTGCTCGGCCCGCGATAATATATCGAGATTTAGCACCATTCGCTTCTGCTTTTCATCGTATCCATTTTTCTGGGTGGCTTCGAGTTTGTTGATGCGCTCGGTAAGCTCTCTAATGCGGGCGGCGGAGTTGGTTGTCGTCGATTTGTCAGACGATTTTTGCTCGGGCTGTTGCATTACGATCGTCGGTTCGACGTAATCGCCGGCCTGACTGATGATCTCGGCACCGGACAACGTCGGCGGCGGCGTGGCCAGCGGTTTGGCTTTGCTGCGCGTCGTTTGAGCTTCGGCCGCCAATGAAAATAGGCCAAAAACCAGCATAATTAATGTAAATTTTAGCGTGCCGTTTATGAATGATCGCATATTTAACTTCCTTTCTTCTTTTTATCGGGGATAAAATCGCCCCGGACAAGCTCGACTGTGTTCTTGGCCAGCCCGACGAACGGGATCGCGTCGATGCCTGAATTCACAAGCCCTTTTATAACACCTTTATTCCTGATGTCGCTCCCCACAAGAACAATCGCGACAGCCGTGCCGCCAAACGGAACGGCCTTTGCCACGCGTTTCGCAACTTGCCAGCCACCGGCGTGAATGAGCTTGCGCTTTATGTCAGATTTGCTGTTCGCCATCGTAAAACCAGTCTATACTTGCTTTAATATGATGACAACAGCATACTTTTATTTGCACGAAAAACATTTCTAAAAGTTTCATTTTCGCCTGATCATGCCGCTTCGCATCGACAAATTATCAAAGCGTTTTGGGAATAAATGGGCGCTCAGGGATCTGTCGTTTGAAGTCGAAGATGGCAGCGTGATCGGCATTTTCGGCCCGTCCGGCTCCGGTAAGTCCGCGCTGTTAAAAACGATCGCGGGCATTGTTAAACCAAACGGCGGAACAATCGAACTGGACGGTCAGGATATTACAAAAACAAAAGCCAAAGAGCGCAGCATTACGTTTCATTCGGGCCGTACCAAGGCCGGTTTTAAGCAGATGGTTGAATCCTTTTCGAGCAGCAGTTCTAACGGCGAGGAGCAGCTCGACAAATTTGAAAACGCGGTTAAAAAGTCGGAAAAGGTAATTCTCCTCGACGAGCCATTCTGCGAAATGGATATTAGTCAGCGAAGCGAATGCTTTGCGACGATAAGAAAGGCCGCCAAGAGTCGTGACCGCATCGTAATTTTTGCGTCGAGCGATTTCGAACAGATCATCAGCCTGACGGATGAGGCCGCTTTTCTCTCGGGCGGTGCGATCATCCAGACCGGGACGCCGCAGGAAATATACGACGAGCCGATCTCCATTGCCACAGCCCGGATGACCGGTGACAACAACCTGATCACGGCCCGCCGCATTTCTTCGACTGATGCCGACCTGCCTGAGTTTCAGACCATCGACGGCGGACACCGTTTATTTGCCCAGAGCGTCGACAAAAGACGGCTCGGTGCGATCAATCAAAATATAATGCTGGCTATTCGCCCCGAACAGGTCTCGATGTCTATGGGAGCGTCATTTCCCGAGGACAATCTTTTGAAAAGCAAGGTTACCAAAATCAAGTTTCGCGGCCCGACCTCGCTTATCGAATTTGACGCCGCCGGGCTAAAGATAGAAACCAGAGTATTTAAGGTTGTCGGCCTCAACATCGGCGACGAATGCATGTTAGGCCTGCCCCCGCACCGAATTCTTATCCTAAAAGACTAAAAAAGGCGATCCGAAGACCGCCTTTAGAGTAGTTCAGAGTGAGCGATTTATCGCGTTCTTATGTTTATGTTCGATAACCATACGCGATAAATCGCGCACTCTAAACGTCATTCCAGCCCCACAAAGTCCGCGAGCGTTAGGTTGCCGTTGACCTGCACCGTTCGCGGCTGGAAGCGAAAGAGTCTTGACGAGATCCTGAATACATACATCTGATCCGTACTTATATTATCAAACGAGAAAAAACCGAACGAGCTGGTCGTTGCTGTTCGACTGACGCCCTGCGAATCGGTAATTGACACCGTTGCGTTGCGCAGACCTCGACCGTCGGAGGTCAACACTCGCCCCGATACCGTAACATTCGCTGAGGGTGTTGCACCGCCGCCCCAGAAACCGCTGCCAAGTTCGAATGTCCCGCCCGTTGACTCGGTTCCCGCAACCGACTCACCGATCGTCGCGTCGAGTATAAATTGCCCGCCGGTGGTTTGACCGCCGCCGCCGGCGACGACGCTCTTTTCGATCTGAAATTGTCCGCCGGATTGCGACCAAACACTCACCATAGCAAAAACTGCCAAAATCGAACATAATAGGCCAGTGATTAGTTTTCTCATGATCTTTAATTCCCCTAACTCTTGTCTCCGACGGAGACGAACATTATAGCGTAGGGTGCAGCGAGCTCTAGCGAGTGAAACCCTACGTCTAATTTAAGCATTCAATCGCTCGCCAAAGGTGAGCAACAATAACCGTGTGGTTACATAATTGCTATTTGGCACTTTAGTATCGACCGACTCGTGCTCGATACCGCAGCAAATATTCAGACTATCGCCGAAGTAAAAGTCCTTACTGGAGTGCGTCAGGACTTCCACACAAACTTTAGGACTAACTGATATTCTGCGCAAGAAAACAGCGATTCGTCATTGAAACCGTTTGGGCCTAGTTGATGGGTCACCGCCGGGCGGGATCGGCGGACTCGCAGGACGCCCGGTCGGCTGTCGGTAAAAAATTCCTTTCTCAGTCGGCTGGCCGTACAGATCCGGGTGTTGATAAGTGCCTTTCTCAAGGCCCTGTTTTTCAACTTCTACAGCCGCTCCTTTCGTACGGGACCACAGGTCGTTGCGAACCGCTTCGACGCGCCACGAAACTTTAGCTCCGGCCACGCCGCCCGCGATACGAAAATAGCACTTTGGAGCGGGCTCGTTCGGCCCCGCCTTTTCTCCTGCTTTCAGAGCGGCCGCGTCGATCTCAACGGCAATATGCAGATTCGGCATTGCCGCGCCGACGGCGGTGAGCGTGTAGCTCGGGTCCTTATTGATCTTGGCAAAATAGCCCGGCAGTTCGACAACAGCTTCGCCCTCACTGTCGAGTGCGATGGTACCGCGGTAAAAATTGATGACCTCGGGGCTCTCGCTTGAAAAATGAAGCAGATATTTATTCGTCGGATCATCCGGATGATCGATGCGAAAGGATTTGGTACCTGAGGCTCCCAGGGCGCCTTGGAAAAAACCGCCGTAAGGTCCGACGTTGTTTGAGCTGCCTAAGACGCCGTAATGATTTCCAATACCATAAACGCCACTCCCGTACGAGTCATTGCCAAGAGCGGAGCCAAAAACGCCATAGGTCATTGAACTGTTGCCCGTGTTTGTGGCGAGGCCGTAAACGCCATAACCAAACTGGCCTGAGGTTTCACCCCGTACCCCAACAGAACCGGCATTCAGTCCGTTCACTGAAGTGTTTCTACCATACACACCGATCCCGTCCGGAGCTGCACTCTCACCCCGAACACCCTGACCCTGACCGGTGGTGGCCCCGGCGATGCCGACGACGCCGAAAGCGTTGCTAGTGTCGCCCCGCACACCCTGGCCGCCGGAGGAAATGCCGTAGACGCCCAATCCGGTCAAGCTGTTACTCTGGCCATAAACGCCATATGTGGTGCCGCTGGCCGCACTGGCAATTCCAAAAACGCCGCGTCCGGCAGTGCTGCTGCTCAGGCCGTAGACGCCAGTGGCTGTGCCGCTAGTGGCGGTTTCCACACCGTAAACACCGATCCCGCTCGGACTGGAGGTTTCGCCACTTACGCCAAAATTGACGCCGCTACCAGAATAATTTCTGCCATAGACGCCTGTCCCGCCTGTGCTGGCGTTGTCGCCCCAAACGCCGACTGTGCCGCCGGTTGTAGAGCTATTTCTGCCATAGACTCCCGGTCCCACCGTACTAAAGTTTTCGGCAAAGACACCGTAGGTTAATCCGCTGGTGGCATGCGCGACGCCGACGACGCCGGTCCCATTCGTGCTGAAGGCCTCGCCAACCACGCCGTTAGTATAGCCGCTTGTAGCTAGAGCCGATCCCTTAACGCCTGTTCCCGATATGCTGCCGCTTGTTCCAGACACGCCTACGGTCGCACCGGTGGGAGCGATGGCATTCCCAATTACCCCGACCCCAGCATCGCTGTTGCTCAGACCGTAAACGCCGGCCGTTGAGCCGCTAGTGGCGGTTGACTGGCCGAACACGCCGGTACTTGAGTTGCTTGCGGAGGAATTGCTGGCCGAGATGATCGCATTGCCATTGCCCGACCGGTCAGTGCGAGCGGCACGGGTAAGCGAGCAGCGCTGACGGTTCCACTCGCGATGTTATCGGCGTTTTGATAGAACTCGGGGGCCTGCCCGTTGAGCTTTACACTGTCATCTGTCCTCAGGCTCTTTATCGAGTAAGGAGCGCTTCTGATCTGCGGGCGCGGAGCGAGAGGCGTATATGAACCGCCGCCCGCTTGCCTGACATGAATCTCTAGAAACCGATCCGCGCCGGGGAAATTCTGACCAAAATCGAGATTTACCGCAAATATGCCGTTAACCACGGCAACGGCCCCCCTCGTAATCGTCGAGCCCACCTGTGTGCCGCCGCTCAACGCATCGTAGAGTAGAAACTCAAAGTCGTAGCTGCCGTTGGCCGGTAGAGATGCATCCTTCAGGCTGCCGTTATACGAAAACGTCGTCGTTTGAGCGTCAACCCGCGTAGCAGCGCCGAGCGCCGAAAAGAGAAGCAAAAAAACAAAGCACCATGTTCTGGTCATCCTTTCCTCCTGAAATAAACTAAACTTGAGCAATGAGTACTAACCTTAATAAAGCACCGGCCAAATGGAAACGAAATAAAATGCTGATCGAACTTTGCGACCGAGGTACCGGTCACCGAGATGCCGTTGAAAGCATTGTAGGTGTAACATTTCCACCAACGGCAGTCGTATCGCCGATGACTGGCAAAGGAACAGACTTACCATCCCAACGGGAGTAATTACCGAATGTAGGTAAAAACGTCTACGGTAATTTTGCCGGGTCGATCCACAATTCTTCGTGTTTTTCATATTCGCCATCCTTTTTCTGGTTTGCCTTTTAACGTTGACATGACCTTATTCGAGACCCACAAAGTCCGCGAGCGTCAGGTTGTCGTTGACCTGTACCGTTCGCGGGGTGAAGCGGAAAAGCCTCGACGATATCCTTATAGTGTAGGTTTGCCCGGTAATGACATTGTCAAAGGAGAAGAAACCGAACGAGCTGGTCGTTGCTGTTCGACTGACGCCTTGTGAATCGGTAATTGACGCCGTGGCGTTCCGCAGCCCGCGTCCGTCCGACGTCAGCACCCTGCCGTCCACCGTAGCAAGCGTCGGCGTCGGCCGAAAACGCACGGCACCGCGACCGCGTGTGGCATTGGGGTCATTTATTAAAACATTGAATGTTTGCGACGTTGTGCCGAATGGCGCTCTGACAAAGACTGGTGGTTCAGCAATGCTGCCGCCGGCGAGGATCGCCAACTGGCTGTCGGCGCTGATGCCTACGTCTTCAAATTGATCGACGCCAGCCCCCGGCAACGGGATGTTTGACACCGTCGAACCGCTGGTAAACGGCGCGGCGATCGCGGCGGCCTGATGAGCTCCGTTACTGACGACTATTGCGCTCGCTCCGTCCGGTGCTATCGCGATTCCGTCCAAATTGACCCCGCCGGGAATTGTTAAACCCGTAAGCGGGACCCCCGCTCTGAACGGAGCCTGTATGATTCCAACCGAATTAGCGCCGAGATCGGTGAAAAGAATGTTATTGCCGTCCGGCGAAATCGCGACGGCACCGGAACCAAGATTAAAAACGGACATCGTAAACGCAACGGAGGTGTATGGAGCGTCAAGCACGGAGACGCCCTGCGTAGTGTAAACAAAAGCGCGTCCCGCACTGTTAAAAACAATGGCTTGTGTCTGGAAACTGCCAATGCTGCCTGGCAATGTGATTGTCGAAATTGCTGATGACGCATTAAACGGCCCGTGGATCACGTAAAGCGTTGTGCTGTTGCCCATTGCAAGAGCCGTAGTTTGGTTTGGCGAAACGGCAATCGTTCCCGATCCGTTATAACCCGCAGAGGCAGTATTGATCGTGTCAATAAGTGCTCCTGTCGAAACTTGCACGACGAAGACGCGTGAATTGGGAGTATCTGCTATCAGACTATTGTCGCTGCCATAATAGGCGACGCCCTGCGGGTTTGCATTGGTCGGCAAACCCGGTACAAGAGTCTGAGTAGCCGGCGCGTTTCCCGGATCAGGGAAAACAACCACACGTTTGCTCGCACCTGAAGTGGTAAATATAGCCGGTTGTGCCGACAGCGGTGCTTGAGGGCTTTCCTTTGTGTTCGCGTCCTGCATTTGAGCCAATGGCTGCCATATAAACAGAGCCGCCAGTCCGATTAGAGCGACAACGGGCATTAAATAAACCAAACTAAGACTGTTTCGCTTGATCGACCGCATTATAGTTTTCGTGTTTTTCATTTTAGTTATCCTTCGAAAAATTTGCCTTTCAACCTTGACGGGATATTATTCGAGTCCCACAAAATCCGGAAGCGTCAGGTTGTCGTTGACCTGAACGGTTTGCGGTGTGAAGCGGAAAAGCCTCGACGATATCCTGAACGTGTATGTGTCGCCGGTAACGACATTGTCGAACGAGAAA
>JAYVER010000383.1:0-2797 GCA_043748725.1 Chloracidobacterium sp. | reverse complement strand
TTCGTACAACCGACCGCGATAACTGTTGACAGATACGGCTCGGTCTTTGTCGCCGACGGCAACGCGATCCGTATGATCGCGGGCGATGTATTCCCTTTTGTTTCAACTATTTCGAATAGCGGACGAGGTCTGCTGGACGGCGAGATCAAAAGGTCGCGATTTAATCGTCCGTCCGGTCTGGCCTTTGACGATGTCGGCAATCTGCTCATTGCGGATAGCGAAAACCGGGTAGTGCGGCAGCTTTCACCCGACGACAACGGGCCAAACATTACGCCGGAACAAATCGCCGCCTTTCGCGATAAACCGGACGAATTCAGGCAACTACAACCGCCGCGCTGGCCTTACGATCCGCCGACCGCAAAGCGCGAGATCGCCGGGACGCTCGGCGAACTTCGCGGCGAGATAAAACCCGGAAATGATAATATCCATTTTCATAACGGTCTCGACATCGCCGGAGCTTATGGCGAGACGACAAGGTTCGTACGTGACGAAAAAGTGCTGCGTCCTGTTGCCGTCGAAAATTTCGACACACTGCGCGAGCTGCTAAGACTGCCGACAATGGGCTATATACATATCCGGCTTGGACGCAGCTCGTCCGGCGTCTCGTTCAATGATCCGCGTTTCGTATTTTCAAAAGATTCGCTCGGTAAGATGTTCGGTGTCCGCGTGCCGCGAGGATCAACATTCAAAGCGGGAGAGCCGATCGGCACTTTGAACGCGATGAATCACGTCCATCTGATCGCCGGCCGAAGCGGCTCGGAAATGAATGCCCTAGACGCATTGGCGTTCCCCGGCATCTCGGATTCCCGTGCTCCGACCATCGAAAAGGTAACAGTCACGGACGAAAATTGGCGTGAAATCGAAACAAAAGCAGCGTCGGGTCGTATTCAACTCGAAGGCAAACTACGCATCATTATGCGTGCCTACGATCAGGTTGACGGCAACGCCGGCCGTCGCCGTCTTGGCATTTATCAGGCCGGATACCAAATACTGAGAGCCGACGGTACTCCGGTTGGCGACACGCAATGGACGATCAGGTTTGATCGCTTGCCGGCTGCGGCCGCAATTTCATTTGTCTATGCAGAGGGCAGCAAGTCTGGAGCAACGGGCGAGACCATCTTCAATTATATCGTCACTAATCACGCCCGCGGCGACGAATACAGGCAAGATTTTCTCGACGCATCGCCGCTGGATCAAGGCCAATATATTTTGCGCACTTTTGCAGCCGATTATTTCGGAAACACATCGCACTTGGACACATCTTTTGAGGTAAAGAAATGAAACGATGTATCGCGTTGATCGCGCTCTTTTTAATTGTATTCTCTACGGTGCATATCGGCGCAACGAGTGGTCCGACAAGCGTTTTCCTAACGCCTCCGGCTCCCAAATTCACAGACGCCGAGCGACAGGCCGAGCTTGCCCGCCGCCGCGCTATAGTTGCGGCAAAGATGGAAGACAACAGTTTGCTTGTGCTTTTTAGCGCGGAACATAAGCTCTACACCAACGATGTCGATTATGTATATAGGCAGGAAAACAATCTTTATTATCTGACCAATCTGCGGCAGGCGGGAGCAACACTTGTAATTAAAAAAAGCGGCGGCAAGGTAACGGAAACCGTCTATTTGCCGAAACGAAACCCGCAGAACGAAACATGGAACGGCAAGATGTATGCAAATGACGAAGCCGCCGCCGTTTCGGGAATAAAAAACATCGTCGACGCCGAGACTCGAACGGCATTCCTTGATGGCCTAAAGGCGAAAAATGATCCGTCAATACAAAACGTTTATCTCCTGTTGCCGGACAGCGAAGAAGATTCGGAAGGTTTGCGTGAATTTCGCGTTGAAAACGAGTTTTCTAAACAGCTTTCCGGCTACAAGGTTGTAAACGCTCAGCCAATATTTGCCGAGCTGCGCCAGATAAAATCGCCGTATGAGCTGAAACTCCTGCAACACGCGATCGACATTACAACCGAGGCTCAAATGCGTTCGATGGCGATGGTTGGCCGGGCTAGCATGGAGTACGAAGTGCAGGCCGAGGTCGAATATACATTTCGACGCCGCAATGCCGATTTTTGGGGCTATCCGTCAATCGTCGGCTGCGGACCGAATAGCACCACGCTGCATTACGAAGAAGCCTCAGGGCCAGTGAAAAAAGGCGATCTGCTGCTGATGGACGTCGGTGCCGAATACGATCATTTGACGGCTGATGTGACTCGGACATTCCCCGTGAACGGCAAATTTACGAAAGAGCAGGCCGAAATATATCAGATCGTTTACGATGCACAGGAAGCGGCCGCAAAGGCTGCGAAGCCGGGTGCGACGATGCAGCAGCTCAGCGCCGCCGCAAACGCGGTCATCAAAGACGGCCTATTCCGGCTCGGCCTGATCACAAATAAAAACTCGCAGCAATATCGAATGTGGTTTATGCACGGTCTCGGTCATTGGCTGGGCATGAATGTCCACGATGTCGGCGAAAACACCAGGCCATTCGCTCCGGGAATGACATATACCAATGAACCCGGCATCTACATTCGTGCCGACGCTCTCAACTATCTACCGGACACGCCCGAAAACAAGGCATTTATCGCTAAGATTCGGCCGGCGTTCGAGAAGTATAAAAACATCGGCGTCCGAATCGAGGACGATATGCTAATCACCCAGACCGGAGTGGAATGGATGACGAAAAATCTGCCGCGAAAGATCGAGGATATAGAGGCGTTCATGGCAGTCGCTCCAAAGCAGCCATTATGACGTTCAGAGTGCGCGATTTATCGCGTAGAAAAGAACGCGATAAATCG
>JAYVER010000382.1:0-2800 GCA_043748725.1 Chloracidobacterium sp. | reverse complement strand
TTTAGCCTTCTGAGCCTTCTTGGTCACTTCTTCCATTAGCGGCAAAGTCATTCTAGTACCATCGAGAATCTGTTGGATGGTTACGATCTGCAATTTGTCGAACGGCTGAAACATATCGGGTTTGAACTTGCCTTGTTGTTTGGCGAACGTAACCATTGGAACGGTTGGGTCGTAACGGGTAATCAAGATGCCACAAGCAGCGCCTTCGCTTTCGACGACGGCAAAGAGGTCACGAATATCTTTTACGTTCGGAGTCTTTCCTGTCTTAACGGAAAGAATGACCGGCAGAACTTCGTCTTTAGATTTTCTTGTGTAAGCTATACCGTCGATGCCGCCGTCACTTCCTTTCTTTTCGTTGATAACCGCTCGATTGTCGGAATAAGTGAGAACCGCCCATTTCTCAATCTCCTTGCGGACGCGGTCGTCTTTCTTATGAATCAGAGCATCGACCGATTCAATATCTTTCGGAACGCCGTGCAATTCGACATTATCTATCGCAGCTTGTCCGCCGTGATCTTTCAGGCGTTTGAGAATGAGAGCGATACTTTGATACGTAATATCCATTCCTATCCATTGCCGTTTCAAGCGATCCGCAACCGCAACCGTAGTGCCGCAACCGCAGAACGCATCTAAAACAACATCGCCTTCGTTGGACGAAGCAAGAATGATTCTTTCTAATAGGGCTTCCGGCTTTTGTGTTGGATAACCAAGACGTTCTTGGGATTGCGAGTTGATTGGCGCAATGTCTGTCCATATATCTTCTACCGGGTTTCCGCGAGATTCATCGAGGTAACGCTTAACTCGGAGCATGTTTTCAGAAGTGAAGACTAATCGCCCTTCTGCCAGCGCTACGTCAATCCGTTCCTGCGTCCAGATCCAATGCTTTCCGGTTGGTGGTGGAATTACTCGGTCGCCGAATCGGCGAGGTTCGCCTTGACCAGCTTGTGTGAAATTATCGAGCATGTAGCGACGACCCGTATCATCCTCGACTTGCGAGTAATGTTGACTCAGGCGTTCTTCGCTTAATGGAACATACTGAGTACTAAAAAATGCCTCGTCTGATTTGCGATACGAGAATATAATGTCATGCACTGAGCCAAAGCCGTGAGTTTGTCCTTTTGACGAGCGAATTTTTTGCCAGACAATTTCGTTTTGGAACTGCTCTTGGCCAAACACAACGTCCAAGAGTAATTTCAGGTAGTGCGATGCCGTTGGATCGCAATGCAGATATAACGAACCCGTCGGCTTTAACATCCGATGAATCTCCGCAATGCGGACAGTCATCGAGACGAGATAGGCGAACAGCGAGCCTTTGCCGAGGACTTTTTCCAGACCGTTGATGAGCGCGATTGACTGCTGCGTCTGCACGCCGTTCTTGTTCGACAGAATCTCTTCGTAACATTGGTTGGCGTGGTCGTCCCACGTCCATGTGTCGGTGAACGCCTGTGCCTGCGCACGGTCTTCGGTGCCGATGTTGTTGTAAATCTGGTTATAATTGCGTTTGGAGTTGAACGGTGGATCAATATAACAAAGATCAACCGTCTCATCGCGGATAAACTTACGCATTACGTCGAGATTGTCACCGTAAAAGAGTTTGTTCATACCTACGCTGACTTCCCAGACGACTTTTGATTTTTAGTTCTCGTCTTCTTCGCTTCGCTCGTCTTCACCTTCGTCGGCGGATGCGGCTCTAGCTTTGCCTTCAACAGTAGTTCCAGAGCTTCCTCGAATTTCAGCGGTGATAGGCTCAATGGTTTGTTGTTGCTCATTAAGTATTCTCCATCAAAGGTTCCAATGGGGTGACATAACTAGTTTAATTAACGCATGAAATCCCCAAAGCATTTGATCCTTAAATTAAATTTGCGGCTCGTTTTTCAATGTCTTCCAGGTCTTGTCCTCGATTTTTTTCAGGTCTATTGTACCGTTTTTTCGGACGTGGCGAAAGACGTTGCCCTGGCGGTCGCGTTTGTACCAGATCGCGTGTTTGCGGGTGTTATCCTCGCGGCTTTCCACCAGTATCTCGTCGCCGTAGTCGTCGACTGACTGTTCGAGTGAAGGAGTCTGGACACTCATGTCCGGGTCGGTTGAGCTGTTCTCGTCAACACGTTCCTCCTCATCCGGTGAACCTAAACGGTCGAGCTCAAACGGGTCCCGGCCCGACGCTATATATTCGAGGAACGCGGCGTAGTCCGGGTCTTCGTGCAGTTTTGGTGCGACACCCGTCTCTTGGTAGATCTCGCCGGCACGGTGCTCGGCCATCTCGATGAGCCACGCTTCGCGGCGAAGTACGTAGTTGGCGTGATCCTCGGTTTCATAGCAGGCATCAAACCTCGGGTCGCGGCCTGCTTCGTCATACTCCTCTAAGCCCGGAAAATAGTCTTCTCTTTTGGTCAGGTCAAACGGCGGAACCACCCTGTCCGCGGAAGCCGTCGCCACCTCTTCGTAATGAGGAGAGCTCACGGCGGCCGGAGGCTTCCACATTTTTAGCAGCCGGTGGACGGTCGTTTTTGGCAGATCGACGAGGCTGGCGATCTCGCGTATCGACCGGCCGGCATTGCTTTGGTTTTTGATCTCTTTGATCGTTTGCCACTCGGCCTCATCGCGAATGTCACGAAGCAGTTCGATCTCGGGTGCGAAGGTCTCAAATTCGAACCCGAGAAAATTGCCGCCGATCTTTTTCAGCTTGAAAACCGGCACGTGCGACGCGTCATAAATAATGGTGCCGCTGCGCTGCCTGATCTGCTTGAAATATCGCTGGCCACTCGCGAGCCGGTTTTCGGCGATGGCGAAAATGCTGTCA
>JAYVER010000381.1:0-7407 GCA_043748725.1 Chloracidobacterium sp. | reverse complement strand
TCGGCTCGGTCGCGCGAGGAGAAGATACCAATAAAAGCGATATTGATCTGCTTGTAAAATTCAAGAAACCCGTCAGTCTTATCGACCTCATTAGACTAGAGGATAAGTTTGTTGAAACTCTCGGAAGAAAAATCGACATCGGCACCGAAGACGGATTGCACCCTTTAATTCATAAATCAGTTATGAGCGACCTTAGAGTCATATATGAAGACTAGACATGAAAGTCTTTGGCTATACTTTATACTAAGACAAGGTGAGCCAGGCATTTATAACTTTGTATGAAAATTAAAGATCACTCCCGGCAATTAAAGTTTTGGCAAGTTCCGCACCTGGATAATCTCGAATTGTTGCACGGTTCAAATATCACTTACGGTTACCCGCGTCATATGCACGAGGAACATTGTATCGTGCTGATGCTACAGGGAAAGGAAATAACGACTTGTCGGG
This sequence comes from Chloracidobacterium sp., assembly GCA_043748725.1. GTDB lineage: Bacteria > Acidobacteriota > Blastocatellia > Pyrinomonadales > Pyrinomonadaceae > OLB17. Next base: position 6,960 of record JAYVER010000381.1, on the reverse strand, counting down.
GGAATAGTCATATTGCGGTCCCGGGTAATGTTTTATTGATCAACGCCGAAGAAGTGCATTCAAGCCAATCTTTTGATAGCGAATACATAGTGATTAAAATTAAGCAAAATGTCCTTAATCGAATTGCCGGTGATATTTTTGGACGCGAACCTCAAACGCCGCATTTTTCCGAATTTGTCAGTCACGACAAACTTGTGTTTAGGTTATTTTTGAATTTATATCGAAAACTAATAGATAACGTCTCGCTCCTTGAACAAGAATCTGAGTTTATTTCCGCCATTGAAAAATTGCTGGCGCAGCAAAATAAAAATTATTCTACGCTTCAACCAGTCGGAAACGCGCCGCGTGACATTAAAACTGTAAGAGATTATCTGAAATCCCATTACTCTGAAAATGTGTCGCTATCGCAACTGGCCTCAGTTGCGGGTTTAAGCCGCTTCTATTTGCTCCGCGTTTTTTGCAGCGAAATGGGAGTTCCGCCACACGAATACCAAACCCAAGTGCGTATTACTCACGCGAGAAAATTGCTTCGCAAAGGATATTCGATTTTGGACGCGGCGCTCGAAACCGGTTTTTTCGACCAAAGTCATTTTTCACGAAACTTTAAGCGAATCACGGGCCGATCACCGGGGCAATATTTATCCGAGAGCAATATCGTGCAAGACCTGTGAGATATGGCTTAGTAAAACAGATGATGTATGAAAATGCATCAATCGAAAAATACGATTTTATTCGCAACTCTAATTTGTTTTCTCCTTATTGCTGTTAATTCTCTCATTGCTCAATCAAAACAAAACGCTGTCATTCCGGATACGCCCGCCGGAAAACAATTGAAGGATTGGCTTAGCGTCTTTGCATGTGGAAATCAGGACGACTTTGTAAGCTTTATCGCTCAGCGGTACAGGAAATCTCTGCTTGAACAAGACACCGCCATTGACCGGGCGGGTGGACAAGCAAGGGCCTATCTGGATACTCGCGGCCTCGACATTCGCAACGTAGAAAAATCCACGGACGAGGAGATTACCGTTCTAGCACAAGCATCTCTTACCGGTTTGTGGAGCCGTTTGACAATGAAAGTCGAGGCACAACCGCCCTACGCCATCACCGAATACACTCGCCAACGCGTTCATTCACCAGACCTTTCTCAAAGAAAGTTGAATGAGTGGGATCTCGTAAAGGAAATCAAAGCGTTTATGAATAAGTTGGCGGCCGTCGATGCCTTTTCCGGGACCGTGCTTGTGGCTAAGGACAGCAAACCGGTTTACAAAACGGCCATCGGAATGGCAAACAAAGGGTACAACGTTCCCAATCGCATTGATACGAAGTTCAACGTGGCATCGATAGGCAAGACGTTCACCGCGATCGCCATCATGCAATTGGTCGAGCAGGGAAAATTGTCGCTTTCCGATACCATAGGTAAGATTTTGCCGGACCATCCTAATAAACAAGCCGCCACGAAAGTCACCATCCATCAACTGCTTACGCACTCCTCAGGGATGGGGGACATACACGGCCCAAAGTATGCCGCGAAAGCATCTAGCCTGAGACAAGTGCGAGACTATTTACCTTTGTTTGAAGATGAGCCTTTATTGTTCGAGCCGGGAGCACGGATGCAATATAGCAACACAGGTTACATCTTATTGGGGGCGATCATCGAAAAAGTAACCGGCGAGAATTACTTTGACTATTTGCGTAATCACATTTTTAAGTCGGTGGGGATGATCGATACCGATTACTACGAAACAGATTTCGACGTCCCGAATCTCGCGACGGGTTACACCAATTGGGTAGAACGAGGAGACGACTACCAAAACTTTCATTTAGGTCAGCGAAGGAATACTTTGCATCATATTGGCGGGGTAAAGGGCAATCCTCAAGGCGGGGCATACTCGACTGCCGAAGATTTATTGCGGTTCAGCGTTGCCCTGCGTGGACACAAACTATTGAGTCCGAAATCTCTTGATTTGATGACTACTAACAAGTTTTTTTTCCGTAAGTACGCCGCCGATGATGTGTATTATGGATATGGCTTTGAGTTGCAAAATCTAGATGGAAAGCATGTTATCGGGCATACCGGCGGTGATCTCGGAGTCAGTTCGGCGCTATTTTGGTATCCTGACTCCGGCAATTATACGGTCATCGTATTATCGAACTATGACCGTGGTGGGATAATTACCATCGATAAACTTCAGGAATTGATTATTCGAAGTCAATAGTGATATTTTCGGGCTGCCGACGTACAGTCCAGAGGGATTCACTAGATCGCGGCTTCGCCGTAGCGACGACTGATTTTTCGCGGCAAACAATTCAATTGTCGCTAACGCGACAAGCATTGCATTGATCTCGCGTTCCGTGCCTTAAAAGACACGGCTAAACTCAAACATCGCTATTCGATGAACAAATCGTGGCGGGTAAATGTTAATCGTAACGGGTGAAGGTTTTTGGAAATAAATTCCAACATATTTTTAATTTTCAGCCTGCGAAGCAGGCGACAGCATAAAGCCCCGTGCGTAAGCACGTGGACAGAAGTAACACAAAACACAAAGCCCGCGTGAGCGGGCGACAGCCAATTGAACTGAGTCTGTCGCTATCTTCGATAGCTCTGAACGGATTTTTGCATCATTACCCAGTCCTAACGGACTGGGCTTTATGCTACCGCCGTCTCCGACGGCTAAAAACAATGCCGCGTAAACGCGGGACTCAGAACTCCGGAAATAAGAATGGCAGAAAGCGTAGTGGTAGTTCAACGAAACGGCGGCGGTTATGTTCAAGGGGGCCGAGTCACTTTGGGCTTTTCAAACGGAGTAACAGATTCCGTTTATACCGACAGCGACGGCGAAGCCGTTATCGAGCACCGCACAACCGGCACCGCCACCGTCTATGTAAACGGCCAGGACAAAGGCTCAATGAACGCACCGGCAGAAAGCTCGTCTTTATTTGATGGCTTATTCGAATACGCGTTTTCTGTGATTAGTGGGGTTTTGCGGATAGAACTTTATCGGTCGGGTTACACGCTCGTTGGTTCGACCGCATTTATGTTTGCATAGCGGTGAAAATCCTTAACATTGAACGTCAGAATCTTTTCGATATTGTGAACATTCATTTGAGCAACCAACCGCGTATCATGAACGCTTTTTCCAATAATGTTATGCGATAGAACAAGCCTTTCCCATTCGCGGAAAATCTCAGGAGTTTCATCACGCAAGATAAAGAAACCTCTAATTCTTTGTACCTCCTGTCTTGCCTGTGACACAGAAAGACCGAGTCCGTTCGCGTCGGTGGGCCGTGTTGCTGAAACCCAAAATTCGATCAAATTTTGCGGAACAATAAAGAGGCGATTAGACTGATCAGCCAATTTCGTCGTTGCAGACATGGAAACGACATAAAATGGTGAAACCGGATTCGCAAGATAGGTAAGGACGTTTGAATCTATCAGGTAATCCATGGTCAGAAACTAATAAAGATTCTCGCGACGCAGGCTCTCAAGTGGGATTGCCGGGGCGTTTGAATCGTGGCTTTCCGCCCACTCGGTGATTGCGTCAGCCAACTCCCGCGGCGTGGCAGTTTCGTAGAGCGGCCTATCCTTTCCATTTTCGTTCCCGTTACCATGCGGCATAAGGCTTTTTAGATAATCGTCAACGGAAAGTCCCGCAAGTCTGGCTTGAGATTCGATCATCGCAAGGGTTTCCGGGCTGATTTGTTCGACTGTTTGACTCATGGCTTTACCTCCAATCGAGATTTTAGCATAAAAATACTCGCCGATTTAAACTAATATGCTCTCGCAAAAACCACACGCATCTTCGATTCCGCGCCGGAATAGACACATTTTCCGGCTTCCTCAGGAGCGCTCAGCGGGATGCAGCGGATCGTCGCCTTGGTTTCTTCTTTGATCTTTTCCTCCGTTTCGCCGGTGCCGTCCCAGTGGGCGAGGATGAAACCGCCTTTTTCGATCTGGTCTTTGAAATCATCCCAGGTATCAATGCGATGAGTATTTTCCTCACGGAAGCGGAGAGCTTTTTGATAGATTGCAGCCTGCATCTGTTCGAGCAGTATTTTTACCGTATCCACGACCGTATCTAACGCAACGGATTCTTTTGTAAGCGTATCGCGGCGGGCGACTTCGACGGTGCCGGCTTCGAGATCACGCATGCCGAGGCCGAGACGCACGGGTACGCCGCGGAGCTCGTATTCGGCGAATTTCCAGCCCGAACGCTGGTTGTCGCTGTCGTCGTATTTGACTGAGATACCGGCGGCTTTTAGTTGATCGACGACCGGAGCGATAGCCCCGGAGATCGTGGCGAGATCCTCGGGCGAGCGATAGATTGGGATTATTACAACCTGGATTGGGGCAAGTTTTGGGGGCAATACGAGACCGTTGTCGTCGGAATGGGCCATGATCAGAGCACCCATCAGACGTGTCGAAACACCCCAGCTAGTCGCCCACGGATATTCCTGCTCATTTTCTTTGTTGACAAATTTGACGTCGAAAGATCGCGAAAAATTCTGTCCCAAAAAATGAGATGTCCCGCATTGCAAGGCCTTGCCATCCTGCATCAGGCCCTCGATACAATAGGTTTCGACCGCACCGGCAAAACGTTCGTTTGGTGATTTCAGGCCTTTTAGAACGGGCAGGCCGATCCATTCCTCGGCAAATGTGGCGTAAACACCGAGCATTCGCTCAGTTTCCTCGACAGCTTCCTGCTCGGTCGCGTGGGCAGTATGACCCTCTTGCCATAGAAATTCCGTTGTACGCAGAAAGAGCCGCGTGCGCATCTCCCAGCGGACAATGTTGCACCATTGGTTTATCAACAATGGCAGATCACGCCACGATTGGATCCAATTCTTATAAGTGTTCCAAATGACCGTCTCAGATGTCGGGCGAATGATCAACTCTTCTTCAAGCTTCGCGTTCGGATCGACCATCAGGCCACCTTCGGGGTTTGCTTTGAGACGATAATGCGTAACCACTGCGCATTCCTTGGCAAAGCCTTCGGCGTGTTCCTCTTCTTTTTCGAGAAACGATTTCGGCACAAAAAGAGGGAAATAGGCGTTTTGATGCCCGGTCGCCTTAAACATATCGTCGAGCGCACGCTGCATCTTTTCCCAGATCGCAAAACCATACGGCTTGATGACCATGCAGCCGCGAACAGCAGAGTTTTCAGCCAGATCGGCACGTTTGACGATCTCGTTATACCACTCGGAATAGTTTTCCGATCTTTTAGGAAGTGCTTTAGCCATAAGAAAATTAGCCACAGAGGGCACAGAGAACACAGAGTAAAAATACAAATGATACGGGAAAAATTGACCGGAAACAATGTGAATAGTCTGCAATTCGCTTTAGTTTCTCTGTGCTCTGCGGTGTTCTCTGTGGTAAAATCCCCTCTTTATGACCGATTTCCGACTCGACTTTCAAGATACCGCGACGGCCTTTGCTGACAAATCCAACTCTCAACTAAAAGAGAAATACCGGCTCTTCAAGCTGCTGAACTCGCCGATTTTGAATGCGATAGGCAGCGGCATGGCAAAGTTTGCTTTGTCTATCGGCTTGCCGGTCGAAGGTTTGATAAAAGCCACGATCTTCGAACAATTCTGCGGCGGCGAGACTATCGAAGAATGCGAGGGAGCGGTAGAGTCGCTTGGGAAAGCTCACATCGGAGCTATCCTCGATTACTCGGTCGAAGGCAAAGCGACCGAGGATGACTTTAACCACACCAGAGATGAGATCATCCGTACGATAAAACGAGCAAAAGACGATCCTAATATTCCTTTTGCGGTTTTCAAGGTGACCGGCGTTGCTCCGCTCGGAACGCTTGAGCGAATGAGTGCGAAGAAAAAGCTTGACGCCAAAAGTCAGGCTAAATGCGAGCGAATTCACAACCGCGTCGCTGAGATATGCGAATACGCGTATTCCGTTGGCCAGCCTGTCTTTATCGACGCTGAAGACTCGTGGATCCAGGACGCGATCGACCGCATCGCCGCCGAGATGATGGAGCGGTTTAATCGTGAAACGGCGATTGTTTTCAATACTTTGCAGATGTACCGCACCGACCGGATGCAATATTTAAAAAACAGCCGCCGTCAGGCCAAAAATGATGGATACATCCTCGCCGTCAAGCTCGTTCGCGGCGCTTATATGGAAAAGGAACGCGAACGTGCTGCGGAAAAAGGCTATCCATCACCCATTCACGCGAACAAAGCCGGAACGGACGCCGATTATAACGGAGCAATCGAGTATTGCATGCGGCATTTCAAAGACGTGGCCTTTGTCGCCGCAACGCACAACGAGATCAGCACGCAGAGGCTCGCGTCGCTGATTCATGAAATGGGGATTTCGCCGAATCACCCGAATATTTTCTTTTCTCAGCTTTACGGCATGGGCGACAATATCTCTTATGTTCTGGCAAACAATGGCTATAATGTGTCGAAATATGTCCCATACGGCCCCGTTGCCGACACAGTTCCGTATTTGATACGCCGCGCACATGAGAATTCGTCGGCCGCGGGACAGGTGAGCCGTGAACTGGAAATGATCGCCAAGGAACTAAAACGGCGCAAGCTGGATTGAACTTTCGAATAGCCGGATCGTAATTCTTTTCGACGCCACTCACGTTATGTTTTGTCCAAAATGCGGGAAATCAGATCAGTCGCCCGAAACCTATTGTCGCCAATGCGGTACTTTTCTGCCCGACCTGTCGAAGTCACTCAAATCACCGCTACCGCCTGAGGAGCATATCAAAGCAAATATTGTCCTCAGTTCAATGACGATCGTCGCTTCATTTACTCTCGCGATTCTGCTTTGGTCAATGCTAGCTTTCCACGAAAACACACACCCGTTGATCTATGTTACTGCCGGATTGCTTTTTGCGATGGGCATTTGGCACATTCAGACACTTTGGCGAATACTCTTGCTCAGAAAGCACTTTAAGAAAAATAAGCCCCCGAAAGAAGCTACTTTAGGGG
>JAYVER010000380.1:0-19369 GCA_043748725.1 Chloracidobacterium sp. | reverse complement strand
CAATGACACGGCTCCGCCCGCGAGAAATATCACGGTCGCCAGTACACGGACGTCAGGTTTTTTATCGGCAAGGCGTCCGCCTAACCAATAACCGAGGCTCAGCGATGCCAGAATGACTCCGATCAGGCTCGTCCAAACATAAGTCGAAGTTCCGATGAACGGCGAGACTATTCGCGAACCGATGATCTCATACATCATCACCAGTGCCCCGCAAGCGAACACCGTCAGTTGCAGCACCAAGTTTGTTCTGTTAGAAATAGCAGGCGATTCGGTCATAGGGAAAAGTGTCCTATGGAAATGCCAAAATTCCATCAAGACAGGGACTTATTGTGCAACTCGCTGCTTTAATCTTCAACTATGCTCTGGCGGTTTTTTTTTCACCGGTGGCGTTTATGAATGTGAGCCAGTCGGCGTTGAACGGTGCCGGGCGCTCCGTTCTGATTATTTTGAAAAATTCGTCCTGAATGATCTTTGTCATATCGCCGCGTTTTCCCGAGCCGACGGTGATGCGGTCAACCGCGCGGATAGGCGTGATCTCGGCAGCGGTGCCGGTGAAAAACACTTCGTCAGCGAGGTAAAGCGCGGCACGCTGAATATTGGTTTCGATGATCTCGATGCCGAGTTCGCGGGCGATCTGAATGACGGAATCGCGTGTAATGCCGGGCAGGATCGACGCTCCTAGCGGTGGCGTAATGAGTTTGCCGCCGTTGACTAAAAAGATATTTTCGCCGGAGCCTTCGGAGACATAGCCACGGTCGTCAAGAGCGATCCCCTCGGAAAATCCGCCGAGTAGGGCCTCCATTTTGATAAGCTGCGAATTCATATAATTCGCACCGGCTTTGGCCATTGCCGGCATCGAGTTTGATGTGATCCGCGTCCAGCTTGACACACAAACATCAATGCCGCTCTCAAGAGCTTCTTCGCCCAAATATTTTCCCCATTGCCACGCCGCGATGTATGAATCGATCGGATTGTTTAATGGGTATACTCCAAAGGCCGGTTTTTCCTCATCCAGACCGCGAATGATCAACGGGCGTAGGTAACATGATTCCAAGCCGCTTTGGGCGACCAGTTCGACTGCGGCGGCACAAAAATGGTCTCGGCTAAATTGCGAATCCATCCGATAGATCTTGGCCGAATTTACAAGCCGCTGCATGTGTTCCGTAAGCCGGAATATAGCCGAGCCTCGTGCGGTTTCATAACAGCGAATGCCTTCGAAAACGCTCGATCCGTAATTGACAACGTGCGACATCACATGGATCCGTGCATCGTCCCAATTAATAAACTTGCCATTTTTCCAGACCTTTGGCGAGATCTTCATCGTGCTGACATCTTTTCCCGACATAAGTTTTTCCTAACTCCCGATCAAAAAATTCCGCGTTTCTGATATGCGAGCCAACTCAAAATAAAGTGCGAAAAACACGTTTATTCTGTAAAAATATTTCTCCAAAAAAGAATAATACAACCAACAGACGTTAGCAAGAATAACCATTGGTTATGTCATCATAAACCATATTTATTTCGAAAAAAAAAGGACGAGGAATTTGGCCGCCCTTTTTTGTATTTCCTAACTCTCCTTTGTTAGAGGATATACACCCTTGACGAAGTGTCGTCGAGACGGGAACTAAAAGTTACGCTGCCGACCATCACCGTAAAGATGATCGGTTGATCACCTGATCCCAGCAGCTCAGGCGGCAGGGCGAAATCGATCGTATAAACACCGGGATCAATGAGGATACTGGGCGTGACGATATTTGTACCCGATATAACCGTGCTGCCGATACGGACAGTTACGAGGGATGCCGGAACATTTTGAACGCCGGTCAACGTAAGCCGCAATATGCTTGGCACAAGCTTGTTGCCCTTTCGCTTGATCGTCCGAATCACGAATGGTTCCGTGGTGTGGACCGTATTCGTGACATTGAAAAGCGTTGCCCGGCCAAGCGGAACAGCCGTCATCGTTTTATTAAAAATATCCGGTCTGGTTGGCACTATGGTTACAAAGGTCTTCAATATTGCACCGTCTTTGGTGATAACGATCGGATAGATTGTACCGTCAACGGTGCTGCTGAGAAATGGCGGAGCGACAAATTGAATGTGGTGGCCGCTGACGCTTTTTAGGCCGCAGGCAATTCCGTTAATCGACAATGTGACCCCGCTCAACTCGATCGGCAGGTTAAAAACTCGCGTTAAGGAACCAACAGCAGTGCGAGCAGCGATCTGACCAACACCTGGCGCGTCGAAGTCGAGTATAGCCAGTATTCCCGGCGAAATGCCAAGGACAGCAGCGGGCGTCACCGGCGTCGGAGTTGGAGAGGGCGACCCGGTTGGTGAAGGCGATGGAGTTGGAGTGGGCGTCGGTGTTGGGGTTGGTGTGGCGGTAGGTGTCGGCGTCGGGGTAGTCGGCGTTGGGGTCGGCGAAGCCGAAGGCAAGATCGGCAGACCGCTCGCACCAGTTGCCAGGGTAATAGTCACGGTCGGTTGAGTCGTTGCAGTAGGCTTTAGAAAATAATAAACCTCCGATTGTCCGTCCGGATTGCCGGTGCCAAGTTCGGTCAGAGCAAAATTGAATGACATTCTCTGTAGCGAATTACTTGTAATCGGCTGAGTTGACGCCAGAAAAGAGTTTGAAGGTGGAAACTTGGCCAAGCGTGTAAACGCAGCCGTCGCGGGCGGAATATTCAATGGGTATGAATATATCTGCGTGGGTCGGATCGGATCCGGATTTAAGCCGTCAGAGGCGATCGTCGGTATAGTCCCGTCGGCCTTGATATTCATTCGTGTTTCCAGAACGAGGGTAGTCGGCACACCATTCACATCATAATCCGTAAAACCCGGATATCGTGCAACATCGCCGCCGGAGGCGGCCGTATCCGCATCACTTCGAGCAGCGATGCGTCGAAACGTATTCGCCGTCGTGTCATACAGATAGAGAGCAAACGACGTATAATTTGTCCCGCTGTTTTCAGCGGCGAGGTCGGCATACGAGTCAAATGCGATAAAACGACCGTCAAGGCTCATCCGCCGCCCTAGATCGAGTATATTTACGGGATCACCGGGATTGGTCGGCGTTGTGGCCGTGACCTGTTTTCGCATCCCTGTCGGACTGCCGGTTGCATCGAGATCGGAAAAGAAAATTTCCTCATTCCGACTTGTCGGAGGATTATTGCCGCCCGTCATCCCAACGATGGGATTATCGCCGGTACTGGCGAACGCCACGCGCAGTCCATTACCCGAGATCGTCGGATTTTTGTTGTAGATAGGATTAGATATAATCCCTCGCGGCGTTTTTGTAACCTGGCCTAACAGTGCGCTGGTTCGCAAATAAGTAAAGATCTCGTCATTATCTTCCAATGGATACGCGTTGCCGACGGCGGGTACAAGGTCGCGTGTCGAAACAAACGCGATCGCGCTGCCATTGTCGTTGATGCTTGCATCATGGTTGTCATCCGCTACAAAAGCCCCGGTGGTTGTGGTCGCAGCCCGCGGGAGCTGACTTGCATCGGTATTGGTGACCCGAATAAAAGTGCCGCCCGCGAGATTTGTCAGAGGGATCTCATCGCCCGCAGACAGATCAGCTACGGCTGCATTAACCGGTATCTGGTAAAGCCACATTTCCAGATTGCCGTCCCCGGTTAATGGATTAGGAGCAGGAGTTGGTGTTGGCGTCGGCGTACCGGTTGGAGTAGGGCTTGGGGTCGGCGTCGCCGTGGGTGAGGGCGTCGGGGTCGGCGACGTAAATGCATTGCCGTCAAATGATCCCGGATTTGTTGCGTCCGGCGTCAACGGCCTCGACGTGGTTGCATTGGAGCTAAAGGCGATCCATCTGCCGTCGGCACTGATAACCGGCCTCGTATTTATTATTTCAACCCTGACGTTGCTAAAAGTATTTGGCAGGCTCGGGTCGAAAAGTACGCTTTTGGTATCGGTTATCTGAAATATCCGTCTCTGAGCGTAGTCAAATAAAAATATCTCGGTGTTGCCGTCCTCATTGCGCGGATTCTCTGTGGCAATGTTGCCCTTGGATTCAAAAACGACAAATCGGCCATTTCCGCTAATGCCGCCCGCAAACGATTCGGCGGGCGAATTGGATATTTGACCAAGGACCGAGTCGATCTGTCCAAAAGCAACGGCCGCAAATAGAAAAATAATTGCTGAAATGAAAGCCAGGCGAAAAATCACAAACTCCTCCAAAACGAGACGATCAGAATAAACGTAAAAATAAAACCTATGTCCCTACACAATGCCCAAAACATTAAATTTTATGCGTTACTTGAGCTTACTGCAAGCAAGTGTAAGACGAAAAGCACTATATCGTTTTAATACCAACTCCTTTGATGCAGCATTGTTCCAGATGGGTTGTCATTTTACGATACGCATATATCATTTAAGAGTAGATACTTACGCGACCAGATATGACGACTCGCAAAATAATGATCGTCGCCGGCGAAGCCTCCGGTGACGCCCACGCGGCCAAGCTGGTAAGGGCTTTTCGGGCTGTTTCACCTGAGTCGAATTTCGATTTTTTCGGTGCGGCGGGCGAGCAGCTTCGTGCGGTCGGCGTTGAGGCGATCGTTGAAGCGGATAATCTATCTATCGTCGGATTGACGGAGATCGGGCGTGCTTTGCCGATGTTTCTCAAGGCTTTTCGTGATTTGAAACATGCTGCTATCGAAAGAAAGCCGGACGCGGTTATTCTAGTCGATTTCCCGGATTTTAATCTTAAGCTCGCCAAATCATTGAAAAAGCAGGGCTTGACGGTGATCTATTACATCTCGCCGCAGCTTTGGGCATGGCGAAAATACCGTATCCGCACGATCAGAAAATATGTTGATCTGGTGATAACCATTTTGCCGTTTGAAAAGGAATGGTACGCCCTGCACGGGGTCGCACACGTTGAATATGTGGGCAATCCACTTGCAATGGAAGTTCATGCAAAATTATCGAAAGACGATTTTTGTCAAAAACACGACCTTAAACACCACCGCCCAATAATATCGCTGCTGCCGGGCAGCCGCCACAAAGAGATCGTCCGAATACTTCCGGTTATGCTCGAAGCCGCCGCAATAATGTTGGATAAAAATCCGGAGATACAATTTGTAATAGCGTTGGCCTCAAATCAAGATCTGCCTGACGTAAAAAAAGCGGTGGCTTCGGTGAAGAATCATAATTCAAACAAACTGACGATCGTTGAAAATGAGACGTACGATGCGCTTAATGCGTCGGACGCCGCCGCCGTGACAAGCGGCACCGCCACGCTTGAGGCCGGAATCATCGGTACGCCGATGGTAATTGTATATAAAACCTCAAATCTTAACTACCGGCTTTTAGAACCGCTGATTTCGGTAGAGCACTACGGCTTAATAAATCTGATCGCCGAAAAGCGTGTGGCAAAAGAACTGATCCAGCGCGAATTTACCGCATCGACCTTATCCGAAGAGCTGCAGCATTTACTGGAACCGGCAAAAAACGCCGCGAACCGAGCTGAACTAAAGGCCGCTGCAGACAAACTCGGTCACGGCGGAGCGTCAAAGCGTGCGGCGGAAGCGATTTTCAGGGAGCTTAAAGACGTGTTCAGAGTGCGGGTGTCTAAAAAGTCCCTGAAAGGGACGAATGTAATAGCGTCGGGAGAATCCCGACGACCCGAAATCCAGGACGGCTCTGTCCCTGAAAGGGACTAATGAACCGAGATTCATTCGACACTTACAGCGTCGGAGGCCTTTTTTGCAATATTCGTCGGGTTGCACCCGACGCTATTACATTCGTGGCTTTCAGCCACAAGAAAAGACTTTTTAGACACCCTCTCTTAAAGAGTGCGATAAATCGCGCACTCTGAACGGGTTATGGGTTGGCGGTAATGAAGGCCGGGTCGGAGGGTTGGCCGACGGGTGCGTTCTTTTCCAACAGAATCGCCCGCACGAGAATGCGTTCGGGGTTGCCGGGCGTGGTCGGCGTGATCGTGACCTCGACCGGATTGTTGGTCGCAAACGCAGCATCAGTCCAATCGTTCTGGCCTTTGCGCTGTATCTGTATCTTGAACGCCTCTTGCCCGAGCCGCGTGACGTTGACGGTAAATTTGTAACCCATAACGGATTCGCCAACCTTGATGACCGGCTTCAAAGCCCCGGGCGCGATCGGTACGTTCGGCGACGCAATGATGCCGAGCAGAGCACCGGCCTCGGCGGTGTAGGCGGGCGCAACGCGGCTTCGCTTCACATTGTCGTCCAGCCGCTCGAAGATGCCGGTGGCGACCGCCGGTGCCGGCAGAGCGAAAGCGGGATTGGCGGGAAACGCGGGTGTCGGATCGCCGATACCGCTTTCTGTGATGATGATGCGGTAGTGCCGGACGGCGTCGGCGAAGGCGTCGAGCTGCGTCTGCGTACTTGCCAAAAACTGGATGATCGCATTGTCGTTCGTGACGCTTGTCAGCTCGGCCGGGGTAAAGCCCAGCGTCGCCCCGATGCCGCCGTCAACGAACTGCTTTTTGAAATTTTCGTACCACGCCGCCCGCTCCTGTAAGCTCTGCGGGAACCATTTTCTGCTGGGTATCATTTGTAATCTCCTTGCTAATATTTAGCTCCGTGCATCGTGTTTCATTCGCCTGAAATCCGCCTTGAGCGAGAGAATTATAGCCGTAAACCGCCGACCGATGCAACGCGGTAAGGTTCGCCCGGTAACAAGTATCGGACTGATCGCGAATACCGCCGCCTGTTTGCGAAAAGTCGCGGTCTGGAAGTTCGCAGACCTGGTCTGGAAGCAATAATTCGCGGTCTGAAAGCTCTCAGACCTGGTCTGGAAGCAATAAGTCGCGGTCTGAAAGCTCTCAGACCTGGTCTGGAAACTGCAAGTCGCCGTCCGAAAGCCTATATTCGCGGTCTGATAGGCGAAAACACCTGGCCTTTACGCACCGGCAACCTGCAACGAGCCGATGTTTATTAACTTTTCTGTTCAGAGTCCGCGATTCATCGCGTATGGTTTCACTTTAGTGTTGTGTTACTAGGTAAACATCCCACGCCCAGCGTCCGAGTTGGGCGTCTTGTGCATCTCGCACCTTTGCACGGTATTTGAATCGGTTGCCGAATTCGTCAACTCGATTTGATTCGTGATATTCGAGCTCGATTTTCCGCAACCCCAGGCTCGGGAGCGTATGCAGTTCCGTTGCCTGCGAGATACCATCATGATTAGTGTCCTGCCATAACCGAAGACTGCTGAAAATCTCATCTCTTCTGGTTATAAAACCATCGCCATTACCGCCATTTTCGATTTTATCAAATTCAGCAAGAGCCAGGAATCCATTTTTTTCCTGGCCAGCAGGTGGTGATGGCTGATCGGTAAAATTACCAAAAAGTTCTCCGCCGTTGTCGATCGTTCCATTGCCATTCCTGTCCAGAGCGAGCCATGCGTCATCTGAGTTGGGTGCTGTCCACGATAACCTTTCAGGAAGGCCCCGGTTGTTGAGGTCAAAATTGACTCCATTCGCAGCATTAGTCAAAGCAAAACCATTACCGGCAATATCAATTAAAATCGGCGACGGGCCGGGTAAACAGTCGCAGTAATCAAAATCCCAATGATAACCATCACCACAAACCGCAAAATCACAGCCACCACCGCCACCGCCACCGTAGCTGCATTGCCAAGAAGTGTCTTGACGGTCGGTTATCCCAGTCGTCACGCAGCGGTTTTGACTAGTCGACCAAATAAACCCTTCCATGGTGCCATACCAGTGTGTTACGTAGATTGTATTGGGGTCGAACCTTAAGGTATAAATCGGATAACACCAATCATTCCCGGCCAGGCGCTGGCCGGTTCCACTCAAGATTCTTGTGGCGGGATCCATCTGCGTAAATATAATTTTGAACGTACCGGTACTAGTATACGCTTGCCACTCTGCCGGGTTCGAAGGGTCGGTGACCGAACTTTCCAAATAAGTGTTAACCCCACAAAGAGTAGCCCAAGCGGATATGGTAAGACAGGTCAATGTAACAACGACGGCAAGAATCCTGGGTGGTCGTTTCATTGTAATCGTTCTCGTGCCTCTTTGTAAGCTTCTTCCCATATCTGTTTTAGATTTTTCGCCGCATCCTCCCTGCCGGATACCGTGCCATCGGCGTACACAACAGCGACAATGTGGTTGTAGCTAACACCTGGGTCAAGCGGCATCCGGAATTCAAACGTTGTTTGGGCCGGGGCCAGAACTTTTCTCTCATTATTATTGCCGTCGATTGTGGCTATTCTATGGAAGTGACTTCGTCTGTCATCCGATTCAAACGTAATCGCAACGATTGGAACGTCCGCCTCGTTCGTCAGCTGATAGACGGCTTCACCCAAGACTCCTTTTGCGGCGTCATGTCGTTGGCTTATGATGGACACTTTTTGGACATCTGAGGTTAGCGCAATCTTGTTTTTCTTTTGTCCCTGAACAACAATGAGGACCGAAATGATAGCGGCAAGAGCCACCGCGGTCGGTATAACAATCTTCTTCATTTGAAGTCTCCTTTGGGATAACCGAGCAAGAACGCTGGTGTTAAGTTGTTTGGTCTTAGGAAGGCTAAACCACCGGGGAAAGTTGTTAAATCGTAAATACTTAGTCTACCGCGCACCATTGTGAACCTGAGAATGTCATATGTCAAGAGGCTTTTCGATGCCAACGTGCCGAGCCATTCTTACTATATTCGGCTTTAGCAAATAATATTCCGATAACGGTTAAGCAGGCGATCAAACAACATACACTTAACTTTATTAATTTTGTGTTCATTGTCGTTAACTCCTAGCTGGCGCAAGTTCATGTCAATGCCATTTTGCATTGTAAGGATCAATCGCGTATTCGTAGTGCTGCGATCTGCTCCCGCAACTGCTTAATTTCACCCTTGAGTCGGGCGAGCCCTTTTACGTGGGCATTTTGCCGTTTGTATTCGTCGAGCGGCTGGACGGGCGTGCCCCACCAGACGCCGGGCCGGACGATCTTTCCCGGCAGCACGCCGGCCTGAGAACCGATCACCGCGCCGCTTTTAATAAGGGCGTGGTCGCCCATGCCGACCTGGCCGCCGATAACGCAGTCGTCTTCGATCACGGTGCTGCCTGAGATGCCGGTTTGGGCGGCAATGATAACTCGCTTTCCAATCTGGACGTTGTGGGCGATCTGGACAAGATTGTCGATCTTGGTGCCCATCCCGATGCGGGTTTCACCCAATGCTCCGCGGTCGATGCACGAGTTTGCACCGATCTCGACGTTGTCTTCGATAACGACGGTGCCGATCTGTGGAAACTTAATTAGCTCCCCTCCTGCCGGAGGAGGGGTGGCAGGCGTTTCGGCTGACGGGGTGGTTCTTTCTTCGGCCATTGGGATAGATTCCGGCGCCAAAGAGCGAACCACCCCGGCCTTCGGCCACCCCTCCTTTTCCAAGGAGGGGAGCCGGACATACCCGAATCCATCCGCGCCTATCACGACACCGGCGTGCAGCACGACATTGTCACCGACTGTGCAGCCGTCCTCGATAAACACATTTGGATGAAGCACGCATTTGCGTCCGATGGTTACGTTATCGCCAACTTTTGCTCCGGCTCGGAGATGCGTGCCGTCGCCGATGGTCGAGTTTTCGCCAACGCAGGTGAACGCTCCGATAAATACATCGGCGCCGATTTTTGAGTTTTCGGCGATCACGGCTGATGGATGTACCTTGCCGACTCGCGTTTTCGGTGGATGAAGCTGCCCGGCCACGCGGGCAAATGCAAGTTTGGGATCAGGCGTCCGGATGTACGGCAATGAATTGTCCGATGAATAATCGAGAGGAACGATAAGACACGATGCTTTCGTAACGAATTCAACCGCGGTCTTTTCAATGAACGCGATTTCGGCGTTTGACGCGGTTGCCAGAGCTGCCACGCGCTCGATCTCTATGTTGCCTTCGCCGACGAGTTCGGCGGAAAGAAAATCAGCTATTTCCTGGGTTTTCATTCCCTTTAATGTAATCGGTTTTTGAGAAAAAGTCAGGTGCAGAGCCAGGTCAGGCGCCGTGGCGTTCGACATCGTTGACGACCGTTTGCAGAAATATCTCGATGCCGTCG
Source organism: Chloracidobacterium sp. (assembly GCA_043748725.1). GTDB lineage: Bacteria > Acidobacteriota > Blastocatellia > Pyrinomonadales > Pyrinomonadaceae > OLB17. Next base: position 9,304 of record JAYVER010000380.1, on the reverse strand, counting down.
ATCGCAAATCCGTCAAGATCGATGAGTCTTTTAAGGATCGGTGCCGCATCGCTGTCAAGAAAATCAAGATCGGCGAGGTCGATGGTGACGGCATTGCCTGTTTCGGAACGGATCTCGACTGCGATGCGTTCAAGCAGAACGGCATCCTCGTGAAACATCTCGCCTTCCACCCGCAAGGTCGTTTTGCGATTTTGTGTATCGTCGATCTGTTTGATCTGCGTCGCCATGTTTTTCACAATTAGATGCCGAATGTACGCAAAAGGCAACCTCAAGTTTCAGCCGCGACGAATTTCTTTGTGGCCAAAAACACACCAGCAAATATAAAAGCAGCAGCAATAAAGAATTTGAAATCCACTTGTTCACCCAGAAAAATGACAGCCATCAGAAACCCGATCAGTGGCTGTAGATAAATAAAAACCGCGACGGTCGATGGATTGACCCTTGCCAATGCCCAGGCGTTGAGCAAATACGGCACAGCGGTTGCAAAGGTTGCGATATACACGATCAGTAACCAGATCATCGGCTCAATCGACGAGATATCTACGTGTGGAAAAGAATATGCCCCAAATGGGACACAAATCAGAGCAGCAAATACAAACACCCACATCATCGAACGAAATGCTCCGTTTCGGGTAACCACAGCCTTTGAGGTGGCGACGTAAATGCCGAAGGAAAGCGAATTTAGAACGATCAGCAGGTCTCCTAGCGTCGTTTCCGAGGAAAAGGATGCACGACGCGGATCGATAATAATAATGACGCCGACAGCCGCGAGAGTAATGCCGGCGATCTTAAGCCCGCGAAGCCGTTCGGCTCCGATTATAGAACCAACCGTAAGAGCAAAAATAGGGATCGTAACGGCCAGAAGGGATGCATTTGACGCTTTGGTCAACGAGAGGCCAGTGACAAAAAGAAACTGGTTAAAAACAACACCGAAAAGACTTAAGCCTGCGAGCCGCCAGTAATCACCTTTCTCCTTGAGCCAAATTCGTCCGCGAAACGCCTGAAATATCATCAGCAGAATAGCCGTGATCGCAACGCGAAAGCCCACCACCGAAACCGCCGGAACTATCTTTAGCACGACCTTTCCAATGACCGGAAAGGAGCCGAAGAAGAACTGAACGGCGATCAAGGCCAGATAGGGCGCGATGGATGTTTCGCGATTTGCCACCTAAACGAGCATCATCCCGGGCTGTTCGAGCATCTGTTTGAATGTTTGCAGAAATTTCGCTCCGGTCGCGCCGTCGATGACGCGGTGGTCGCATGACATAGTGACATTCATAATGTTGTGAACGACGATCTCGCCGTTGCGAACGACCGGCACAGGTGCCGCGCCGCCAACCGCAAGAATGCCGGCTTCGGGTGGGTTAATGATCGCCGTAAACTCCTTAATGCCAAACATTCCGAGATTTGAGATCGAGAATGTTGCACCGGTGTATTCGTCCGGCTGCAGCTTTTTGGCTTTTGCCTTGGCTGCGAGGTCTTTGATCTCGGCCGCAATTTCGAGAAATCCTTTCAGATTTGCTCCGCGAACGACCGGTGTGATCAGGCCTTCGTCAATCGCGACGGCGACACCGATGTCCGCCTGTTGGTAAAATCGAATGCTTTTATCCTGATACGACGCATTCGCGAAGGGGTGCTTGGTCAAAGCCATCGCCGCCGCTTTCACGACAATGTCGTTGACGCTGATCTTTTGAGCCTCGGACACGGTCGCGTTGACCTGTTTGCGGAGTTCGAGCGCGTTGTCCATCTCGATCTCGATCGTTAGGTAAAACGTCGGGATCGGGCCAATCGATTCCGCCAGACGGCTAGCGATAACGCGGCGCATCTGCGATGTTGTTTCATCGTGAAATGCCGATGCACCGACAACCGTTGATGGAGTAAAAGTCCTTTCGACCTGAGACTTGGGACTTGAAGTCTGGGACTCAAGCGCTGTCTCGATATCGCGTTTAATAATCCGTCCATTCGGGCCGCTTCCGCTGATCGATTTAAGATCAATCGCATTTTCCGCCGCCATACGGGCTGCTATGGGCGAGACGATCAGGCGGCCGTTCGATTGCGGAGTGCGGCTTGTGGATTGCGGAATTCCCGCGGAAGGCACACTCCCTGCGGCCGGCGCTTCCGGCTTTTGTAAATCCGGCTTGATTTTTTTATTCGCGGTTTCCACAATAGCTGATTTTGATGCTATCCCGTTTGAAGAAACTTCGCTCAAAAGTGCTGAAATATCTTCGCCTTTGTTTCCGATGATCGCAATGGCCTCGCCAAGCAGGGCTGTTTCACCTGCACCTTTGAGAATTTTCAAAAGTGTGCCAGCTGTCAGTGCTGTCATCTCCATTGTCGCCTTGTCCGTATCGACTTCGGCAAGCGTTTCGTTGGCCTCGTAGCTGTCGCCTTCGTTTTTGACCCAGCGCGAGATTTGCCCTTCTTCCATTGTGGGCGAGAGCTTCGGCATTAAAAATTTTTCCGCCATAAAATTTACAGTTTCCGGTTCGCGGTGATCATCTGCAATCTTTCCGCCCGCGTTTTCTTTCGCTCGTTGTAGCCTCTTTCGTTGTAAGGCTCAAGCTTTTCAAGCCATAGATCTTCGAGCGTTATGAGATCAGCTTTGTAATCATAATTTGCGTCATCTCGCGGCTCGACCGGCTCAATCGTTTCAAATTCAAATGCTGATTCGCCGAGTTCATTCCACTCGGTTTGCAGCGACTTGCTCGCGTGCGAGCCCAAATTCAAGGCAAACCGATGCCGGTTTACCTTTCCCGGAATATTTGTACTCGAATCGACAAAAACCCTATCGTTTGTCTTGTTCCTGATTTGAAACACACCCATCGGGCGATGAGAAAGTTTGTAATTCAATTTGGCCGTATTCTTATCGATCATTACCTACAGCTGCCAGCTTTTCTCTCAAACGGCGTACAAATTCAGTGTCCGCAAGCAATTCTTGACTTAGCTTTTTCTTTTCCATTACGTCGCGCAGTACCGCGTTTATTTTTTTCGAATCCGAATTGTAAAATTTCAACACATCAGGGTTGAGAGAAATCTCAGACTTGACCCAACAATCCTTTAATGTCATTTCATCTTTCTTGGGATGAAATCTACGTTTTATTTGTTGAAGCCCTCTAGCCTTCAACTCCTCACTCGTTTCAAGTTCCTCGTACATTTTCTTCATATTGTATGGTGTGCCACTTGTCAGCCTTTCTCGCGGTAATAAAATGTATTTCATCATCATCGGGCAACGAATAAACCAAAAGGATCAATCCGTATTTAGCCGTCATCCCGACAATTATAAACCTTTTATCATCTGGCGTTGAGTGTTTTTTGTCTATCAAATCCAGCGAAACAGAATCTGCAAAGAAATCAGCGATTTTCGCAAAATCTACGCCATATCCGCCAAAACCTTATCTGCTTTCTTTGGATCCCAGGTAAATTCCATCTACAAATAACAAACTTCCTTCACCGCCGCGACGATCTTCGCAACATCCGGTAATGCCAATTCCTCCAGGTTCTTTGCGTAAGGCATTGGAGTCTCGGCAGTCGAAATGCGCTTGATAGGAGCGTCGAGATAATCGAACGCTGTGTCCATGATCTGATACGAGATCTCGGCGCCGACGGACGCAAATGAGTGTGATTCCTCGGCAATTACGAGGCGGTTAGTTTTCTTTACCGAATTCGCGATCGTGTCGATGTCGAGCGGTTTGATCGTACGCGGGTCAATGACCTCGACCGACACGTCAAATTCCGTTTGCATCAGTTCCGCAGCTTGCAAAGCGAGCGGCACGGTCATCGAACGGGCGACGATCGTGCAGTCCGTTCCCTCGCGTTTGATATCAGCTACACCGAGCGGGATTGTGAAATCGTCATCCTCAGGAACCTCGCCCTTGAGTCCGTACATGCGTTCCTGTTCTAGAAAAATGATCGGATTGTCATCGCGGATCGCCGATTTGAGTAAACCTTTTGCGTCAGCTGCCGTCGAAGGCATTACAACTTTTAAGCCGGGAAAGTTTGCATAAAACGCCTCAAGAGCCTGTGAATGCTGTGACGAAACTTGATACGCTGAGCCATTCGGGCCGCGAAACACTATAGGTACTTTGAACTGTCCGCCCGACATATAAAGCATTTTAGCCGCGTGATTGATGATCTGGTCAGCCGCAAGTATCGAAAAATTCCAGGTCATAAACTCGATCACCGGCCGCAGTCCCGCCATCGCGGCGCCGACGCCGACCGACGCAAAGCCAAGCTCGGTTATCGGCGTATCGACGACACGCTTATCGCCAAACTCCTTCCATAGCCCACGCGTGACTTTATATGCCCCATCGTATTCGGCGACCTCTTCGCCCATTACGAAGACGTTCTCATCTCTCAAAATTTCTTCGCGCAACGCCTGATTCAGGGCGTCGCGAATCGTAAGTAAAGCCATAAAATTATGATCTGGTTTTAACGCAAAGTCGCCAAGACGCTAAGCCGCAAAGATTATCTCTAAAAAAGCCTCGCGTCTCTGCGGCTTCGCGTCTTTGCGTTGAAAATCTCTATTCTGCATAGACATTACTTAACAGCTCGCTTTCGGCTGGCAGCGGGCTCGCGTCCGCGAATTCCACGGCTCTTGCGACCGTCTCAACAGCCTCTTTTTCGATCTTTTCAAAGTCCTTATCACCCAAAATCTTTGCTTCTTTCAAACTGTCTTTGAAGAGAACGATCGGATCGCGTTCCTGATATTTCGCGATCTCGTCTCGGGTTCGATAGTTGCCCGGATCGGACATCGAGTGGCCCATGAAACGGTACGCTCGGATTTCAAGCAGTGTCGGCAACGAATGCTTTCGGGCCCGCTCGATTGCTCTCAAGGTAGCGTCGCGAACTGCCATTACATCCATTCCATCGACAAACTCGTTGGCCATCTCGAATGCTTCGGCTTTTTTGGCGATGCTGGCGGAGCTCATTGCTCGTTCCTGCGATGTCCCCATGCCGTATTGATTATTTTCGCAAATGAAAATGCATGGCAGTTTCCAGAGTTGAGCCATGTTGAGCGATTCGTGAAATATGCCCTGGTTTACAGCCGCTTCGCCAAAGAAGCACGTTACGACTTGACCCGATTTCTTATATTTTGCAGCGTATGCCATGCCGGTTCCGACGCCGATCTGGCCGCCGACGATGCCGTGGCCACCGTAAAATTCATGTTCTTTTGAAAACATGTGCATCGAGCCGCCTTTGCCGCCGACGCAGCCCCCTGCCTTGCCGTAAAGCTCGGCCATCACTGCTTCGGGTGAAATGCCCTTGATCATTGCCTGGACATGGTCGCGATAAGCCGTAATGACCATATCGGTCGGTTTGAGGGCCATCATCGAGCCGACGCCGATCGCTTCCTGGCCGATATACAGGTGGCAAAAGCCGCCGATCTTGCCCATCCGATAAACCTCAGCACACTTTTCGTCGAAGCGGCGACCGAGGACCATCTGGTAAAGCATCTCACGAAGCAGTTTCTTGTCCGTTTTCTTGATCGATTCGAGTTGCGATTTCCGTCGTGCGTTATATTCGGCTTTCGCCTGTTCGACCTCAACGAAATCGGTGAATTCATGCTTTTTGACGATCTTTTCGAGCGTCTGACCTGTGCCGTTCGTTGAAACCTTGGCCGACTTGGCTATTGGTTTTTGGCGGGTTGCTGCTTTTGGCAAAATCAAATCCTCCGTCACACTAAAAAAGGGCAAAATGAATAAGTTAATATAAAAACAGTATTATAAGCCAGAGGCATGGAATCTGCAAAAGAATCGCCTCGCGTGAAGACTCAACGGTTTTTTACCAAAGTGATATAGTTTGATAGTTATTTTTTGTCCCGTTATGAAGCGAACCGTCCTAAGCTCTTTATTTTTTATATTATTTTTCGTTGTGACCGGGTTTGCTCAAAATCCGGTCACGTGGTCGCTCCTATCCGACGCGAAAGGAAAACCAGCCGAAAATCTCAAATTTTTCAAGGTTCGTCTCAGTGCCGCGATCGAAGCACCATGGCATTTGTACGCAGTCGAGCAGCCCGAAGGCGGCCCGATCCCGACGACGATAACGAGCGCGATGCCGGAATTATTTTCCATCGACGGCAAGATCACATCGCCGCCACCGGTCAAGAAATTTGATGAAAACTTTAAGATCGAGACGAAGTTCTTTCTCAAAGAAGCCGTATTTGATTTCAACGTGAAATCTCTCGCGGCGTCGAACGTGGACGATTTCGCAGTCAACGTAAGATATCAGGTCTGTAATGAGACAACCTGCTTGCCGCCAAAGACCGTGAAGGTGACATTTACCGGCTTTGAAGATGTAAAGAGATCGGCAATCAGCAGTCAGCAGTCAGCAGTCAGTCCGGAACCATCACCATCTGTTTCTAATGCTCAGGCGCCTGCTCCCAATAACCAAACCCCGACCGATATTTGGCCGTTTGTATGGCTTGCGGTTTCGCTGGGAGCGTTGTCGCTGCTTACGCCTTGCGTGTTTCCGATGATACCGATCACGGTTTCATATTTTACTAATCACGCGGCCGGCAGCCGGGCTAAATCTGTCAAACTTGCCTTGATCTACTCGATTGGGATCATTGCGACGTTTACGCTGTTGGGAATGCTGCTCGCGATCTTTGTCGGTGCGGCCGGGATCAATCTTTTTGCGTCAAATCCGTGGATCAATCTCGTAATTACAGCGATCTTTTTGTTTTTTGCATTCAATCTTTTCGGTGCGTACGAGATCACCGTTCCGAGCGGCATACTATCAAAACTCGATGCACTCACGCGCAGTAAAGAGGGTGAGGGAAGCGGCATTGTCGGTGCGTTGCTGATGGGTCTGACGTTTTCGCTGACCTCGTTCACCTGCACTTCACCGTTTGTTGGGACGATTCTAGTATCGGCTTCTCAGGGAAGTTGGAAAATGCCACTCGTCGGTATGCTCGCCTTCTCGACTGTGTTTGCTCTGCCATTTTTCGTATTGGCACTTGCTCCTCAGTTGATCTCCCAACTGCCGCGTGCCGGCGGCTGGATGAACTCCGTCAAGGTCGCGATGGGCTTTCTGGAGGTCGCGGCGGCGATGAAATTCATCTCGAACGTTGACCTCGTTTGGAAATGGGGCTTTTTCACACGAGATGTTGTCCTCGCCGTCTGGATCGCGGTCGCCCTAGTTCTCGCGATCTATCTTCTCGGTAAATTTCAGCTTTCGCACGATTCTAAGCCTGAACGTCTGGGAGCGTTTCGGATGATCTCGGCAGTTATCAGTCTCGCTGTCGGCTTTTACCTACTGACTGGTCTTTTCGGTGCGAAATTGGGTGAAGTAGAATCGTTCCTGCCGCCCGATCTCAGCGAGTTGTCGTCGAGATCGTTTGGCAGAGGCGGCGAAGAGTTGAAATGGATCATGAATGATTACGACGCCGCTTTGGTTAAAGCCAAGGCTGAAAACAAGCGTGTTTTTATTGATTTCACCGGCTACACCTGCACGAACTGTCGTTGGATGGAAGCCAACGTCTTCCCGAAAAAAGAGGTTGAGGACGAATTGAAAAAATTTATCCTCGTCCGCCTTTACACGGATGGCGAAGGCGACATTTACGAACGCCAGCAAAAAATGGAACAGGATACGTTCGGAACTGTCGCACTTCCGTTTTATGCCATTGTGGATAGCAGCGGAAAAACCGTCAGCAGTTTTCCCGGATTGACCAGAAACGTGTCTGAATTTGTTGACTTTTTGAAAAAAGCGCAACAAAATTAGTTCACTTATTCAAATGCAGAACTACCCGATAGATATAGTTATCAGCGGCCTTCGTTCAATAAACGATGACGATTTTACTTGTGATAACGTGTATCAGTTTCTGGCTGATACACCTGTCGAAGTTAATTCCATAACCAAATATTTTCATTGGAGCCCTGATTTTTATACCCGAAATCTGATCTATAAAGACGACCGCTTTGAGGCGATGGCGATATGTTGGGAAAAGGGCCAGGTTTCGCGTATACACAACCACTCGGATCAGAAATGTTGGATGACCGTGCCTGTTGGGCGACTCCGCGGTCAAAACTTTGCGGTTGCCGAGATCGAAGAATCGCGCGGACACTGCAAACTCGTTGAAACAGATAACTTCGAGCTAGCCGACTGCCTTGCCGCCAAGGTCGAGTTAGAACAACCAGTCCACCAGATCCTAAACCTCGCCGAGTATGATCAACGTGCTGTCAGTATCCATATTTATTCCAAACCCTACGACCGCTGCCTTTCCTACTGTCGTGACACTGACACTTTCAAGGAAGTGCCCCTCTTTTACACAAGCATCGGCGGCAAACTCTGCGACAGCGTAAAACTCTAAAATGAAGCGCTTAAGACCGTTTCAATTTGCGGTAATGGGCATGCTCGTAGCGGCGTATGTTGCCATCCGGCTTTGGCATCTGACGGACTCCTGCCTGTGGTTTGACGAGATTTTCAGCGTTCATGCGGCTGAGCATTCGTGGAATGAAATTCTCCCATTCGTAGCTCTCGACCTGATCCACCCGCCCTTGTTCTATGTCTTGCTAAAACTCTGGATCGGCGTCGGCGGCGAGAGCCTGTTTTGGCTGAGACTGTTCCCAGTAATTTTTGCGGTCATCGCCATATTCCCCTTCAATTCAATTTGCCGTGAACTCAAACTCGACTTTTGGACTCGAGTTCTCGCTCTTTTCTTTTTAGCCATAAACGGCTCTCTGATCAAATATGCTCAAGAAGTGCGAATGTACAGCCTTTTGCTTTGCTTGTCGCTATTTTCGATATGGCTGTTTGTCCGATATTTCAACAAAGGCAACAGCTTTGTTCCGTTGCTCTTGATCAATTTTTTACTGGTTTACACGCACTATTTCGGCTGGCTCGTCATTGTTTCCGAAATAGCAGCGATTTTGTTATTCCAAAAGGCCCGATGGAGGCCGATGTTGGTGATGTTTGTGATCACGCTCGTTAGTTTTGCTCCGTGGATTGCTGAAATTATTCAAGCCTCACAAACAGGTTCCGGACTGGACCAAAACATAGGATGGATGACCCGACCCGGAATATTGCCTCTCATCCAATTCAAACTCAGCCTTATCGAGCCTTTCTACTATGCCGCCAGCAGCGTCGAGCCGATGTCGATCTATCGTGTTTCCATTCCATTACTGTTGATCTTCATGATCGGGGTTGTTTTATATTTTGGGAGGTGGAGGCTCCGATCTGAAAACGAAAAGCAAGTGGCTTATCTACTGTTTATTTTCGTGATTGTGCCTATCGGCGTCGCGTTCACTGCAAGCTGGCTGCTGCCATACTCGATCTGGGGCACGCGGCATTTGAGCGTAGTTTTTGC
>JAYVER010000379.1:0-7432 GCA_043748725.1 Chloracidobacterium sp. | reverse complement strand
TACCGCTTGCCGTCTGAGTACGAAGTCAACACGGGCATGATTATCGAGCCGCGCAAACCGCCGCAAACGCAAAAAGAGGCGATTAACATCAATTTTGGCGACGATCAAAAATATTACAACACCCAGCTTCAGCTTTTGAAAGATCCGGCCTTGATGAAACGGGCTGTGATCGCCCTCGGCCTGCAACGCGACGCAAATCTCTTTGGCGATCAGGGTCGTGGGTTGTTAGGGGGCTTGCGTTCGCTGTTTTCGCGAGGCCAGAAAACAGACGACCCGGAAAACTCGCTTCCCATCGTCAGCGGCAATGCCGACAGCAAATCCGCCGTGGCCGATCTTACCCCGGAGGAAAATCGACGTGCCGATGCCTTTGCCGGTATTCTCGTTAATGGCCTGACCGTCACACAGCAGGACCGCACCAATCTCGTCACGCTGACGCTGCACGCCACAAACCCTGCTGTTGCGCCAAAAGTTACGGATAAGGTCGCCGAACTCTTTATCGCGGAAGATAGAGACCGCGAGACTGGTGGTGCCGAAACAGCCCTTAAGAATCTGCGAAAATCCCAGGAAGATCTCAGAGCGACGATCCGCGAGGAAGAGGATGCTTTGATCCAGGCCATGAAAGACGCAAATCTGCCGCTGCAGGAAAAGGGCGATCAGGTTCGCGCCACTGACCTACAGCAGCTGTTGAGCCAGTACCGCGAGGCACAAAGTCTTGCCAATAAAGCCCAGGCGGAGTATACCGCCGCATTGGCAGCTAGTCAGAATGGCGACATTCTCGCCGTCACCGGTGAAAATAAGGGAATTCAGGAAGCTCGCAGTGCTAACCTAAAAAAACAAGCGGAACTGGAAAAACGCATTCAGGGGATCGACGAAAAGATCGACGAAAAAACGCAAAAGAAAAAGGAGCTCCTGACAAAATACACACCTGCCTATAGAGATGTAGTCGCGGTCGAGGCCGAGATTCAGGAACTCCAGACACAAAAGACACGCATTATTACGGAAGTTACCAATAAGATCAAAACCGAAGGCAAAAAACTCGAGGAGGATGCTAGTCGCGAACAGCTCGCCAACCTCCGTGCCGTGCTAACGGCCGCCCAGCAGCGTGAAGAGCGGCAGCGTGCCGCTTTCGAACAAGGGGCGGCAAAGGCCAACGTTGAGGGCCAGGCTGAAACCACGATCATCGGCAAAAAAAACGAGCTTAAATCGAACCGCGATCTCTTGGACGCTTATAACCTGCGTGAAAAAGAGCAGGACCTCGCCCTCGCCAGCGACGCCCCGAAAAATATCAAGCTCCAGAGCAATGCCGTTACGCCTACGACGCCTATAGGCCCGCAGCGTGGCCGCAACATACTCGTCGCTCTGTTTCTTTCGCTTGGCGCTGGCATCGGCCTGGCGTTTCTACTCGATTACCTCGACGATTCGGTCCGCACATCCGACGACGTGACCCGCCATCTCGGTCTGCCGACACTGGCTCTGATCCCTCATTATTTGAACACTGAAAAGCGAAAGCTGCTCGCGGGGTCAACAAATGGCAACGGCGTAGGATCGCATGCGGCGCTTATAACGATGGAAGACCGTAATTCGCCGATGGCCGAGGCCTACCGCCATTTGCGCACCAGCTTACTGTTTTCGTCCGCCGGCAAGCCGCCGCAGACGATACTTGTCACGTCGTCTCAGCCGTCAGAGGGCAAAACAACGACCGCCATTAACACCGCGATCACGCTTGCCCAATCAGATGTCGACGTCGTTATTATTGACTGCGATCTGCGGCGGCCTCGGCTTCACAGTCATTTTGGCCTCGAGAATACAAACGGGCTGACCAACTATCTTTCGGGTGATAAAAACACAGAAAATCTGATCCGTACTTATCCGGACATGCCGCGACTGAAGATCATCACCAGCGGCCCGATCCCGCCTAACCCGGCCGAGTTGCTCAGCTCGAACGAGATGCGCAATCTGCTCACGTTTCTCTCCGGCCGCTTTAAGCACGTGATTATCGATTCGCCGCCCGCGATCTCGTTTACGGACGCATCCATCCTATCAACGCTCGTCGACGGCGTCGTGCTGGTCGCGATGGCCAATAAGAGCTCGCTCCACCTGATGAAGCAGTTCAAACACCGCGTCAGCAACATCGGAGCCCGCATCTACGGCGTCGTCCTCAACGGCATCAAATCCAACTCGGACGAGTATTACTATTACGGCTCGGGTTATTACAAATATTATTCGAAATCCGACGAAGACGAATCAACGCCGCTGATGGAAGAGCAAGCCCGGAAAATTGAATAATTCATAATGCAGAATGCAGAATGCAGAATTAGGAGGGTTTCTTCATTGTGCATTATGCATTCTGCATTTTAGCGGTCTATCCGTCGCATTTGCTTTAGCAGCACGTCGGCGTATTGCTTAGGCCTATTGATATTTTTTAGGACGACTTTGCCGCCTTGTTCGCTGGCATTGTCGATGATGATATCGCCAAAACCGAGAATTCGCTGCGAGACGGTCGCTGAAACGGTTACATCCTGTATCCACTTTACGGGAACATTCCGCGTCGTCCGCGAAACAAACCCCGAGTCGATCTCAAGGCACGAATCGGTCAGCGTATATCGCACAAGCTTTTGCCTGAAATGGTAAAAAGCCGGTATCAAAAACAGCAGCAGCCCGATCAGCACGGCGATCCAGGTCGAAATAAAATTTGATAAAAAGGCGCTCACAATAGCCACCAGCAGCAAAGCCCCAACCGCCGCCAAAACATACCCGGCCTTAACAAAAACCAGCGTCGGACTGATCGAAAAGATCTCCCGCTCAAGCTCCCCTCCTGTCAGAGGAGGGGTGGCAGCCGCTTCGGCTGACGGGGTGGTTGGTTGCACAGGTGGTAAATACTCCTGCCCCGCGTCTAAAAAGCTCCCCTCCTTACGAAGGAGGGGTGGCCGAAGGCCGGGGTGGTTCTCTCTTACGCCGTCGTCATCATCCGCCCGCCGCACCGCCACCCGCGTCTCTTCCTCAGCCTCGACCAGCTCTCCGCACTTACGGCAAAACTTAGCCGTCTCCGAATTCTCAGCACCGCAATTCTCGCAATACATAATTTGGTCAGTGGTCAGTTGTCAGTTGTCAGAAATCAAAAAAACCTTTCATCGAACAGTTCCACTTTTTCACTTTTCACTTCCACCAATTATCCATTATCCATTCTCAATTTTCCATTCTTTTCAATACGACCCGTTCCCGATAGTTATGGTTTTCCCAAGTTCGAGTTTCATCACGCCTTCGCTGGTTACATCGACTTCGTTAAACAGCACCGTCCGCTCGATGCGAATACCAAAATGCTTGCAGAACGGGCTGGCGTGGATCGTGCGGTTGTAAAACTTGTCTTTTTGTTTGACCGGAAATGCATTCACCCGCCTAATATCTTCCGGTTTTAGCCCGATCACTTTCCGGTTCTCGTCAAACAGCAGCTTAACTGCCGCCGGCATCCCCAGCGCGTCATACGCCACTCGATTGAGCAGCATCACCCCGCGACTATTCAACGTCACCCGCGGCGTTTCCCGATCAACCCTGTTCGGGCTCCCCTCAAATTCAGTCCAATGCTCTATCATATTTTGTCCTCTACATAAAATAATGTATCACAAATGCAACAATATGTCAAGACCTTGTCAGAACCGGGAGATTTGCTCCCCTCCTGCCTGAGGAGGGGTGGCCGCAGGCCGGGGTGGAGGGAGGCGACTGGGTTCATGAAATGCAGAAGCCCGCGCGTAAGCAAGGACGTAACATTCAAGTTGCGGATTACGCCCTTGCTCACGCGCAGGCCTCCGCAAAGAGGGCTTCGTCCCTAGTTTCTTGCCAAGAATACTGCTTAGTGTTAAATTTAGCGTGAATTTCTTATCACCCCATGAACACTCTTTACTACGGCGACAATCTGAAGATACTCCGTGACTACATCAAAGACGAGTCAGTCGATCTCGTTTACCTTGACCCGCCATTTAACAGCAACCGCAATTACAACGTGTTGTTCCGCAACGAATCGGGCAGCGACAGCGAATCGCAGATCACGGCGTTCGAAGACACTTGGCATTGGAACATCGCCGCCGAGCATACCTACAACGAACTGATAAACGAACCCGATCAGGTCGGCCGCATGATCGAGAGCTTTCGCCAGTTCATCGGCACCAACCAGATGCTCGCCTATCTCGTCATGATGGCCGTCCGCCTAAAAGAACTCCACCGCGTCCTAAAACCGACCGGCTCGCTCTATCTCCACTGCGACCCGACCGCTTCGCATTATTGAAGATTTTGTTGTGAAAAAGGGAGAAATAGCTTATTTTTGATGAGAACCAAACTTAAGGAGGATCGATGCTTAAGAACTTTAACCCAAAATCCCTGATTCTTTTCCTCGCGATTTTGTTTATTTCTGCTTGCTTTGCCTCGAAGGAAATTACAAAGTCAAAGGAGTTTCTCGACGCTGGAATGTTTGACCAAGCGATTATTCTTCTCAGGCAGGAAATTCAAACCAATCCGAAGAATGCTGAAGCGCATATGCTTCTTGGCACTGCCTACTTGGGAAGTGGCTCGTCATCCTTGGCGGAACCAGAATTAAACACGGCAATCGTTATGGACAATAGTCTTAAATCGGAGGCAAGCAAGCGTTGTTATGACATCGGAAAAATTCTTGCGAAAACTGACAAATCCAGAGCAAACGCCGCTCTAATTAAAGCCAAAGAATACGACCCTGCGATTGAGAAAGATGAGCAATTCTTCTTTCTCGCAAATATTGATACGGAGTTAAGCGACACGGCACAAATGGACGCCGCTAAAAAATATCTAACGTTATTTCCATCCGGTGCGAACACCGCCCAAGCAACTTATATATTAGCTGAACGTCTGATGTCTTCGGACAAAACACAAGCCAAAACTTATTTTACTCAACTTATTTCGCAGTTTCCTGGCTCTGAGTGGGCGAGAAAGTCTGGCGACCATCTTGCAAACTGGACTGAAACTAAAACCATTACCGTTGATGCAAAAACAATGTGGACTGATACGGGAATTACCTTGATCGACCCTTCAGACATTACGGTTCAAGCTTCTGGAAGTTGGGCCAATGGCAATAACCCACCGGAATACTACAGTGCTAACGGGATTGGTCATCTTCATCCGGGAACGACAATACAATCAGCTAGTTTAGGTGCGCTTATCGGCAAAATTGGGGGAAACACTTTCGTAGTCGGAGAGAATTATTCTGGAAGGACCCCAGCTTCCGGAAAACTTTATTTAGGAATGAACGACTTACCTACGGCTGATGCTTACACTGACAATTTGGGGCAACTAACAGTTCAAATTACATATAAAGCTCGTTAGGGGCTTTGGAAAAAAGTCGAGATTATTTCAGCGGAGGCAAAGCGTGTAATGGTATCAGTCAAAGGCGGACACAACATCAATGTCTCGTACATCCGCGATCTCAAAGGAACCGTCGAACGCGAAGGTGCCGCCATCGGAGTATTTCTCACACTCGAACCACCAACCGGCCCAATGAAAACCGAAGCCGCCGAAAAAGGCTTCTACCACTCCCCCGGCTGGAACAAAGACTGCCCACGTTTGCAGATACTAACCGTCGAAGATTTGTTAGCCGGCAAAACCGTCGACCTCCCGCCCAATCTGCAAACATACAAACAAGCCGAGCGCGTTCAAGCGGAAATCGACGATCAGGGGAAACTCGGCTTCTAGTAGTGTCTTCCAAGAATACTCTCCCAATTACTCGGCACCGCACTTTGGACATTGTGGAAGTTTTAGTAAGTATTCCGTTTCGGCGGTTTCGTATTTACCGAAACTTGGGAGTCTGCGTATAAAATCCGGACTGACTGCGCCCTCCAAGGCGTCATTAATATTAAACCTTTTGACATATACATCGGGAGTAAGTTGCACGACATTGTAAAACCAAGGGTCTCCAACATCGTCACAAACTAGCCAGATTGAGCGATACTTTGAATCGAAACTTCGCAATTCCTTTGCCAATTCATCTGGGATAAACGTCCAGCCACTTTTGTCGCGGACATTTACAATCAAATCCAATTGTCCGGGCACGTAACCAGGTTTTAGTTTATTGAGCACGACATCAATAAAATTCTCCTTATGTGATTCAAATTCCGTGATCTGCCATCGTCCCCTTGATTCGAAATCCGCATTTGGTCGGTTGGACCGACCTACGATCTCAATATCAATATCCATTTGAATATGCTCAGCACATTGGAGCCAAAAACGCTCGCCCATTTGCTCCTCTATTGCAAGCAGGACGGTTGCCGCAACAAGTGCTTCTCTCTCTTCCTTATACCCTCCGAAATAAATCTTTTTAGACGGACACTCGCAACGATTCAATATTTGCGAAACTCTTTGAATTGCCTTGCGGGGACTCATGTAAATATCTTTCGGATATTTCATAGTTGAAAAATCAGGTTAACACAATGATTTCGAGACTGAATATTGGATGATTAGAGGTCTGGGAAGTAGCCTCGTTCACGAGGCTTTTCTTGCATAGCCACGTCCCTTTAGGGCGTGGTTCGATAGCGGTAGAAATTAGGAGGGCGTTTCAACGTCCTTACCTCTTCCGGCTTAAGCCGCAGAACGCTAAGCCCGTTGAAACGGGCTGGTAATCAACATCTGCCATTGACCCCGCCGTAAACGACGGGGCTATGTAACCTGCGGGGGAACCTCGTTCACGAGGCTTTTCTTGTATAGCCACGTCCCTTTAGGGCGTGGTCAGGTTCGGCTGTGATATGAGAGGGCGTTTCAACGTCCTTAAGAACCCAGTCGCTATCGCTCCCGGTTCTGACAAAACCGTCAACCGGTAAGCCCGTTAAAACGGGCTGGTAATCAACATCGGCCATTAACCCGCCGTAAACGACGGGGCTATGTGCCGCTGTCGCGGAAAAGATGGCTAAAGCCGCCTCGCGGATGCCTTGATCCGGTTGACGACTCGGCGGCGAAGTGAGGCGATTGATCCAGTCGATTCGAGTGATGAGATGAGCATCGCTCACGGCGAGTGTCTTTGTGAGGTCAGCGTGGCGGGGTGAGGCGAGTCGGGCGCGGATTTTCTGAAAAAACGGCTTTTCCAAAGAGGTATTTTTGGCGTTCCAAACGGCTTTTTCGTCGCGACAAACGGCTTTTTGGTGTTTCCAAACGGCAAGAATCCGGAAAATAGAACGCGGATAAAACGGATTTGACGGATTTGCACCGATCCGACAAGCGAAATACTTAATTTTGTGATTTAAAAATTGGAAAAAATTATCCGCGAATACCCGTTCGATCAGTTAAATCCGTGTTCTATTTCTTTCTTTTCTAAATCCCTGACCCGGAACGCAAAAAAACGCGGCCGACGCGTGTCGGCCGCAAGTCTTTTCGACTATTTGGAGAAGAGTAATGCTCGGCGGGAACTTTATAATAGTGGAAA
>JAYVER010000378.1:0-2816 GCA_043748725.1 Chloracidobacterium sp. | reverse complement strand
GCGTCTTTTGGGCCGCTTATCGCCGTCGCTTTGGTGGCATTCTTTATGGTCATCAGCTCGGTCAACAAAGAGATGAACGGCCTTCAGTCCGACGCCTCGAGAACCGTCGCTCCTGAGCTGCCATACGCTGCAAATGCGGTGCAGCAAAGCGAAAGAGTTAAAGAGCTTCTAAAAAAAGATTCCGACCAGCAAAAAGCGCGTGTCGAGACAATGGAAAACTCCACGACCCAACCCGATGCGAGCAACACCCAACCCAAAGTAATAGACGAAAGTGAATTAAATGTTGAGCGGGCAAATCAACTGATCCAGCAGCAGCGTAAAGCCCAGCTCGAATCCGTTGTTGGCAAAACGCCCGAAACAGTCGCCACTGAGCGTACCGCTCTCATCAAAAAGGTTCTCGGCTATGGCGTATTGTTTTTGCTGCTCGCCGGTATCTGCACGCTTTGGGGTCTTTTCTATTTCCCGGCGGCGTGCGCGGTCGCGGGCTATACGCGTTCGTTCGCGGCGACGCTAAATCCGGCGGTGGGCTTTGACACGATTCGCCGTCTGGGCGTCGATTACGTCAAGATTTTGTTGATGGGCCTCGTCGTAGCTGTTATGACGGGTTTTATCGGCGGTGTTCTTAGCTTGCTGCTGTCCGCCTTTGACATGCCCGGCGTCGGCAACGTCCCGGCCCGTGCAATCGGCAGCCTGTTTAGCTTTTATTTCTCGGTCGTCTTCTCGTGCGTGATCGGATTCGCACTATTTAAGGCGTCAGACCGATTGAAATTACCTATTTAGACTTTGTTTGGAGTTCCAACTTCAGTTGGCCCTTTACGATCCGCGAGCCGTGTCGGGAACCAGTCACTTCTTGTCGCCATAATTTGCGTCCGTCTAATAAATCTTTGCGTCTGTCTAATAAATCTCTGCGTCCGTATTGCAAATCCTCGCGTCCGTCTACTAAATCTGAGCTTCCGTCTTGCCCGGATTTCATTCCGTCTCAAGACGGAACCATTCTGTCTTACCCGAAAATGATTCTGTCTTAAGACGGAACCGTTCAGTCTTAGGCGTGAAAGTTATAACAATCGCGTTTTAGTCAGTATTTATCGGGGTTTGATGAATTGTTGGTCCGCTTTACGAATTCTCGATCAGCTTTATCTCGTCCGGCGTCAGGTCGTAGAGTTTATAGACAGCGGTGTCGATGTCGGATTCTAGTTTGTCGCATTTGTTTGTCCAGAAATCGCCGTCGCGCTCGTTGGCGGCGCCTTAACCGTCGAAGACGGTGAAATATTTGTAGCCCACGTCGCGAGATGTGGGTTTGATACGCAATAAAACGCTAACCGTCGAAGACGGTGACATATGCCGCCGTCTTCGATGGCTCAGAACTTTGGGATCACCGAACCCACGGTTTGCACCGTGGGCTACAAATATATCGTCGGTTTCACCGACTTAGGAATTTTCAATCAGCCGTATTTCGTCAGTTGTCAGATCGTAAAGCTTGTAAACTGCCTGATCTATCGCGTCTTCGAGGACATCGCATTTGTTTGTCCAGAAATCGCGGTCGCGTTCGTTTGCGGCTTGGGCAAGTGCTCGCGAATATCGCACGTTGTTCAGCGTGCGATATTTTTTTATACTCTTTAGTTTGCGGTCTGGGAGGAAAAACCCCGGTCGCTGCCGCTCGCGGTTCGGACAAAGCGGTTGGATAATAAACTATATGGCGTTCTTTTGGCGTAGGAAGAAAGAAGATACATTTTCGAGCTCGGTGCTCGGGCTCGATAAAACGGTCGAAGAATTAAAGGCACAGGAAGCGGCGGTCGAGCGTGAGATCGGCGTTCGCTTTACCAAGGCCATCGAAAACACGAGGCATTCGATCAATAACCGTCTCGATACGATATTCGAGGGTCGGAAACAGATCGACGATCAATTGCTTGATGAATTGGAAGAGATGCTTATCTCGACCGATATTGGCGTGGCAACGACGATGCAGGTGCTCGACTCGATCCGGCGTGGGGTTTCGCGCCAGGAGATCAACGATCTTGGGGCGCTGAAAGCGGCGATGAAACGCGAGCTGCTCGATATTCTCCACCATTCCGAAGAAAAAGGCGTCGCCGACGAACGCCTGATTCCCGAAAATATCAAGCCATATGTTTTAATGGTCGTCGGCGTGAACGGCGTCGGCAAAACTACGACCATCGGCAAACTAGCGCAGCGAATCAGAACCGAAGGAAACGACGTCCTGATCTGTGCGGCGGACACATTTCGAGCGGCTGCCAGCGATCAACTCGAGATCTGGGCCGAGCGTGCGGGGGTCCAGATAATCCAGCAAAAACAGGGCACTGACCCGGCGGCGGTTCTGTTTGACGCTTTGCAGGCCGCGAAAGCCAGAAATTCCGATGTATTGATCGTCGATACGGCCGGTCGGCTTCATAACAAAGCCAATTTGATGGCTGAGCTTGAAAAAATGAAACGCATCTCGTCACGCGAGGTCGAAGGTGCTCCGCATGAGACATTGCTAGTAATCGACGCTGTCACCGGTCAAAACGGCCTCGAGCAGGCACGCCAATTTATGAAAACCGCCGATGTGACCGGCATTGTCCTGACAAAACTCGACGGCACAGCCAAAGGCGGAATCGCCGTTGCCATTGCCAAGGAACTAAATCTGCCGATCCGTTATGTTGGCATCGGTGAACAAGTGAACGATCTGATGGTGTTTGATCCGGACAGTTATGTTAACGGTTTACTTAGATTCAAGTAGTAAGTGCAACTTTTGATTGCTCGTGATCTTTGAAATAGACTTCGTTGGGCGTTTGAAAGCCTAACGTCTTGCGAGGGCGATT
>JAYVER010000377.1:0-7446 GCA_043748725.1 Chloracidobacterium sp. | reverse complement strand
TCGAACTGGACGACTTTGTAGGGTCACTTCACAAATTTTAATTAATAGAAGCGGCCCGGCATTAAGCTGCGGCCCCGAGAGGAAAATAAGGAGTATTTAAAGATGAGCATCCTGCGAGCATTACAGAAAAAGCGTACCGAGGATCCGAACGGCAGTGAAATGTCGTTGGAGAATATAGTCCCGTTTGACCGCAACGGACGGCGAGCAAATATGCAGCCCGAATTGCTCTCATCGGACTTTAAGATCGGTAACCCAGGTTCAGCGTTCATAGGGCAGCCGGATTCATTGATCGGGACGGCACTCCCTGATTTGGAATCGGACATTACTGCCGGGGCAAAATTGAACGCTGAAATCTCAACGCGTTCCGCGGCGAAGACTCTGCCTGACTTTGTCAGTTGGACCGTCGACACGGAACGCGTTGAGCCACGTCTTATCTCGATAACGCACCCGCATTCGAACTATTGCGAAGAATATCGCAGCCTCAGAACCCACGTTTTGCACAAAAGCCAGCGGCAAAAGCTGCAGTCGATCGTGGTCGCGAGCGTCAACCCGAGCGAAGGGAAATCGGTGACGGCTCTCAATCTTTCGTGGATGCTGGCGCAGACCGACGGCGTTAAATGTTTGGTCATCGATAGCGATCTGCGTATGCCGAGCCTGGCCGATTATCTCGGCATCGAGACTGATAAAGGCCTCTCGCACGTTCTTGCCGGAGAGGCGACGCTTGCGGAATCTATTGTTCGGCTCGAACCTTCGGGTCTGCATATTCTGCCCGGCGGCGACGCCCGCAACGATGTTGCCGAGCTGATATCGGGGCCGAGATTCAAGGAAATTCTGCGTGAGGCACGCGAGATGTTTGATTACATCATCGTGGACGCGCCGCCTCTCGGCATCTTTACCGATGCGACCGTTCTTATAAATCAGGCCGACGGAGCGATCCTCGTCGTGCGAGCGAACCGGACGAAATACAGTGCGATCGACCGCATACTCGACCCGCTGCCCAAAGAGAGATTGCTCGGCGTTGTTCTCAATCAAAGCGAAGATGTGCTCGAAGAGACCCATTACAACTACGGATATTACAACTACAAACGCCTAAACGAATCATTGACTCCGTAATCGACAGGCAAAAAAAAGCAAATGGGATCACGATTTAGTCCGAGGATATTTTGGTTGATATTGGCAGACGCAGCCATTCTTTATGGCGGCGTGATACTGGCAATGTACCTGCGCCTCGGTGTGGCCGGTTCCGCAAATGAACTGAATGCAAAGAACGGCTGGCTTAAGATTGCCCTCGCTTCGGCTGTCTGCATCCTGATCCTGTATTTCTACGATCTTTACGATTACATTGTGATGACCAACCGCCGCGAGCTGATGTTGCGGCTGGTTCAGGCATTGGGCATTGCGTGGGCGCTGCTTGCGCTGCTTTTCTATTTTGTGCCGCCGCTGTTGATCGGGCGCGGTGTGTCGGTCATATCGGTTCCGCTCGTTCTGTGTTTGCTGCTTGGCTGGCGGATATGTATCCACATGTTGACCGGGCATCCCGACATCGGCGAAAAGATATTGGTTGTCGGCACCGGACAGACGGCTCTGGATACAGCTGAAGCCGTGTGGGAGCGGCGAGACGCAGGTTATCGCATCGTCGGGTTTGTTTCGGAAAACGGGGCCAAGCCGCGTGAAAAGCTGGGACAGTCTGAGATCATCGGCCGTGCGATCGATCTCGAAGATGTTATCCGCAATGAAAAGATCGACCGTGTCGTGATCGCGGTGCGTGAGCGGCGAGGCGCTTTTCCAACCGAGGCTTTGCTAAAAATGAGCCTCGCGGGAGATGTATCTATAGAAGAATGCACATCATTTTTTGAACGCATCACTGGCAAAGTCCATGTCGATATGCTGCGGCCATCGTGGCTGATATATGCCGGGCGGCGACGCGACTCGCCCATTAAATCGGTTGTTCGCGAGTTGTTTCATCGCGTTTTGGCATTGATCGGATTGGTTGTCGCACTGCCGGTCGCGTTTCTCACTGCCATTCTGATAAAACTCGAATCGCGCGGCCCCGTTTTTTATAAACAGGAGCGCGTTGGCAAAAACGGCCATGTGTTTAACGTCATCAAATTTCGCTCGATGAAGACGGACGCCGAATCCGATGGCAAACCAATGTGGGCGGTGTCGAACGACGAACGCGTGACACGTATCGGCAAGATCATCCGAAAACTTAGGATCGACGAGACGCCGCAATTTTGGAACATTTTGAAGGGCGAGATGAACTTTGTCGGGCCGCGACCAGAGCGGCCGCACTTTGTAAAACAGCTCGCAAAAGAGATCTCGTTTTACGAGCATCGCCATCTGGTTGCACCCGGATTGACGGGCTGGGCCCAGATCAAATATCCTTACGGAGCATCGGTCAGCGATGCGATTCAAAAGCTGCAATACGATCTTTATTACAT
The DNA here is from genome assembly GCA_043748725.1 of Chloracidobacterium sp. Classification (GTDB taxonomy): domain Bacteria; phylum Acidobacteriota; class Blastocatellia; order Pyrinomonadales; family Pyrinomonadaceae; genus OLB17. The sequence goes on along the minus strand of JAYVER010000377.1, from coordinate 5,005 downwards.
CAAAAATCAGAGCCTGACGCTCGATATGGTGATCGTTTTCGAGACGGTCAAAACCGTGCTTTTTGGCAAAGGCGGGAGATGATCCGAAAATCTGGATAAGGCTTGTTAATAGACGTTTTATACGCGGGAAGAGGAAATTGAGATGAAAGGTATTTTTACATTGAGAAATATTACATTATTTGCGTTGAGCATATGTATGCTCGCCGGAGCAAGCTTTGGCCAGACGGCTGACGGCAAGACAAAAGACGGAAAGAAAAACGCCCAAAAACTTGCCCCCGCCGCTCCGAATGGCGAGAAGACTATTCCGCTGCCGGCACCGACGGTCACGTCCGACGGCCCGGTTGCCGCCGAACAGAAGTCGCCTGAGGAAGAGGCGATACTGCCGTACTACAACAATTACCTCAAAGAATACCGGTTGGGCCCGAGCGATCAAATCTCGGTCGAGGTCTTCGGCCAATGCCCGGATTATTGCAAAACCGGCATTACGATTCCTCCCAATGCGAGGATTTCATACCCGCTTGTTCGCGACGGCGTTTTGGTCGCCGGAAAGACGGTCGAACAGGTCGCGGCCGAGATCACAAAGAAACTGGACGAATTCATCATCGATCCTAAGGTCACTGTCACGCTCGACAAGGCTAATGCCACACGATTCAGCGTGATGGGCAACGTCGCGTTGCCCGGCGTGCGTGTTATGGATCGCAAGGTCAGCGTCTATGAAGCAATACTCGAGGCCGGCGGCGTGACCAAAACCGGCGACAAAAAGAAAGTCGCATTGGTCAGCTACGGCAAAGACGGCCGGCTAAGCAAACGTATAGTGAGCGTCGCCGATATGGAAGCGGGCAAAACCGACATGATCTATTTGAGTCCCGGCGACCAGGTTTTTGTATCGGGAAAAGGATTTAGCATCGACAAGATCTTCGAAATAATGGCTAGGGCTAGCAGTCTCAGATATATTGTCGGCAGTCCATTGTAAACAGTGGTCAGTTGTCGGTTGCCAGTGGTCAGCGAAAAGAGGCGAAGAGAGAACCACCCCGTCCGCGTGGGCGCGGCCACCCCTCCTTTGTAAGGAGGGGAGCTTAGTTCAGAGGTTATGAGAGCCAAAAGATTAGCCATATTCATTTTGCTGATTCTCGTCTGTTTTCAGTCGGCAAATGCGGAATGGGTAAAGCAAAACACAAACTCCCTTGCATGGTTTCGCGACGTGTTTTTTGTCGACGCGAGCAGGGGCTGGATCGTCGGTGATAACGGTACCGTTATTGCCACGACGGACGGCGGTTCGACGTGGACGCCGTCCAAAAAATTCACCAACGATACGATCGTCCATGTCCATTTCACAAACGAAATGACCGGATGGCTGCTGTGCGAACGCGACATCTACGCACGCGGAGCAAACGCTTCATCATACCTCAGAAAGACTAACGACGGCGGCGCAACCTGGGACAAGATCGAGTTTGAGGGCGCGGGGCACGAGCGTGTCACCAAACTGCTCTTCCACGGCGACGGCCGGGCAACGGCGTTTGGCGAAGGCGGCGTCTTTTACAGGCTGCAGGATGACGGCGTTTCGTGGAAAAAAATTCAGACAGCGATACATTTTCTGCTGCTCGACGGTGCTTTTGGCGACGACCGCGTAGGGGCGATCGTCGGCGCCGGCGGGACTATCGTTTTTACTGACGATTCGGGCTTTACATGGGAGCGGGCGACGCTGCTGGGCGACACCGACACCAAATTTAACGCCGTTTATTTTGCCGGTACAAGAGGCAGCTGGGCCGTCGGCACCGGCGGTCGTATCTTTCATTCGACGGGCGGTGCAAGGCTCTGGCGGCAGCAGGAATCGGCCACCGCTTCGAATCTCAACGACGTATATTTCTCAACCCCGTCAAACGGCTGGGCTGTCGGCGACAACGGCACGATCCTCCGCACAAAAACCGGCGGGGCCTCTTGGTACGAAGTGAATTCCAAAACCACGCACAAACTCGAAAAGATCTTTTTCACTGGCAGCAAAGGCTGGGCAGTCGGCAACGGCGGCACCGTCCTCACCTATGACGAAAGCACATCAACGACTGATCCCGGCGCAAAGCCCACTTTGCAAAAGCGCAACTAACCTCGCAAACCTTTATTTTAAAGGCAAACACTAACGATTAAACCTGCATCTTTATCGTCGATCCAGTCGACGGCAGAGTTGGTGCGATCTTATTTGTTGATATTTGCACCTGTTAGTCGTTTGAAGTATGGTAAGATACACGAAAAAAACACGGTCGGACAGCGACGGACGAAGTTCGTTGTGTTTTTCGAGTACGCTAAACAAATTAAGGACAAAAAAATGTTAAAGAAAAGCTTTTTACCAGGTAAAGTAATGTCTCTCTGTGCCGTCCTGCTCTTGCCGATGGCGTTTATTGTTGAGGGAATATCGGGACAGACAACAAAGTTTTCAAGCGTTTATACCGACAAGACCAAACAATGCAAAGGACAGGAACCCATTCGAGCATGACGCCAACACTGTTGCTTCGGAATGGCTGTTCAGCCCAAAAAAATACTGGCCAAAGACTACGAAAATCCAGCAATGTTATCAATTTTTAGGTAACGCCAAAAGCCTTTCGCCCGACGAGGCGATGAAAGTAATGCAGTCGCTTAGGTATCTAAAGCACTAAGAGCATTAGGGAAACCAGAATGTTAAAGGGACTAACTGAATCACGACAAAGGAGAAAAATGTTAAAGAAAATCTTTTTGCTATGTATATTAATGTCGATCTGCTCCGCCCTGACATTCGCTCAGGAAGAAAAGAAGGCCGTTTTTAACGATTCGGGATTGCCGAAAACGGCTAATTCGACGGCAAAATTCGCGCCGGCCGGTTGGTCGATCGAATCGACCATTTCGGGTGATCTTAATAACGATGGGGTGGCGGACGCGGCCATCGTCTTTATCGAGAAAACTGGAGGCGAGCGAACATTGGTGATCGCGTTCAAAAATCAAAAAGGCGAATTTGAACGCGTCGCAACAGCCAAAAATATATTAGAGTGCAGCAGCTGCGGCGGAATGCTCGGCGGCAGCAGCAACGAGCCGGACATCAAGATCATAAAAGGTGTTTTGATCATCAATTCGCTCACAGGCTCACGCGAATCTACCGATACAACGTTCAGGTTTCGTTATGATCCAAAGGCCACCAAGTTTGCTCTAATCGGCTATGACCTTGTAGAGAGCGACAGAGCAACGGGAGCCTCGACCCGCACAAGTACCAATTATTTGACCGGCGTGCAGATCACGGAAGAATATCAATACAACCAAAAAACGGACAAAGATGTAAAAAAAACTACGAAGCAAACTAAGGTCTCAAAGCCGACCCAATATATCGAGGACGTTAGTTACGACAAGATGGACTCTGCTGATACAGCGGACGGCACGCGTCTGGAATTCAAGTCCGGCAGCACATCGACGACGGTCGAGGGGACAGTTGCCAAGGGCGGCCCGGACTTTTACGTGATGCGGGAAAGGCCGGACAGACGATGAGCGTCAACGTGAGCGGACTCGTCACGTTCGGTGTCGCCGCGTCGGATGACAGTTTTGCGAGGGATGACGGCAACAAAACCTGGAGCAAGAAATTGCCGGTCAACGGCGATTATAAGATCAACGTCTTTTCGAGCGATAGCGCGCAAAGCTATAAGTTGACGGTGTCGATCAAATAATTTAAGACGTGGAGAAAACTATGAAAATATCTGCGATTTTGGCTTTTGTTGTCTGTCTGATGTTTGTACCCGTTTCGATGGCCCAGAAAAAAGTTGCCGTAAAGCCGTTTACGACCAGCGGCGATTATAACGGCATCAATATGTCGAGCAAAGAGTCGGGCGATTATTACGGAATGAGCGTTTTTCTGACCGAATCGGACGGCCAATTGTATGCCGTTGTCACGACGGCCGAAGGAGGCTTTAGCACGCCGGTGCTTGTCGAGGCAAAACAGAGCGGCAAAGATATGCGGACCGTCGAATTTACGCTGCCCGGCGAAAACGGCGATCGTAAATACAAAGGAACCGTTACGGCCACCCGTTTTTCGGTCGTAGGCTCCGACGGCTTAAAATTTGTGATGAAAAGAGAATGCGGCAATTTGACGAGCAACATCACTATGGGGAAGGGCGGCGATTACGGTGGAATGGAAGTTTATCTTGCCGAAGGCGGCGGAGATTCCTATGTGCTTGTAACGGTTGCCGAGGGCGTTTTAAAACGTCCGGTTTTGGTCCCTGCCAAGGTTTCGTTAAAACAAGGCGCCATCCAGGGCATCGATTTTGAGCTGTCCGGCGAGAACGGCGGCCGGAAATTTAAGGGAAAACTCACAAAAACCGGCATGACGCTAACCGAGGGCTCAGACACGTTGGTCTTAAAGTCCAAGTGCTATAAATAAGGAGAAAGTGGGAAATGAAAAAGCATATATTGTGCGTCAGTTTAATCTTTGCGTTTGTAACCGGTCTGGTTTTAACTGCGACGGCACAGATCAGAACGGGCGGTTACAAATCCGTCGCGACGGACGATGCGCGGGTTGTCGCAGCGGCGGAATTTGCGGTCAGCAAACGCGAAGAAACCCACACCGAGCAGGAAGGCTTAACGCTCGATTCGATTGACAAGGCCGAAACGCAGGTGGTTGCCGGAACAAATTTTAGACTTTGTTTGACGGTAAAACTCGAGGATGAAACGCAGCAGATGCAGGTTGTGGTCTTCAAAATCTCAAGCAAGTGTACTCGCTGACAAGCTGGACGGTTAAAGATTGCGCCGAAAAGGTCTCTGCCTCGACCGGCGATCATCCGGCGCTGCAAAGTTCTTCCCCGTCTCCAACTGGAAAAGCAGCGATTTCCAGATGCTCCGGCGATAAACTATCGTTCAAAGAAACGGAAGGCGAGGGCGATATTGGCGGGAAATCGTATGCAAAATTTCTGTTTACCAATATTTCGTCGTCGCCGTGTATGCTTTACGGCTATCCGGGCATTGGCTGTCCTTTTCGATTTAGCAAAACAACGCTCGG
>JAYVER010000376.1:0-7482 GCA_043748725.1 Chloracidobacterium sp. | reverse complement strand
CGAATCTCCTGACCGAATTTTAGATCGGCCAGCTTCCTGACAACCTTTCCGCCCAAAAGCAGCGAGATCAGCAGCGACGTTACCGCCGCCATCGCCGTGCGAAACGTGACGTACTGGATAACATTTAGGCCCTTAAAGAAATAGGACTCACTATTCTTCCCGTACTGCTGGAAAAGAAATTGATATAGGAAATAATAAAGCATCAGCCAAGTGCGGAATGCGGATTGCGGATTGCGGATTTTCGCCGCATCACCGAGTCACCATGTCTCCGCGTCTTTATTCTCTAATCTAAAATTACTTACCAGTTTCTCAATCACTTTCTCCGTCTTAACGCCGCGTGAGCCTTTTATGAGGATCACGTCGCCGTCGGCGATCGTTTGCACGAGAAGATCGCCGGCTGTATCAGAATCATCAACAAATTCAGCTTGTTCTATTCCGGCAGCCTTCGCTCCATCGACTAATTCCTGTGCAAGTCCACGAACTCCGATGAGCATATCAACACCGCTGGCGGCGATCTTTGCACCGGTTTCTCGGTGAATTTCTTTTTCGTTTTTGCCTAATTCAAGCATTTCACCGGCGATGACGATCTTGCGTTTCGCACCGCCGCTGCCAGCTACAAGCGTCTCGACCATCGAGAGCAGAGCCGTCGGATTCGAGTTGTAAGAATCATTTATGACAGTAAAGCCATCTGCGAAATGCAGCACTTCGCCCCGTTGCGGTAGCGGCTCGACGGTTTTCAAACTTTCTGCGATCTCGCTAACGGTCATCCCAAAGCTCACACCGACTGCGGCTGATGCTAAAGCATTCAGAATATTATGTTTGCCGTTTAACGGGAATGTTACTTCTGCCTGACCTCCACCCGATGAAAGTGTAAACATCGTCTCGCCAAAACGCTCAAATTTGATGTTTTCCGCACGGACATCCGCCTCACTTTCAATGCCAAATGTGATCGTCCGCCCACGGCTCAACCCGCGCATCGCGGCAACCAGCGGATCGTCTGCGTTCAACACGGCGATTCCGCCCGGCTTCATTCCCTCGATTAGCTCGGCCTTAGCCCTGGCGACATTTTCTATCGAACCAAGATGCTCGACATGAACGGGGAGAACATTCAACTCAACCGCTACGTCCGGCGGCGTGATGCGGCACAGACGCTCGATCTCGTTCATCGGCGTGGACATTCCCATTTCGAGAACGGCGACATCGTAGCTTTTATCAGCGGCAAGATTCAGCACGGTCAGCGGATGGCCGAGCCCGTTGTTGTAATTCTTGATGTTGCGCAAAACCTTGCGCCCGCTCGATCGCAGAACGTGGGCAGTCAATTCTTTCGCCGTCGTTTTGCCCGCGCTTCCGGTGATCGCCACAACCGGCTTATTCCATTCCAGATAAACGCCGTGAGCCAAACGCTGAAATGCAGCGATTACGTCATTGGTAAAGATCAGCCGATCCCGGAATTTTTCGAGATCGTCTTTGTGTTTATCAAACCTGTCCTGACGGACGACACACGCGGCTGCTCCTTTCTCAAACGCCGAGGGCACAAACTGTGTTGAATCATCAAAATCGCCGTTGAAACCGTTATTCCGATAATCTGGCTGAGAAAGAGCAAAGAAGACACCTCCGGGCTGCACTTCGCGCGAGTCGATAGCAAAAGAACCCACTTCGCTGGCAAGCAAAGCGGGGTCAAAAGCGGTCGCGGCGGCATTCATATATCTTATGGCGGTTTCAAGTTTCAAGTTTTGCTTTGTCCGGCTGTTTTATCTCTTGCGAATCGTCTCGCTCATTTCGCATCGCGGTCATTTTCGAGTTTTTGCCAAATGCCTTCTCTTTTGTTTTCTTTATATCTTTCGGCTTTGTTTTATCGACGGACGGATCCGCGGTCTTCGGCAATACGCTTTTTTGCGTTTTGTCTACCTTCGTTTTGCCCGCAGGCGTCTCGACTTCAGGTGTTTCGCGAATATTCTGTGCAACCAACGTCTCCTGCCTTACCGGCGCATCCGTGGCAACCTTCATTTCCCCCAATATCTGCTGAGCGATCTCGCGAAAAACGGGGGCCGACACCATTCCGCCGTCACGGGCCCCGACCTTTGGCTCGTCCATGATCACGGCGACTACGATCTCAGGGTTATCCGCCGGGGCCATGCCGATAAACGACGAGATATATTTGCTCGAATCGACCGATTTCGACTTTGTATTAACCTTCCAGGCCGTGCCGGTTTTACCGGCCGTCGTATAACCGTTCAACTGCGCCCGTTTGCCAGTTCCGATGAGAACAACGGCACGCAGCATCTTCTTCAAATTTCGCGCGGTCTCCATGCTAACTACCTGTGTTTGAACTGGTTGGGCGACTGATTTTGGTTGGTCATCGGAGCCGCGTATTTCCTTGATAATGTGAGGCTGGATCCCGATTCCGTTATTTGCTATCGTCGCAAATGCACTTGCCATTTGCAATGCGGTCACTCCAATTTCATAGCCGATAGACATCGACGCCAGCGAGTCTCCGTTCCATTTTTCCGGCGCGCGAACGATGCCGCTCGTTTCGGCCGGTAATTCGATTCCGGTGCGGTGTCCGAAACCCATTTTCTGGATCATCGAGAAAAAGTCCGTCTTGCCAACACTCATGCCGGTTTTGATCGCGCAAATATTGCTCGAGTGCGCAAGTGCCTCAGAGTAACTCATTACGCCGGTGTGGTGATCGGAAAATGTGTGATTTGCAACCTCGATCGTGCCGTTGCCGGCGTTGATCATGTCGTCGGGCGAAAACAGATGCTTTTCCAAAGCCGAACCGTAGGTCACGATCTTAAAAGCCGAACCGGGCGAATATGACGATTGGATCGTCTTGTTCCCGATGTTGTCTGCTATCGCCTCGGTGATTGTGTTCGGGTCAAAGGTCGGATAATTTGCCATTGCGAGTATCTCGCCCGTTTTGGGCACCATCACGATCGCCATTCCAGACTTTGCCTGGGAGGCATGAACACCTTTTTCCAAAGCCTGCTCGGCCATATATTGATAAGCCGAATTGATGGTAAGAACAATATCGCTCGGCTTTTCGCGTTCCGAGATCGTTTCGTCATACACACGTCCCAGACGGTCGCGTTCCTGCAATTTCTTGATGATCGCACCGTGCAGAAAGTCGTCCTGCGATAGCTCGATCCCCGCTTTGCCTTCATCGTCGGCGTTGCTAAAGCCAATAACCTGCGCCGCCAGTGTCTGATACGGATAACTGCGTTTCTGATCGTCTTTCCAGTGAAGACCCGCGTAATTGGGAAGATCGGCTTTTTTTAAGCCGGACGTATCGAGGGCTTTATTGAGTTTTTGAACAACATCTTCCTCAAGTTTTTTTGCGACGGCAATAAATCTCTTATTTCCCTCTTTTCCCTGCCGTAATTGAGTCGCGATTTGATTAGCATCGAGTTTTAATGTCTTGGCGATCACTTTCGCGGCCGTATCCGGATCGGCGATCTCCGACGGGTCGGCATAAAGCGTCTTAACCGGCAGGCTCATCGCCAGCGCCCGTTCATCGCGGTCGAATATCGTACCGCGCAGCATCCGGGCTTGCTTTACGTCTTGCCTAAGGTCAAGGGCCTTCTCCCGCAGCCATGCGTGCTGCGTCACCTGCAGATGAAAAAGCCGGACGCTGATGCCGCCGAACCACAACACAAAAAAAGCCACAACCAGCATAAACCGCGTGAATGCGATCTGTTGGAGATTTTTCTTTTTTGGTCTGGTTGATCGTTTCATAGCGGCTAACTCTAAATAAGACGTTTTTTATTCAGTAGCCATTGACCGTTTGGCCAACTTCACCGGTTTTTCGTTTTTGGCATAAACGGCCGCGATGGGTGCCGGAACCGGCGACACGGACGCGGTTTTAACAACCATTGGTTTGATCGAAGCGGCAGCGGTCGCTGGCACCGCTTTTTGCTTTGTGGACGTTGCTGCTTGGACAATTTCAGGTTGAGCTTCAGCCGAATCGCTAAAGCCGACCTTCTTCGCGGCCCTTTTTATTTCAGCCGGTGAAAGTGAGATCTCCCGCGCAAGCAGTAAACGGCGCTTTTCGGCCTGTAGGTCGTCGATCTGCTTGCGGAGCCGCGAATTTTTCATCCCGTAGTCCATCGAAGAGAAATGCTGCCGCCCGGCAAAGAAAAACCCCGACACCATCAGCAAGCCGCAGACGATCATCAACGAATATGTTCGCCAACGCTTCGGTTGGCTTCTTTGTTGGGGCGCCCGTGTTTGCGTTGTTTTTGCAGAATTTCTCTTGATCATAATCGTCCTCCGGAAAGATGAATAAATTGTTTCTACTGCTCTAACTTACGGCACGCCCTTAGCTTTGCACTGCGGGAGCGTGGGTTTTCAAACTGCTCGGACTCTGCGGCCACCACTGGCTTTTTTGTGAGAATCTCAACTTTTTTAACCGCGCCGCATACACATTGTGGAATTCGCGGCGGGCATGAGCATTTGCCCGCAAGCCTCTGGAACGTCTGTTTCACTACGCGATCTTCCAGAGAGTGGAATGTGATGACAGCAAGGACGCCGTTAGTTTTCAAAATATCGACCGAATCCGTCAGAAAATCTTCGAGTATCTCAAGTTCGCGATTTACCGCTATCCGCAATGCTTGAAACGTCCGTGTCGCGGGATGTATCTTGTCTTTCGGGTTATACCGCACGGAGCGTTTCACCAGTTCCGCAAGCTCAAACGTTGTCTGTATCGGCTCCCCGCTTTCTCTTCTTTCAACTATTCGCCGGGCGATCCGCCTCGAAAATCTTTCCTCGCCAAACTGATAGATAATGTCCGCGAGTTCCTTTTCACCGGTCGTCGCCAGTAATTCCGCCGCCGTAATGCCGTTCGATCCTGCGTCCATCCGCATATCGAGCGGCGCGTCAAATCGAAAACTAAATCCCCGCAAACCGCTGTCAAGCTGAATCGACGAGACGCCGAGATCGGCGATTATTCCGTCAGGCGTTTTTTTTCCGACCACCTCGCGTATTTCGGAAAAATTCTTTTGCACAAACTTTACACGTGAACCGAATCGCTTGAGCCTTGTTTTTGCGAGCTTGAGAGCTTCGCGGTCCTGATCGATCCCGATGACGCTTGTGTCCGGCGACGCATCCAAAATGCCCTCAGCGTGGCCGCCCATCCCAAGAGTCGCGTCAACAAACAATCCGCCTCTGTCAGCGTCGAGAAATCTCAGCGATTCGCCGAGCAAGACCGACCGATGAACGTTTGCTGCTTCATTTTCCGGCATATTCAAAGAGCAAAAGACGGACCAATTAGATCCGGATCTAACCGTAAAAAAGCCGACAGATCGCTCATAGCGACGTGTGCATTGCGCTTAATCTACTTAAACACTTGTGTCAGGGTTTCGCGTTTTGCTCAAAAGCCATATCCGAGCAAACTTAGCTACTAAGGCATTCTACGCTCTCGTTTTGGGTCGTGTCAAGAGATTATTTCATCATTATTTTTAATCAGACGTTTAAACGGTAAGGTGCGAAACAAGGCCTGCATCGGAGCCTTTTTTGAGTAATGGGTCAGTTTTCGATTGAAAGTCAATTTACTTTCGTCTCACTTCTAATGTCGTTTTGAAATGGACTTCGCGGCCTCTGCGTAAAATCTCTGCCTTTTCTGCGTTCTCTGCGTTCTCTGCGTTAGACTGATTTCAACGCAGAGGCCGCTGAGTCGGACGCTGAGTTCGCGGAGTTTCTCTTTTTTGTGTTTTCTTCTGCCCCTGATATATTATAGGAACTGCTCGCTCAACCTACATGACGCCTTTATTTCTGCAAATGGTTCTCTTCGGATTGCTTGCGGCTGCGGCCAATGTTCTCGGCGGACTGGTTCTCTTCCCTAAAAAGCTCCATCACAACTACCGGCATTTGCTCAAATATCTGCTGGCTCTGGGTGCGGGATTCATGCTCTCGGTTACGATTTTTGAGATATTGCCAAAATCGATGACGCTCTGGCAGCATTCGACGCCCGCGAACAGCGAAGACCTATACATCCCGATGATGCTCGTGCTCGGCGGTTATTTGCTGACGCAGTTCGTCGAACACACCATCGCCCCGCACTTTCACCTCGGCGAGGAAATGCACTGCCAAGACGACGATCACGACCACGCATCAATCTCGACGTCATCGGCATATACGGCCGTCGGCGGCCTTCTGATCCATACATTCTTTGACGGCGTTTCGATCGCCGCGGCTTCACAGATCGATGTCAAGGTTGGTTTTTTGGTGTTCATCGCCATTTTCCTGCATAAGTTTCCCGAAGGGTTCACAATCGGCTCGATGGTCATGGCCGCCGGAAAAGGGATCCGTCAGGTAATGATCGCCACTTCCCTGCTCGGGTTGACAACATTCCTGGGCGTCCTGATCTTTTATTTTATCGGAACCAATCTCGGCGTCACCGTCGCCTACGCGCTGCCTATCGCCGGCGGCGTCACATTATACGTCGCCGCGAGCGACCTCATCCCCGAAGTAAATCACCACGGCGGCAACAACCCTCTCGTCTCGCTCTCGATCTTCGCCGGCGTCGCCCTGTTCTTTCTCACGGACCTCATCCTTCACCAAGTTCTTGAAAGGTAACGTTTTCCACGCCTGACAGTATCGCGTTTTCGTCGCATCGCTCGGCAAGAAATGGAATCGCGTCGCGTCCGGCAATGGTGAATGGCCGTTAGTCGATAAAATCGATCTTGTCGATCTCTTTCATCAGGCGGTCGGTTTCGGTTAGGGCGACTATTATTTTCTGGTAGTGCTGGATGTCGTCAAAGTTAAGTTCCCTGCCTTTGCGGTCTTTGAGCCATTTTTGGGCGGGCTGATACCCGCCGATGTAGAAATTCCAGGCGATTTCAGGGACGTTGGAGAAGTGCTGTGTAGCGTTAATGTAAACGTCTCCAAAGCTCCCCTCCTTACGAAGGAGGGGTGCGGCTTTAGCCGTGGGGTGGTTCTCTGCGTTTGCATCCACGCCTCGCTGATCACCGCTAGACGAGAGAACCACCCCGTCTGTCGACCACCCCGCCGATGAAGCATCCGAACCCCTCCTCAAACCAGGAGGGGAGCTAAATCCTGCCACCCCTCCTTCGTAAGGAGGGGAGCATGGCTTGTATTCTGGTTTGACGACATCGTTGTTTCCGCCGACGGGATAACCTGTGATGAATTGGTTCACTACGCGCGATTCGAGCAGGTGGATTTGGCGGAGTTCGCCGCCGAGGGCAACGAGTTGCCAGAACGTGTCTTTGTCTGCCGGATATGGAACACGCGGAAAGTCGATCTTTAGAAATTCCTTGTACTTCTTGCGGTAAATCGGGCTGTGCAGAACGGCGTAGATGTAATCGAGAATATCTATCGGAGCAAATGTCTCCGTCGCCGAAGGTGACGAATATAATAGCCCAGGGTGAAACCCTGGGGCATGTTCACCCGACACATCCGCTCCCTGAAGGGGAGCAACATCCGCCGCCGTTTGTTCGACCCCTTCAGGGTCGGAATCTGTTCGTG
>JAYVER010000375.1:0-7504 GCA_043748725.1 Chloracidobacterium sp. | reverse complement strand
CGGCCAGATAAAGCCAATAAGCCAGCCGCCCTCGCGCATCAGATCGGCTTCGTGAAAGCCGAGTGTTGTATTTTGCTCGGGCGGCCGAACCTTTAGGATCACATCGGACGTCGCCCATAGTTCTTTGGCACTCTCGACGATCGTCGCTCCGGCCGAGCGATATTCGCTGTCGATGGAATTGATGCCATGACCGGCATGGGACTCGACCTGAACGTCAAAACCCAGTTTCTTGAGCCTGATAATGGTCTGCGGCGTTGCCGCAACGCGCTTTTCGCCCGGATGGATCTCTTTAGGGATTCCGATTGTAGTCATAATTGATACGGCTTTATAAACGAGACGTGTCCGGTGAGATCAGTTGTAGAGAATTTTATTAGATATGCCGGTTTGAGACAAACCGCCTGGTGTTGTTAGCGGAAGCGGCGTACTTTAGAATTACTAAATTTTTTGGATCGCGAGGCTGATCACAGCGTCATCGCCGCCGCTCCGGTTGTACGATATCCAATATCCGGCCTTTGGATACCGGACCATTTTGAATATGCTGCCGTCAGGCTTTGGCGGGACATCTTCTCCAAAAACATCCTTCACGGACGGCGCGTCCTTTAAATTCCCTAAATAAGTGATCATTATCGCCGACACCACATGGGCGGCGTCGTAATAGAATACTGCCGACTCGTTATCGGAGAACGTATAGAGGTCCTGCGCATCGGATTTATCTTTTGGCGGGCCGAGTTTTTGCCGGACAATGTCAGCGGTTGTTCCGATGGTCACACCTTTATACTCGGAATATATTTTTTTGTCCCCGGGTGCTGGTGTTGGGGCGATCAGCAACATTTCGGTGACAGACGGCAATCCGGCTGAGGCCGTCCGGTCGGCAAGAAAAAGACCGGGCATCGTAAGAGCAACAACAAAAACACTAGTCACAGCGTGTATCTTTTCCATCAACATTTTTATTCCTCCTAAAGCTCTAACCTGAAAAGCTGCCGAACCCGCAAAATGCTGCCCAACCGTATTTACCATCAACGTCTTGCTTCAAAAATACGATTGAAGGGCGTTTCCGTCGCCCGCCGAAACTGAGAAAACCCGCCCGACAGAACAACTTCTTTGATCGCGTCTTCGGTTGCGACCGCGCCGAGCGCCGGGCCGCCGAGGGCCATCGAATTCGCAGTGCAGCAAAGCGTCGAAGCGCCGGAAAAAGTCCGGCCGATGATATTAAAATTTTCTTCGACCGTGTTGCCGGCCATCGGCTCAACGATCAGGCAGCTGCCGCCATCGGCAAGCGTTTCACATGCATGTTTCGTCGCACCGTGCGGGTCGCCCATGTCATGCAGACAATCGAAAAAGCACGTGAGGTCGTAACCTTTGTCCGGGTAATCATTGGCCGAGGCGACGTCAAAATGTACACGATCGGCAACGCCGGCGGCCTCAGCCTTGGCTCGTGCGTTTTCGATTGAAGCCGCGTGATTGTCGAAGCCAAAGAATTGCGAATTCGGAAAGGCCTTAGCCAGAATTATTGTCGAGGCACCATGTCCGCAGCCAACGTCGGCCACCTTTGCACCAGCTTTTAGTTTGTCTTCAATGCCGGTCAACGCCGGGATCCAGCTATTTACAAGATGCGCGGTGTAGCCGGGACGGAAAAATTTCTCGGTGCCGACGAAAAGATCGGGGTCGTGGTCACCCCAAAGCATACCGCCGCCATTTTTGAAATATTCGGATATTCGGGGTTGGGCGTTCATCATCGCCTTAATTACATAAAATCCGCCGCCGACATAAAACGGGCTGTTTTCATCCGTCAATGCGACCGCCTGCTCCGGCAGCATCGAGTATTTTCCAGTCGCCGGATCGTAGTGAATGTATTCCCCTGACGCCTGATTTATCAGCCATTCGCGGACATAACGCTCGTTCGTTTCTGTTTTTGCGGCTAGCTGAGCGGGTGTTAGACCATCGGAATCGGCGAGCGCCTGAAAAAGGCCGAGCTTTATACCAATGTACCCGAGCACCGAGCTAAGAGAAGCTCCAAAATCACCAACTACCTTGCCCAAAAAGGGATTCATTTTGTCTTCATTTATCTCTACGGATTGACCTGCTTGCGGCATAAAACCTCCTTAAATGTCCGGAACGTGAGAGGACGATATAAATTGTTTTTTACGAGCCGGATTATATACCCAAAACAAAACCCGCGCAATCGAAAAATAGTTGTTCGCGCGGGAAAAATTTAGTTTAGTTTGTACCGTGGGTCTCTTACTGCCCGACAGAAACCTTGACCGAACCGGCTGTACCGGTGACGGGGAACGACGGGAGAGGCTCGTCTGCCGGCCCTTCGATGACTTTTCCATTTGTACCGTCAAACGTCGAGCCGTGTTTCGGACAAGCAAACTGTTTCATAACTCCGTCGTACTCGACGATTCCGCCTTTATGTGTACATTTCGCAGAAAATGCCGCAAATGAACTCTCGCCCGTACGCACGATGATGATCTTGCCCGCTTTGGAGTTAACGACAACCGATCCGCCAACTTTAGCCAACGGACTTTTTTCGTCGATCGGGACAACAAGGTCTTCAACCGGTACGAATGCTTTTAACGAAGCGGCAGAACCGGACACGGTCAACACCAAGCCACCAGCCACCAAAGCCGCCTTTACCAAAAATTCACGGCGGCTCGTGTAATCTGCGATCTCATTACAATCTTTCATAAATAATTTCCTGTAAATGCCGATTTTATTTTCACCACTAATATGCAACGAAAAAGCCGCAAGACAAGTTCTCACGGCTTTGTTACTAACGCCACTTTCGCCTGACCCTAACTTCGGCTCAATTATCTTTCCATTCATACGGGAATAGCTTTCCGGCTTCCAGGGGCGAAAACTCCTGTCCGAGCAGCTTTATTGCAGCGGAGATCACCGGATCGCGGCCAGCCGCTAAATCGGACGCGGTCGGGAGTATCTCTATTTGCGGTTGAACACCTATATGTTCGAGGCTAACACCGTCCGACATAATAACGTCGGCATTGGTTAAGCTCATTCCATAGAAAACAACTGAATCGACACCTCTGCTCATGCTCACGCCCTGCGATTGCATGACGGCACCCGCAGACTGATCTCCGATCACGACCGCCCGCTGCTGAAGCTGCATAAAACGAGCAAAAATTTCAGAGGCGGAAGCAGAATTTGCGTCGATGAGGATCACCAGTTTACCGTGAAACACATCCCCGCCACGTGTTTTGGCCAACTGCGGCTTCATTTCCTTGCGTCCTTTTAGGTCCGCTATTTTTGTGTCGTTTTCCACGAAATAGCCGGCAAGCCGTTCCAACGTGACGACATATCCTCCAGAATTTCCTCGAAGATCGAGTACAAGGTTGGACGAATCCCGAACACGATCCTTCATTATCGAATCGATTGATTCTGGACTCGTTATAAACGACGGCATTTGCCAAATAATGGTACTTCCCAATCGAAGGAAACGGTGCTTGACTTCATCCGAACTGTTTTCATATTCATATATCACATCGGAGATTGTGGAAATGCGTTTACCTGTTGTTACTTTTGACTTAATGTCGATGTCTCGGGCTTCGCTCGAATCAGGGCTACGGATTTGCAGCCGGAGAGTAGAACGCGGACTTAAAATATTGTAGTAGTATAAAATCTTCCACATTTCCCGGCGGTTAGGGTGAAATGATTCGACCGCCAACACTTCGTCGCCAGCCTTCAAACCCTGTTTTTCCGCCTCGCTGCCGGGCTTGACAGATGTGATATAGCAGCGATTTCCGATCATTTGCATGAGCCACGGGTATTGAACTTTGGCGGTAGTCTTGGGCGGATAAAAACGGGTATGCGAATCATTGAGATCAATAACGGCTTGAGCTATGATCCCAAATGCCTGACCCAGGGATGTGGCGTTGTCCAATTTATCGCTTGCTTTTTTAAAAATCGCATCCAGATCGAGTCCGTGGAATGTAGGATCGTAATAGTTTTTCTTCATTTCGTTCTTGATGTTCTTTAACATGTCTTGCGACCGGCCTCGTTCGATCCGGTCAAAGCCTTGTGCGTGTGACGAAGTGAAACTGCAAAAGATTGCAAATAAAATCAGCGCAATGCGCGCTAAACCACATTTCATTGCATGTGTCCAAAAATAGTTATGTTTATTCATTGTTGATGTAATCGCCTAGAGTTAATAGATTGGTTTGATGCAACTATCTTGGTGATTGGTCCGGAATATTTTATCAGGTAGGCGACTTACGCTTAGACTGTCTCTATATTTTTCTTCCACCGTAGTAATGGTTTTCTTGCGGCGGTTGCCTCGTCGAGACGGCCGATGCGGGTCGAATGCGGGGCGTTGATGACGAGTTCAGGGTTTTCCTGAGCCTCGCGGTCAATGTCGATCATGGCTTCGATAAATGCATCGAGATCGGCGCGGCCGACGGATTCGGTCGGCTCGATGAGCATCGCTCCCTCGACGACGAGCGGGAAATAAACCGTCATCGGATGAAAGCCGTAATCGATCAAACGCTTGGCAATATCGAGCGTCACTACGCCTTTTTTCGACTGCTTTTTATGCGAAAAGATCGCCTCGTGCATACAATCCGATTCGTATGGTTTGTCGAAATTGTCGGCGAGGCTGTGTGAAACGTAACGCGCATTCAAAACCGCTGCTTCGGTGGCTTCTTTCAAGCCTTCGGCTCCGTGCGTGTAGATGTAAGAGAGAGCACGCACCATCATGCCGAAATTACCGTGGAATGCCTTAACCCGGCCGATCGATTGTGGATAGTTATAGTTTAAGCGGTATTGAGAGTCGGCTTGAGACACACTCCCTCCCGGTCGTGTTTCCGCCTCAACTCTTGGGATCGGTAGAAATGGAGCGAGGTCTGCGGAGCAAAGACACGGCCCGCAGCCCGGGCCGCCGCCGCCGTGCGGGGTCGAGAATGTTTTGTGCAGATTGAGATGAATCACGTCGACGCCCATGTCGCCGGGCCGTGCGACACCGACCAGGGCGTTCATATTTGCCCCGTCCATATAGACGAGGCCGCCGGCCGAGTGAATGGTGGCGCAGATCTCCTTAATATTAGTTTCAAAGATGCCGACCGTATTCGGATTTGTCAGCATAAGACCGGCGACGCCGCCATGTCCGCAGAGTTCTTTGAGGTGATCCATATTGGTCAGCCCTTCGGCGGTCGAGCGAATAGTTTTGACCGTAAAACCGGACATTGCAGCGGATGCCGGGTTTGTCCCGTGGGCCGAATCGGGAATGAGCATCACGCGGCGATCTTTCGATGCCTCGCCGTTGCGCTGGTCAAGAAAAGCGCGGATCAACATCACGCCGGTCATCTCGCCCTGGGCACCCGCGGCGGGCTGCAGCGAAATCCCCGGCAGACCGGTAATTTCACACAGATTTTCTTGCAGACGATAGATCAACTCGAGCGCGCCCTGAGATTCTTCTTCGGGAGCGAGCGGATGCAGACCGGCAAAACCCCCTATCCGCGCGACCTTTTCGTTGAGCCGCGAGTTGTATTTCATCGTGCAGGAGCCTAGGGGGTACATGCCGAGGTCAATCGAGTAATTCCACGTCGATATGCGCGTAAAATGTCTGACAACATCAACTTCCGACACCTCCGGCACGCCGTCAAGATCGTCGTCACGGCGTAATTCCACCGGCAGGATCGCGTTAATATCGGTCATGTCAACGTCGAGCTTCGGCAAACGATAACCAACCCGCCCGGTCTGCGATCGTTCAAATATCAACGCCTCATTCTGCGTCGGGTGCTGTGTAACCTTTTTAATGCTCATAAAAATCTTTCGTGACCGGCTCGTCATGTGATCATGCCGCACCCTTAAGGCCATTTACGAATGCGTCAATCTGACCTTTCGTATTCGTCTCGGTCACGCACACGAGAAAGTCGTTATCATGTCCGGCGTAATATTTAGAAAGTGCGAGACCGCCGATGATGCCATTTTCGGTACGGATTTTTGACAACACGTCCGCCGCCGGCCTGGTCCCGCGAACAACAAACTCATTAAATCTAGGAGCGGAAAACGGAATCGAGTATCCGTTGATCTCGCTTATCTTTTTAGCGGCGTACGCGGCCTTTTGAGCGTTTTGCATCGCGACCTCCTGCAAGCCTTTTTTGCCCATCGTTTCCATATAGATGGTCGCGGCGAGGGCGATAAGGCCCTGGTTTGTGCAGATATTAGAAGTCGCTTTTTCGCGGCGGATGTGCTGCTCGCGGGTCGAGAGAGTCAGAACGAAACCGCGGTTTCCGTTCTTGTCGTATGCGACGCCGCAGAGGCGGCCGGGCATTTGCCGGACGTACTTGTCCTGCGTTGCAAACAGACCGACGTGCGGCCCGCCGAAGCCCATCGGAATACCGAATGACTGTCCTTCGCCGACGACAATGTCAGCGCCGCAGGCACCGGGCGATTTTAGCAAACCGAGTGAGATAGCTTCGGTCACAACAACAACAAATAACGCGCCAACCGCGTGTGCGGCTCCGGCCAAACTTTCAAGATTCTCGACACAGCCGAAGAAATTCGGGCTTTGTACGACCAACGCGGCGGTGGTGTCGTCGAGCATGGAAAGATCGCCCACGCGCCCCGTTTTTTCATCGAATGCGGCGGTTTCGATATGCGCATCGCCGTGTTGTGTGTAAGTCCGGGCTACCTCGCGGTACTCGGGGTGAACGCTGTCGGCAACGACGATCTTGTCGCGTCGCGTCACACGCTGAGCCATCAGATACGCCTCGGCCATAGCGGTCGAGCCATCGTACATCGAGGCATTGGCGACCTCCATTCTGGTCAGTTGGCAGATGAGCGTTTGAAATTCAAAAATATATTGCAATGTACCCTGTGAGATCTCCGGCTGATAGGGTGTGTACGACGTGAAAAATTCGGATCGCTGGATGAGGTGATCGACGATCGTCGGCGAAAAATGCGAGTAAACGCCCGCGCCTAGAAACGACGGTTTGGTCGCGGCCGTATTCTTCGCGGCCATCGCTTCCATTACGGCGATAACTTCGGATTCGGCGAGCGGCTCGGTGATGTTGAGAGCGCGATTTAACTGAACGTCCGCCGGAATCGAGCGGAAAAGCTCGGCAGCCGATTTGAGTCCCACGACGGCCAACATCTCATCGCGTTCTTCGGGTGAATTTGGAATATATCTCATCTAAATATGCCTGTAAATAAAGATCAAACTTAAAATGATCGCGAAATTACGATGATAGCAAAATCGGCATCCCAAAGTGAAAATGCTGTACGCAAAATGATCGTCAAACAAAACAAAATGGGCAGGAACCTGCAATTTACGCAGAATCCTGCCCTATGGATTTGAAAGTAGAACGAATTTATTTGGCAACAGCCAAAACCGAGGTTGCCTCCATTGCCAAAACGCCCTGAGCTGCGTGATCGACATCGCTCTCCGACTTCGCGGCCGCCTTGTTTTGCAGCGTCGTTTGCCCCGATTTAAGTGAAACCAGCTTGAAATCGACTTGTGCGTCATAATTCCCGCCGACAGCGGCATTGG
>JAYVER010000374.1:0-19603 GCA_043748725.1 Chloracidobacterium sp. | reverse complement strand
ACTGCTTGTAATTTTCGGGCCTGAGATCATTTATCTGACGACTGGTTTTACGGCGGACGGAATACCTGAAAATGGCGATCTGATCAAATCGTTCCCTCCGTCGCTAACGCATCTGATGGGGACCGATGACCACGGCCGCGATATGTTTGCCCGTATCCTGCAAGGCGGACGCATCTCTTTGATGGTTGGCATAATCTCGACATTTGTCTCACTAATAGTTGGCGTTTCTTACGGAGCGATCGCCGGGTATCTCGGTGGCAGGATCGACAATCTGATGATGCGTGTTGTCGACATGATCTACGCCATCCCGTATATTTTGATCGTAATAGTTTTGCTATCGGTTTTTGGCGGCAAGAATACGCCGGGCTGGATACAATTTTTATCCGACAAGCTAGGCGGTGCCGAAAATCAGGGCTTGAGCCAGATATTTATGTTGTTTTTCGCTCTCGGATTGGTTTCGTGGCTGACGATGGCGCGGGTGGTTCGCGGACAGGTGTTGTCGCTCAAGAATCAGGAATTCGTGTTGGCGGCAAAGGCGACGGGCGTATCCAATTTTGGCATAATTTTCCGGCATCTCGTTCCAAATACTCTTGGCCCGGTGATCGTTTATGCAACTCTGACAGTACCCAGCGTGATGCTGACCGAGGCATTTTTGTCATATCTGGGCCTCGGCGTTCAAGCCCCGTTTGCGTCATGGGGCAGCCTTGCGTCGGACGGCATACAGAATATCGCGATTTTCCCGTGGCAGCTTATTTTTCCGGGCGTGACAATGGCGTTGACGCTGTTTTCACTCAATTTTTTGGGCGACGGATTGCGCGACGCCCTCGACCCGCAGACGAGGAAGTTTTAGACAATTTTAATGAGCGACCATAACGGCACAATTTTATCGGTCAATGGCCTCAAGACCTATTTTCATACCGAGGACGGCGTCGTCAAGGCAGTTGACGGCATCACGTTCGAGCTGAAAAAGGGCGAGACGCTTGGCATCGTCGGCGAATCGGGCAGCGGAAAATCCGTCGCGAATTTGTCCGTCATGCGTCTTATTCAGGAGCCGCCCGGCGAGATCGTCGATGGTCAGATCATTTTCGACGGTATTGACGTCCGTGCTCTACCGATTGACGATGTACGAAAAATACGAGGGCGTCGGATCGCGATGATCTTTCAGGACCCGATGACATCGCTCAATCCATTTCTGAAGATCTCGAAACAGTTGATGGAGGTCACGCAGCTTCACCTCGGCCACACAAAAGCCCAGGCCCGCGAACATGCGATCAAGATGCTTAAAATGGTCGGCATATCCGACGCCGAAGAACGGATCAACGGCTATCCGCATGAGTTTTCCGGAGGTATGCGGCAGCGTGTGATGATCGCTATGGCTCTGAGCTGCGACCCCGAACTGCTCATTGCCGATGAGCCGACGACAGCTCTCGACGTGACGATCCAGGCCCAAATCCTGGAGCTTATCAAGGATCTCAAGGCCCGCATGGGCACGAGCGTCATCCTCATCACCCATGACCTCGGCGTGGTCGCGGGGATGACGGAAAATATCATCGTGATGTACGCGGGCAAGGTTTTTGAGCAGGCACCGACACGAGAGTTGTTTGCAACGCCGGCAAATCCGTACACCAAAGGCTTACTCAAAAGCGTCCCCGACCCGGCTCACGAACAAGGCAAGGACCTGTACCAAATCCCCGGTCTGCCGCCGGATGTTGCCCATTTGCCGCCCGGTTGCCCGTTTGCCCCGCGTTGCGACCGTGCGGCCGACATATGCCGCAGCGAATTTCCGCCTTTTGTGCAGATAAATGAAAATCATCATTCGCTTTGTCATTTTGCCGCCGAAGTTTACGCCGAGTCACGCGCAATTACGGAGAATAACTTATGAAAAAACTGACCCTGATCTTATTGCTATTGGCTGCCGTTTCTCTTGCTTGCAAATTGTCCAACCTGCTGCCGGGCGGCGCAGGTGGTTCGGCCAGCGGAGGCGGCGATCCGAAGGCCGACATCGTCGAAGCGTCCAGAAAATTCATCGCCTTGAAGGCATTCTCCGCGAAAATGGAAGGCATGGGCCAAACTGAGATTAAATCGCAGGTTGATTATTTAGCCCCCAACCGGTACCACATCAGTTATTTTGCGGGGACAGGTGCCGGAATGGAAATGATCATGATCGGCAATCAGTCGTTCATGAAAACTGGCGGCAAGTGGAGCAAGATGCCTGGCGATTCGAATGCCTCGATCCCGACTCTTCGCGATTCCTTTACCGAGGAAGGTTTAAAAACACTTACAGATGTGAAATACGAAAGCGAAGACACGGTCGACGGCAAGCCGGCGCTCGTTTACACATATAAGAACGTGACGCCGAAAGGCGGTTATCCGTTTAGTTCAAAGATATGGATCGGGAAGACAACGGGACTGCCTTTAAAGATCGTCGTCGACTATTCAAACGGCGTGCTCAAACAAATGACGGTAAATTACGATACGGAATCGCCGGTGACGATCGAGCCGCCAATAAACTAGTATTAGGCGAGTTGGATAAACGATGAAATCAGACGAAAACACGCTCATCTCTCTGCAGGATTTGAAAGTTCATTACCGTTCCGGCGGAGGGCTTTTTCGTGCGGCGAAGCAAGTCCGGGCAGTGGACGGTGTGTCGCTTGACATAAAACGCGGTGAGACGTTGGGGCTTGTCGGCGAATCGGGCTGCGGCAAATCGACGCTTGGCAAAGCGATCCTGAGGTTGATCGAGCCAACCGGCGGCAAGGTTTTGTATAATGGCAAAGACCTCGCCCATCTGCCAAAATCCGCGATGCGCGACCAGCGAAAGCACCTGCAAATGATCTTTCAGGATCCGTATGCTTCTCTTAATCCGCGTATGACCGTCGGCCAGATAATCGGCGAACCGATACGCACCTTTGGCCTTGCGAATGGCGGTTCGGTCGAATCAAAGGTGCAAGATCTAATGGAAACTGTGGGCCTCAGCCGTCGATTTATCAAGCGTTACCCGCACGAATTTTCCGGCGGGCAGCGGCAGCGTATCGGCATCGCCCGCGCGCTGGCTGTCGATCCGGAATTCATAGTTGCCGACGAGCCGATCTCCGCCCTCGACGTCTCGATCCAGGCTCAGATCATGAACCTGATGGAACACCTTCAGGCCGAAAAGAATCTCACATATCTTTTTATTTCGCACGATCTACGAGCCGTTCGTCATCTGTCTGATCGAGTCGCCGTAATGTACCTTGGCCGCATCGTCGAGCTTGCCGATGGTAAAGAGATCTACCGCGATCCGCTGATGCCTTATACAAAGGCATTGATCTCGGCCGTGCCGGTTCCCGATCCCGAGATCGAGTCGAAACGCGAGCGGATCATCCTCGCCGGTGACGTTCCATCACCAATAAACCCGCCGTCCGGCTGCCATTTTCACACCCGCTGCCCGTACGCGATCGACGACTGCAAACGAATAGTCCCGCAGCTTGTCGAGATAAAGCCGCAGCATTTTTCTGCCTGCATACGCATCAACCCCAAAAAACCCAATATCGACGAAAACGCCACATCAGGACTCGGCGCGATTGGAAATTAATGCAAAGCGCGAAAAAAGAGGCCCTGAAATCGGGCCTCTTAGTCTGTAAACTACAAAATTGTTAAAAAGCCCCGGGTGTGGCCGCCTTTTGACTTTCGGCATTGCGCAGGGCCTTGATTCTATTATGCGCCGCCAAAATGGCTTGCGATTGCTGTCCGAGAACATCGGCAACATTTGCGGGAAGATTAGATTTTAGTGCGTCTGCATACGCATTTTTGGCATAATCCTCGCCTCTTTCGCACTCGCTCAAGATCGCCTCTTCATCCTTTCCGGACACAAGCGACTTTATATCCATCCATCCGCGATGAACCGCCGCCGACAGCGTTCCGGTGGATTCTGGATCGCCGCCTAAGCTTCGGACAAGCTCCTGCAACACGCCCGCAAATTCCGAGCGTTGTTGTGAAAACTCATAAAAGACCGTCTTAAGTTCGGATCTTTCGATGCCTTCGGCGGCCGTTTTGAAGCCGTTCTGTCCGTCCTTGCATGTTTCAATCAAGCCATTTAACGTTAAGATGACGTCGTCGTTTGACTCAGGTTGGGTCGAAACGAGGACAGCGTCCGTCGTCATCGGATTGATAGCTTCATAATCGTTAATCATATTATTTACCTCCGTTAAAATCGTGAATTAAAGTATTTCGAGTTATGAGCATTTTCGGGCCAGATCAGATTCACAAAAACTCCGCTCTTCCTAAAACCGACCGCGATTTTGCTCATGTATCAACAATACGCGCAACTTTACGGTTTTGTTTGTTTGGTATCGAACATAAGACAGCGAATTTAACCGTCTATTTGCCTTTGTACGACCGGTTGAACGAATAATAGAAATTACGGCTTTTTAGTGAAAATCGGCGTTCATTCGCCGTTTTAGCTGATACGAACTGAATTGTTTCCAGGCCGCTCTGGTCAGAGAGTACGTGCGGTCAAGGCTTTATTTTAAGCATCAGATGAGCATGCCGCGGGAAATTCCCGAAAAAATTGTTTTGGATACGCTCGCCGAAGAAAACGGCGTGGCGATAGCTATTGTCGACCGGAATGGAGTTGAATTTTCCGTGGCGAATGACAATTCCATCTGCCGCAATCTCAACCCTAACGGTGAGCTTGTCGGCGAGTGCATGGCATTTTGCGGCAAGGCCCTCAACAACTCATTAAATGCCGGTAAGGCGATCTCATACACATGTCACGCCGGTCTCGAATGCCGTGCCGCTGCGTTTGAAAAGGACGGAAAGAGCGTCGCCGCGATCGTCGGACGAACCTTCGTAAAGGCCGAAAATTATCGCCGCGCCACCGAGCGAGCTATTTCTGGTGACTGGCGCGACTTTCCGCCGTCGGAATTTTTTGAAAATATTTTGCTCAGCGCTTCCAGAGATGTTTTGGATGAAACTGCTCAAAAACTGGAGAGCCTTGCTCCTGGGACGCCAAGAGCCGAGCCTCCCGCCATCGTCGAACCGGTTGTCGAACCGCCTGCGGAAAAGACGACGCATCCGCCAAAAAAATCGCCTCAGGATATTTCAAATCTCGTAGAGAAATTTAACCGCGAGATTCGCGGCCACGAACCGCCTGAAGCGCCAAAATCTGAATCCGTTAAAGTGCCGGAACCGAAACCGGCTGAAAAGCAAAAACCGCAGCCGAGCGATAAACGCACTGCCGAATCAAGGGCATGGCGGTCATTCTTCGGGTCGCTTTTGAAGATCGATTATCCAAAGGCAACTAATGCGATCCTGCAATTTATAGCTCACCACTATGGGTTTAAGGCACTCGTCTGGCTCGAAAGGGCGGGCGATCATTTCGAGAACACGGCCGTCTTCGGCGAAATGAAAAAGCGAAAGGTGCGTCTCGGCATCGCACCTGACGACAGTCGTCTTCGCCAAGCCTCGCAAAACGATATGCCGCTCGAATTGGGTGAACGCGCAAAAGAATCGGCAACCGGTACACAGCGTTCCATGCATCTTTTCCCGATCGGCGTTGGCGGCGAGATCTCGGCCGCGATCGCGATCCTCGATCCGCTCAGGTCGGAGAAAGTCAAAAAGCAGATCGCACGAATTTGCCACTCTATCGCGCCGCAGATGGAGATACTTCGCCTGAGAGGCGATGTCGCCAGCCGCGAATTGCTTGGCGGCGCCGTCCGAAGATTCAGTAACAGTCTCAAAACTATCGACGCCGAAGATTTCTGGCTCAACCTGACGCAAAACGCGGCCGAAATGCTGCAAGCCGAGCGTGCATCGCTGCTGGTTTTCGACGCGAGGTCGGACGCTCTGGAGATAAAGGCTCTGATCGGCTCAAAAACCGAATTTGATACCGGCGAAGAGGTCGGCGGCCGGGTTGCCAAGATCGTGTTCGCGAGAAACGAGCCCGTCGTTATCACGAATGTCGCCAAGACCGGCCTTCCGCCAGCACCTGTGACACGCAACTACAAAACACCGTCGTTCCTGAGCTGTCCTATCACGATCGGCGGACGCACAATTGGCGTTATGAGTTTCACCGACCGGGCGTGCAGCAAGCCGTTTGATAAAAGTTCGCTCGAATTGTTTCAGGCGATAGCTCCGCAGCTTGCTGTTGCAATCGACCGTGCGACGCTCAAAGAAAAAGCCGGTGAATTCGAGCAGCTCTCCGTCACCGACGCTCTGACCGGTCTGCTCAACCGCCGTTACATCGAGGAACGCCTGTTGGAAGAGATCAAGCGGTCAAACCGCCACGGTTTCCCGATGAGTTTTATGATGCTCGACGTCGATGAATTCAAGAGTTACAACGACCGTTTCGGACATCCGGCCGGTGACGAAGCTCTGAAGCTGGTCGGCAATGTCATCCGCGACACATTGCGCGGTGCCGATGTCGCGGCCCGTTTTGGCGGCGAGGAATTTTCGATCCTTCTGCCCCAGACGACGGTCGATGAGGCACTCATGATTGCCGAACGTATCCGCAGCAATGTCGAGCATACCGATTTTCCCCATCGCAGGGTAACGTTGAGCATCGGGGTGGCAAGCTGCTCAGCGGAATTATGCTCGTCAGCCGAACTCGTTTCCGCAGCCGATAAGGCTCTTTACCAGGCAAAACGAAAGGGCCGCAACCTTGTGCAGGCCTTCGAGGAGATGAACGCCGCTCAGTCAGAACAAGCAAACGGATGAGACAAATTTCGGAAAAGAAAATATTTGCGAGATGCGACGAAGGCGAATTTGTCGGCCGTGCGGCGGAACTTGACCGTCTGTTTCAGCACGCGCACAGCGAGAGCGGCTCATCCGGCCTCGTGCTTCTGTCAGCTCCGTCGAGCGGTTCGTCCGAATTGCTCCGACAGATCTATGACCAAACATTTTTCGGCCAAACAGATGTTATCCCGTTCTATTTTGAGATCAAAGCGAGCGATGCGACCGCTCGCGGCGTCGCGCTTCGATTCTTACGCGAATTTCTGCTGCAAACGGTCGCGTTTCGTCGGCAAGATACTAAAATACTGGATTCGCGGCCTGAGATCTGCGAGATCGCCGAATTGGCCGTGCCTGCCGATGGCTACTGGATCGACCGGCTCGTCGAAACCTGCCACAGCGACAGCAAATTAAATGACGTTTCTTCGTTCATTCGCAATTGTCTGAGTGCTCCGCTCCGGGCCGCCGGTCACGGCGCGCGGAGCTTTGTAATGATCGACGGGCTTCACAACGCGGCCGAAATTAACGGTGGCGACGTGTTGGTCGACGATCTCAGGGATATCTTTGCACGCTCGTCGATTCCCTTTGTTTTCAATGGATTACGGCGTTTTCTTTATACGAAAATGCCATTCGAAACGATGTCGCTGGAGCAATTATCTTTTTCTGATGCAGGCACGCTAACGGAACACCTTTCTTCAAAAACAGGCGTCGCGATCAATGACCAGACGCGCGATCTGATCGCCGTGCAGCTCGGCGGCAATCCCGGTCACATCGCTTCGCTTTTCGCTTCGGCAGCCGAAAAAGAAATCGCTCTCGACAGCTTTGAGCGCGTCGAACGAGTTTACACCGACGAGGTTTTCGGCGGGCGCATCGGCAGATATTTCGACGCGATATTTGACCGCATTTCCCCTGACCTGGAAATACAGTCGCTCATATTGCGGCTTTTGACAGAAAGCCCGACTGTCGGCGGGGAGCTGTATCCTCTCGCGTATTGGCGGAAACAGACCGGTCTTAGCGGCTCCGATTTGGAAAAAATCATAGATGCATTGAATTACCACGAAATCGTCAATGCCGAATCGGGCGGGGCTAAATTTGACACATCGGAAAGCGTCTCGGGCGATTATATCCGGAGCCGTGTGAGGCTCGAAAACGGTGGCGAAATGCGGGCGCTGGTCGTAGGCGACTCGCTCGCCGCTAATGTCAAACGGGCTCCCGAACTGATGGCCCGCTTCTATCGGCGGCTCTCGGCTCTCGGTTTGCGCGAGCTTTTGCAGGCGTTTGACGGACGCCAGATCTCGCCCGCACTCATCGACTACGGTAGATTCAATGCCAAACTCAAAGGTGCCGATGACGAAAAGATCCTAAAGGCTCTCGAAGAGGACAACGAAAAGATCGCCCTGCCGCAGATCGTTTATACCGCTCACACTGCCGCGTTTTATCCCAAACTTGGCGGATTGACGGACACGGAACGCTCGGCGGTCGCCATCGGGTTTGAAGGCGGCGGTGAAAAGGACGAGATCGTCTGGATCGCGGCCGAGATCGATTCGAAATTGGAAGCGACGCGGGATATGGCCGAATTCTGGTGCGACCGATTGGAGATGGTCGCGATCCACTGCAATTTTTCAAGGATTCGATTGTGGCTCGTCGCACCCGAGGGTTTTGCACCTGATGCGTTGGACGTTTTAAACGAGCGAAACGCTTACGGCTCCAGCCGGAAACAGGCTGCACTGCTCGCCCAGCTCTTAAACGCCGATATTCCGACGCCCGTTGCATCAACCGCCGACGAATACGAGATCGTCGTCCCGATGGGCGAGGACACCGAGATGATCGCCGCCCACACCATCGAGGAAATCGCAAAACGCCACAATTTCCCCGCAAAAGCGATAAATCAAATAAAAACCGCCCTCGTCGAGGCCTGCATCAACGCAACCGAACATTCCCTAAGCCCCGACCGCAAGATCTATCAAAAATTCGTCGTCGATGCAGAAAAGATCGTCATCACCGTAGCCAACCGCGGCCTTAAATTGTCAGAACCGGGAGCGGTAGCGACCGGGGCAGTATCCAACCAAGACACCCCAGACACCGCCCGCCGCGGCTGGGGCCTAAAACTAATGAAAGGCCTCATGGACATCGTAAAGATCGAACAAACCGACGACGGCACCCGGATCACAATGACCAAATACGTCACGAAAGGGTAAAAAACTATTTGTTGGGCGAGGGAAAAGGCCAGAACCGGGAGCGATAGCGACGGGGTAAGAAGCCGGGCGGCGCGGCCATTTTCTCGCGCTAAATATTAACTTCTCAAATCATTTTTCGTTATTTTATCGACCAACCCGCAAAATCTGCAGAATACATCATTTTGTGCATTTCGCATCAAAGTGTGCAAAATACGTCAAACCCCGCAAAATAGCATTTAAATCGATGTTGGATCGCGCTAGCGTGGAAGGTCAGTGTTATGAGACCTACCGATTTCCACATCCAGCAAAAGATCGACGAGTGTAAGAGACTTTATACCAGGTACGGTGGGCGGCATCACGAGCTGATCGAAAAAGAGATGCGCGTACGTGGCTGGACGCAGTTTACGCGGCGGATTTTGTACACCCGAAACGAGCGCGGGAGTTTTGTGCCGGGATGGATCGAGCGCTTTGGCTGGCGTGAACCTGGGAACGCGGGCACCCTTGCCCGCACGGACGCGGAAGCGTCCGGACGCAACCTGGAATTTCACCAACGTCACGCCGCAGGAAACGGCGTTGCGGGCAGGGTTGCCCGCGTTCCGGCAAAAGGTCGGATCAAGGCCACCGACGATCCGTTCCATGCGTGGCTCAAACAGGTCTCGCCGTCGATGCATTGGGACTGGAAGCATCAACAGTACATTTACGAACGGCTCAAAGCGGTCACGAGCGGCGAGTGCAAGCGGCTGATGATCTTTCTCCCGCCGCGTCACGGCAAGAGCGAGCTTGTGACGGTCAGATACGCGGGTTGGCGGATCAAGCAGGACCCGACGCTTAACGTCATTTTGGGCAGTTATAATCAGAGGCTCGCGAATAGATTTTCACGAAAGATACGACGCGTATTGAGCGACGACGCCGGGAACGCAGGCACCCTTGCCTGCATCGATGCGGCAGCATCGAGAGCCGACGTGGTGAACCGCAAATCTCACGCCGGAGGAACCGGCATGGCGGGCAAGGGTGCCCGCGTTCCGACAAATCAGGAGTCGCCTTTTCCGTTCACGGCCCGCCGTGCGAATTCTGAAGCCGAGTGGGAAACGTCGAAGGGCGGCGGGTTAAGAGCCGTAGGTGTCGGCGGCGGCGTAACCGGCTTTGGAGCAGGTCTGATCGTCATCGACGACCCGGTCAAGAGCCGTGCCGAGGCCGAAAGCCCGACATATCGGGATAAGATTTGGGAATGGTTCAACGACGATCTCTATACACGGCTTGAACCAAACGGCGCGATCATCCTCATCCAAACCCGCTGGCACGAAGACGACCTCGCCGGGCGTTTGCTCCGAGAAATGCAGGAAGAAGACGGCGAACAGTGGGAAGTGATCAATCTGCCTGCTCTGGCCGAAGCAGGTTTTACCGCAGAGACGCAGAGACGCGGAGAAGACGAAGAAGAATTAACAGGGATGAAAGGGATGGTTAAAAATGGAAGAGAAACCCCTATCCCTTTTAACTCCTCCATCCCTGTAAATTCTTCTCAGCGTCTCAGCGTCTCTGCGGTTCAAATATCGGGCGATCCGCTAGGTCGTGCACAAGGCGAGGCCTTATGCCCCGAGAGATACGACGAGGCCGCTCTCGAAAGGCTCCGACGCAAGCTCGGCAGCTATTCATTCGCCGCACTTTACCAACAAAGGCCGGTTCCGGCGGAGGGCGGTTTGTTCAAGCGGGCGTGGTTTAAGAGCATCGTGGGATTCCCGCCGCCCGGCCTCCGTTGGTAACGCGGCTACGATCTCGCCATGAGCAAAAATCCGGGCTCTGACTACACGGCGCGCCTTCGTATCGCGGTGACGCGCAACGGCGATATGTATATTGACGGCGGTTATCGGGCGCGGATCGAGTACCCCGAGCAGCGCCGCTATATTCTGGGACGCATTGAGGCCGAGCGTGACACCGAGCACGGCATCGAGCTGTCGGCAAACGGAAACGCCGTCATCCAAGACCTCAGACGAGAGAGATCGATCTGGGGACGCATGTTTCGCGGCGTTAATGTAAAAGGCGACAAAGTGACGCGTGCTTTGCCGTGGATAGCGCTTGCCGAAGAGGGACGCGTCCATCTCGTCCGAGGCGCCTGGAACGCGGAGTTTATCGACGAAGCCTGCTCATTCACGATGGGCGTCACGAACGACCATATCGACGCCGTATCCATCGCCGTCTGAGCCGGTGTCATTCGAGTCCCACAAAATCTGCTAGCGTCAGATTACGGTCGATAAAAACCGTCCGAGGGGCGTAACGATAAAATCTTGACGATATTCTAAAAACATATGTCTCGTTGGTAGCCACATTCGCAAACGAGAAAAAGCCAAACGAGCTCGTTGTCGATATCTGACTGACGCCGAGCGCATCGGTAATCGAAACCGTCGCGTTTCGAAGCCCACGCCCATCAGATGTAAGCACTCTTCCATCTACATTGGCAAACGGTAACCCTGAAACATCGTTGGCTTGGCGTTCAAACGCACCAATATCCGATCCATTACCGCCGGACGCATTCGGAATAGACGGAAAATCATAGGGCCGTAAAAACCCGCGCTGATCGGTCGTCAAGAGAGGATTTGCCGCGCTACCTGCATCAATCGCAGGGCTGCCTTCTTTCAAGGCATGTGTGGGTATCATACCGGCATTCAGAGCCAACCGAGGATCAAGCATCGGGTCTTGTCCTAATATATTACCTGTTGTCGTGCCAGTAATCATGGTACCGGTGGTGTTACCAATAAGATTATAGCCCTGGGAAGTCAGGGTTCCCGTAAAGTCCGACGGCATTGAAGAGATTCCTGTGGTATTTTGAGCAAATATTGAATTACTCGCAATAAAAACCGAATTAATGTTGGCGACTCCGCCGCCGTTCGCACCTTTCGCCAAATTGAACGCGAAGGTAACGTTCGTCAAACTCAATGTGCCCCCCACCGCGAATATGCCTCCACCATTAGTACTCGCAGGATTGCCGTTAGCCGCTTGATTACCGCTAATTGTCGAGTTAAGGGCCGTCAAAATTCCCCCGTCGTTATTTATCCCTCCGCTGTTGTAGATACCACCCCCCTTATTAGCGAAATTACCACTCACAATCGAGGAGCTAATCTTAAAAATGCCAAGGTTAAAAACCCCGCCACCATCTCCGTTCGTGAAATTACCTACAATTGTGGATTTATCAATTGTTAAAACGCCTCCGTTGTAAATTCCCCCGTAAAGCTGTTGCCCGACATTATTGCTAATGGCCGAGTTTGTCATCGTCAAAGTCCCGACATTGTTGATTCCACCACTACGGTTGGCCGTATTCTCATTGACGCTTGATCGCGACATGTTTACAGTACCGCCGAAGTTACTGATTCCCCCACCCAGACCGCTCGCAGTATTTTGAATAATTGTTGAGTCATTGATCTCGACTCTTCCGCTATTATTGAGAATACCGCCGCCGTCGGCCCCGGCCGTCAGGATATTATTTCGTACGGTCGAATTCGCAAGTACCAATTTTCCATAGCTATTGTAAATACCGCCGCCGCCGCGTGGAGTGCCCCCACCGCCATTTGCCGTGCTTGATGTAACAACCGAATTGATTATGGATAAAGTCCCCTGATTGATGATGCATCCCCCGTCACCGTTTAAGACAAAACCGTTTGTAAGAGTTACCCCGTTCAGGGTTAGATTGCCGAATGACCTGACGTTGAATACCCGACTTTGATTGTTTCCGGAAATGGTCAGGTAGCCATTGCCATAAATGGTGACTTTGCCGGTTCCGCCGATAATAAGTTCGCCGCTGGTCAGGATGACCGTTTGCGAAGTGTTGGTTGAGAGCCTGATCTCCTCATCGCCGGCTGCCGAGTTGATATCCAGAATTGCTTGTCTTAGGCTTCCCGCCCCACTATTGTTTGTATTTGCGACAACTGTTCCAAACTCGTAGGCACCCATGTCTGTCCGGGCCACACCGTCGCCGTTGCCGTCAGTCATCCGGTTAAAACCGCGCTCGTCCGTGGCAGACAATTTTACAGGATCACCAGCATCGATAGATGGACTGTTAGGTGGCAACGCATGCGTCTGAGAAAGCCCGCCGTTGTCGGTTAAAGGCAAAAGTAAAGGATCAATGTTGAGCAGATTTCCCGTAACATTGCCAGTAACCGTTAGTCCCGTGGTATCACCAAGTAAATTGTAGCCTTGCGAATTAAGCGTTCCGGCAAAATCCGGTAATGAATCCGTTACGGTATTTTTAGCGATAATCGTATTCCGAGCATTTACCCCAGCCGAACTACCTACGAAAACGCCACCCCCATTATGAGAAATGTTATAAGCAATAGTTGCATTCGTAAAATTTATTGTACCGCTCGATACCGCAATACCGCCACCGCCGTTGGTCGTCGCCGTGTTACCGCTTATAGTCGAGTTCGTCAAAGCCAACAAATTCCCTGTCATAAAGATCCCGCCGCCACCATTGAGGGATGTGTTACCGTTTATAACCGAATTGCTAATGCTTGCATCGCCAAGAGAGTGCTGGAAACCGCCCCCATTAGAACGCGCGACATTGTTGCTGATACGCGAATTATTAATCGACATCAATCCCTTGTTGTCGATAGCGCCGCCGTTGGCTCCCTCGTTGCGGCTCAAGGTCGTATTATTGATCGTCAATGTTCCGTTAAAAGTTCCAATACCACCTCCGTCGCCCTCAAGTGCGGAATTTAGTTCTATAAGCGAGCCATCGATCACCATCGTTCCAGAGTTAAAAACGCCTCCCGCATCGTGAGCCGAATTGCCAACGACGGAAATGTTTGAAAGTTTTAGGGTCGCTCCACTTAAATTACAGATTCCTCCCCCGTTTCCGTTAATGGTTTTGCCGCTTGAGATTCGCAGATTGTTTATCGCTGCGTTGGAACCCGCACTGATAAAAACTACGCGGCTCTGATTATCGCCCGAAATGGTCAGCAGGTCTCGTCCAGGACCGTTTATCAAGAGCAAGCCACCGGCAGCGATATTCAATTCTCCACTCGTTAGTGTTATCGTCTGCAGCGTGTCAAAAAGTGTGGAAAATCTTATCTCATCATTCGCGGTAGTTGCATTTGCATCCAAAATTGCTTGCCTGAGACTTCCCGATCCGCTGTCGTTGGTATTCGAAACCAATATGCCGGCTTCAACAGAGCCAATATCCGGGCGCGCGTTGCCGTCGTTATTGCCGTCTATAGGGCGAGTGATTCCTCGCTGATCGGAGCTAACGACGTTGGCGGGATCGCCCGCATCAATAGCCGGGCTGCTAGCACCGAGTGAATGAGTTGGAGTCACTCCGCCCGTCCATGCCAGCGGCAAAAGTTTAGGATCAGTATTAAGTATGTTACCGGTAGTGTTTCCCGTAATATTTACAAAAGCGGTTGTCCCAATCAAATTGTAGCCTTGAGAATTGAGCGTTCCCTCTATATCGGACGGCATGGAATTACCGGTATTTTTAGCAATTATTGAATTCCGGGCAGTGAAAGTGGTCGAGTTGTCAATTTTTATACCCGCTCCATTGGCTCCCGCCCCACGATTAAAGGCCACGGTTGAATTGGTCAGGCTTGCCGTCGTACTGAAAGCATTAATTCCGGCTCCAACCGGTGGTCCATAATTTCCACTAATGGTTGAATTATTAATGGTTAGACTTCCACCAAAAATTGCAACGCCGCCACCGCCGTTGTTCGAGATCGTTGAGCCATTAATAGTTAGAAAGGCGGTGCCGCTAAAGCCTGTCCCGGAATTTTCACTGATCAGGCTATTATTGATGATCACAGTGGTGCCACCGACACGATATATCCCGTTGCCTTGATTAGCAATGATCGCACAACCGTCCATCGTAAGATCGCCTTGAGTGTGGATGCCAGCGCCGCTCCCTATCTCACCTAGATTGTTTTTGACAACGACGCGGTCGAGTGTCATTGTTCCGAAGTTGGTAATTCCTCCTCCTGCTGTTCCTCCCTGGAAAGAACCTCCAGCACCGTTTGCTATTGTTAAATCGCTGATCGTTACCGGAGCCGAAGTTGTCGTAGCGATAACGCTTCCCTGCTGGTTTCCTAATAAAGAAAGGAGGGACGATCCGGGCCCAGCAATTTGCAAACTACCGTTGTTCTCAATAAATAACCGGCCTCCGGTCAATGCTATGCTCTGACTGATATTGAAAACTTGCGGATCAAATTGGATCACATCGTTACTAGGCGATGCGTTCGCAGTAGCTATTGCCTCACGTAAGCTACAATCCGAATCACAAACACCATCGTTCGTGTCGGCGGTCTTTGTCACGAGAAACGTCGCAGCAAAAGTTGAATTTGTATAAATCAGCACCAAGAAAGCGAATGTGAGCCCAAACCGTTTTGCAATTCGCACGGCATTCGGCGCGAGTAATCCCGGGCCGATCTGAACAATACTGAGCATTGGGCACAAAACAATCGAATTTCTTTTCATAAGCTTAGGTTAGATGCTAATTTGTAACATTATCCGCTACTTATTAACACATCTAGGGCACTAATACACTAGTAATTCATCTTTTCAAAAAAATCTTTGCTATTCGCAGTCTGTATGATATAAACAAATCGAATTACTGCCATAAGTAATTCCAAATTGAATGCATCGTGATGGAGCCGAAATTCATCGTACCAGCAGCTTGTTCGGCGGGTGGATTTATGAGTGAGAAAATCCGAATATTTGAAGAATTAGACCGGGGATATGTTATATTATGTTTAGCGTTGCTCGTATGGGCCGCCTGAAGCCTGCCTGAGGATCCAAAGCCAAACGACCTAACAGACATGAAAATCTCCGAAAAAACAGTCAATTGGTTATTTGCCGCAGCATTATTGCTAACAACGGCTGGATCGGGTTTTGCTCAGGGAGCAAGGCCGCCAATGTTTCAGGACGTTGATGTCAAAACGGCGGACTCGAAGGCCATGCCGTCGGCAACGCCGTTGGTAAGAAAGACAGGCAGCACGACGCTCGCACCGGTTACCGGCAACAGCGTTAGGACGCTTTTTCCGGCCCTGGCCGAGGTGACGATTCCCGGTTATTCGGGCGTTCTGGTCGAATCGCTCGACGGAAATGTCGTCCTCGAAAGTAACGCGGGGCTCACTTTCAATCCGGCCTCGAATGTCAAGGTCGCCACGGCTTATGCCGTTCTAAAAACGTTCGGTCCCGACTTTCGCTTTTTGACCAATGTTTTTACCGACGGTGCGATCGACCCGAACACCGGCACGCTGAACGGCAACTTATACGTTTCGGGTAAAGATCCTATATTTGGGGCCGAACATGCCGTTAATATCGCCAATGAGCTTAACCGCATGGGCATCCGCACGGTGACGGGCGATCTGATCGTGACGGACAATTTTGCGATGAATTATTCGGGCTCGCCGCTGCATTCGGGCGAGACGCTGTTTGCCGCGATGGACGCGTCGAAACGGTCGCCTGCGGCTACGCGGGCATGGCTTAATTATCTTACATTTTCTGGCAAAATGGGACAGGTTCCCGGCATTCCGAGCGTGACCTTTACGGGTCGCGTCTATGCCCAACCGATACCCAGCAGCCTGCATCTACTGTTCACGCACGAATCGACGCAGATCCGCGAGATCATCAAGGCCACGCTCTGTTATTCCAACAATTTTCTGGCTGCCCGTCTCGGCGACATGCTCGGCGGCCCGTATGCGGTTGCTCGACTCGTCCAACAGGGTGCGGGTGTCCCGCCAAACGAATTTTCGATCCAAACTTCGAACGGTCTCGGCTACAACCGCGTCACGCCGAACGCGATGATGCGCTTGCTGCGTGCTTTGCGCAGTGATCTGGCGCGTTATCACATGACGTTTGCCGACATTATGCCGGTAGCGGGGATTGATAAGGGAACGCTCGAAAATCGTTTTGATTCGGATTTTTCGACCGGCAGCGTCGTCGGCAAGACCGGGACGCTCGGCAACACCGACAGCGGCGTCAGCGCCCTTTCCGGTGAGATCAATACGCGTAATGGTCGATATTTATTTGTGATCTTTAACCAGCACGGCAGCGTTGCCAGATTTCGCGCGTTTCAGAATAATTTTGTTTCACTCGTTCAGGGCCAATTTGGCGGTGCGGCTCCGTTAACGTATGACCCCATATCGCTCGAAACGCGGCTTGCCCGCTCAAAGATCAGCTATCCGAACGGCCGCGCATACGGCAACGAATAGTTTGTGAGCCGGAACGCAGGCACCCTTGCCTGCAAGACGCGAACGCGTCTAATCGACGTGCTGGGTATCGCGAAAGTTACGGTCGCGGGAAGCGGCGTTGCAGACAAGGGTGGCTGCGTTCCAATCAAATTGATCCACAACCTAACAATTGATTCCTTTTTTCTTTGCATCAGGCGTGAGATAATTCCCGCTTGAATAATGAGTGAAATCGAACAAGATCAGCCCGCGTCCGAATCGCCTGAGCAACTCGCCGAGCCCGATGCTTCTGCTGAGATAGAATCATCCGCGCCGAAGCCATCCGCGACCAAGCAGACAAGTGTAGCAAGATCGGCCGGGATCGTCTCGATCGCCGTCATGTTTTCGCGGCTTCTTGGGCTAATGCGCGAGGTGATCTTTGCCCGGTATTTCGGCGCCGGTTTTCTTTATGACGCTTATGTTGTGGCTTTTCGCATTCCGAACGTCCTCCGCGACCTCTTTGCTGAAGGAGCTCTATCCGTTGCGTTCGTAAAGGTTTTTACTGATTACCAGATAAATAAAGGCGAAAAGGAAGCCTGGCGGCTGGCGAGCCTTGTGCTCAACGCTCTAGCGGTCGTGATGAGCGTGATATGTATTGTCGGTGTCATATTTTCGCGTCAATTCGTCAACCTCGTGGCCGACGGTTTCTCGCCTGAAAAAGCGGCTCTCGCGACGACGCTGACGCAGATAATGTTTCCGTTTATCCTGCTCGTCGCTCTCGCCGCAGTCGCGATGGGCGTCCTGAACACCAAGGGTATTTTCGGCATACCTGCGTCCGCATCAACTGTTTTTAATATCGTTTCAATCGTCTTCGGGTTGGGGCTTGCATACTACTTAAGCGGCGGTGGCTGGCTCAACTCAGGTGATAAAAACGCGATCCCCGATTTTCCGTCGCAATGGGCGATCATCGGCATGGCGATAGGCACGCTGATCGGCGGGGCCGCGCAATTTCTGATGCAGCTGCCGGCGTTATTTAAAGTGGGATTTCGCTTTTCGCCGATCCTGAGTTTCACGGACGAAGGCGTGCGGAAAGTTATCGCCTTGATGACCCCAGCAATACTTGGCACATCCGCCGTACAGATCAACGTGCTGATAAACACCTATTTCGTCTCACAGATCGAAGGCGGACAAAGCTGGTTGAATTATGCGTTTCGGCTGATGCAATTTCCGATCGGGCTCTTTGGCGTAGCTGTCGGAACGGCGGCGATTCCCGTGCTTTCGCGGCTCGCGAGCGAAGGCAAAACCAGGGAATTTCGCGACACGATCTCGTCGTCGATGAATCTCGTTTTCCTTATGACGCTGCCCTCGGCATGCGGTCTGATCGTTCTCGGTGAGCCCATCGTTCGCCTAATCTATGAACGGGGAAAATTTGACGCCACAGCGACCAGCATGACGGCGATCGCACTTGTCGGCTACTCGATCGGGCTTACCGGTTACGCCGCCATTAAGATACTGTCGCCTGCGTTTTATGCCCTGAACGACGCAAAAACACCGATGATCATCGCGATTGCCTCGATAGCCGTGAATTTTATCGGGAGTTATTTCTTACGCGAATGGCTCTCGCATTATGGCGTAACACCGGAGACTCCTTACGGCTACGGCCATGTCGGCGTAGCGTTGGCAACGTCGATAGTCGCCCTCGTAAATTTCTTTGCCCTCGCGCTGCTAATGCGAAGACGGATCAAGCGGCTTAACGGTCGAGATATATTTGCGTCGTTTGCAAAGATCGCCGCCGCATCAGCCGTGCTGTCGGCGGTGTGTTACACGAGCTATCATTTTCTAATGAACCAATACGGCACGGCAACTTTTACAATAAAACTGGCCGAAGCGTTTGTGCCGATCGCTCTCGGCGGTATCGCATTTGTCATCGTGGCGAAGCTGTTGCGGGTCACCGAGCTTGAACAGGCTTTCGGTATGGTGCGGAGAAAATTAGGACGCTAGATGTTCCCTTTTCTTTCTTGGTGTTCTTAACGGCTTTGCGTGAGAAAAGCGGTTTCACGCCAAGCCGCTAAGAACGCAAAGGTAAGAAAAGGTCGTTTTCCTCTTATCTGATAAAATCATGGCTTTTATTAGGAAATTCACCAACATCGAACCGAGTATCCATCCAACCGCTTTTATAGCTGACGATGCGATCATCATAGGCGATGTTGAGATCGGCGAGGACGCGAGCGTTTGGTTTGGATCTGTTGTTCGCGGCGATGTAAATCACATCCGTATCGGTGCGCGGACGAATATACAGGATATGACGATGATCCACGTCAGTTCGCGGGCGCACGCCACCGTGCTCGAAGACGAGATCACCGTCGGCCATCACGTCACTTTGCACGGCTGTCATGTGGAATCGGGCTGCTTAATCGGGATAGGAGCAATATTGCTGGACGGCGTTCGCGTAGGTGCCAATTCGCTCGTCGCGGCTGGTGCGCTATTGACGCCGGGAATGCGGATACCGCCAAGTTCGCTCGTCATGGGCTCGCCCGCCAAGGTCAAACGCGAATTGACCGACGAAGAACTTGC
>JAYVER010000373.1:0-19701 GCA_043748725.1 Chloracidobacterium sp. | reverse complement strand
TTATATGAGAAGACAAAATCTAGCAGACGAGACGGTATTTACAGGCGGACGCGGTTTCTCGTCCGATGGAGAAATATTGCCGCCCGAACTGCTGAACGCCGAAAACACACTGGCTCAGCTCGCGAGCGTTTTCTTCCTTACTGATCCCTTCGGTGAAAACGTCGCCTCGTCCGGTGATGATACGCCCGGTCTGACCGATGTCTATCGCATTCTCGTCGAGCAGATCCCCGCGATTGTATTCATCGCTTTTTTTGACAAAAACTTTGGCGAGGCTTATGTCAGCCCGCAGATCGAGGAAACGCTTGGTTTTACGCAGGAAGAGTGGCTCAACGACCCGGTTCGCTGGTATCAGCACATTCACGCGGATGACAAGGAGCGTTGGAGCAGTGAGGTCGCGCAGATGTTTCTGACCGGAGAACCGTTAACCTCCGTGTATCGCGTCATTTCGCGTGAGGGACGCACTCTGCGGTTTCACTGCGAGGTTAAGATCGTGCGTCATGCTGACGGGCACCCGTGGTTTATCCACGGAACGGCGTTTGATATTACACGGCAGCAGCACGACGAAGACTCCTTACGCGAATATGCCGATCGAATGAAGGTTCTATCGCAGAGCCTACTAGACGTTCAGGAAGCCGAGCGCCGACGTATTGCTCTGGAACTCCACGATCAAATCGGGCAGATACTAACGGGACTGAAATTGAAACTTGAGATGATCGGTCGAACCCCGGAAGAAGCTTCTACAAGCCGGTTTGACGAGGTACAGGAGTTGGTCAACGAGTTGATTCACCGAACGCGCGAACTCTCACTCGACCTTCGCCCGGCGACGCTCGATCATTTGGGTTTGCTCTCGGCAATGCACCGGCATTTGCGGCATTACACATCGCAGACAAATATTCGGGTGGACTTTACACAGAAAGGCCTTAAGGGCCGCAGATTCACGCCGGAACTGGAGACGGCGGCGTTTCGCATCGTTCAGGAATCGCTAACCAATATTGCGCGCCACTCGGGGTCGGCGGATGCTGTAGTTAGCATCACTGCAAATCAAAGCAATCTAACTATCGAGATCGAGGATCATGGAACAGGGTTTGAACCGGCCAGCGTCATGGCGGCCGGGCAATCGAGCGGTCTAACGGGAATGCGTGAACGGGCGACACTGCTCGGCGGCACGTTCGCCGTTAAATCGGGAGCGAGCGGGACGCATTTGACAGCGGCGTGGAATCTGCCTACGCTTGGCGAATAGAATTTGGACTTTAATATGCGGGACAACGGGCGAATTACGATAGTTTTAGCCGACGATCACCAGATCGTTCGTCAGGGCCTGAGCGCGCTGCTCGAAGCCGAGCCCGATTTTAGCGTTATTGGCGAAACCGGCGACGGTCTAAAAGCCGTCGATCTGGTAAGAAAAGAAAAGCCGGATGTTGCGGTGCTTGACCTTATGATGCCCGGTCTGAACGGTATCGACGTCGCCCGCCAGCTTTCGAAACAAACTCCGCGTACCAAACTAATTATTCTGTCGATGTACGACGACGAAGGCTTTGTCCTCGAAGCTCTTTCAAACGGCGTTTCAGGCTATGTACTCAAGGACGCGGGCTCAGCCGATCTGATCCATGCCGTTCGCGAGGTGAAAGGCGGACACCGCTATTTGAGCCCGTCCCTGTCCGACCGGGCGATCGATACATACGAAAATATGAATCGGATCGGGACGACGGATAAGTACGAAACGCTTACCACACGCGAACGCGAAGTGCTGCATTTGTCCGCCGAAGGTTTGACCAGCAACAGAATTGCGATCCGGCTCGGCATAAGCGTCCGAACCGCCGAGACGCATCGGTCAAATGTGATGCACAAACTCGACGTCCACACACAGGCGGACCTGACGCGATATGCTATTCGTCGAGGAATTATTGCCGTTGAGTAGCCGGCTTTCGCTTAAAACTTGAGTGAGCGGACCGTCTCCAATAAATAGCTAAATGAGTGAATTAATACGTTTTGGCGTTAGCATCGACAGTGATTTGTTAGAAAGTTATGATCGCCTCATCGGCGAGCGTGGTTATGCAAATCGTTCCGAGGCCCTTCGCGATCTGATCCGCGACGCCTTGATCGCCGAGAAGATCGACGCCCAGTCGGATCTACACGCGCTCGGCAGCCTGACGCTTGTTTACGATCATCATGCCCGAAATCTTGCTCAGGAAATGGGCAATCTACAGCATGATTTTCACCAGTTGGTGCTGTCAGTAATGCACCTCCACGTCAGCCACGACGATTGCATGGAAGTAATTGCCTTAAGCGGCGTCGTCTCCCAAATTGTCGAACTAGCCAACGGTTTGTTGAGCCTCAAAGGCATCAAACACGGCAAACTTTTTCTCACTCTGCCGTCCTCAAATATCACTCATTCCTAATTTTCTGAATCCGAATTCGAAAATAAGACGAAACTCTAATAAATAAAGTGTTACTTCTTTGAATATCGTGCTACGATATTTTCAAATTTTGAAAATTGGGGGGAAATTATGAAGAGTTTTTATTTTAGCCGGACTGTGTCTGCATACGGTCGGCCTGGACTTATTGTCTTGTTAATTGTTGTTTCGTCGCTGGTTACGCTCGCTCAATCGCGTCGAACTTTTTCGGGTACGGTCGTCACGCCGCAGTTTGAGCTTGTCCCGAATGTTTCGGTTGAAATCGAAACGTCCACTAGCAAGCTGGTTACCACAAGCGATGCGGAAGGAGCATTTTCAATACAGGTACCGGACGAATCCATTGCCGTTAAATTTTTCGGCAAAAATTTGCCGGTTGTTACACGGATTTTTGCTGTCACGGACAAAACTGAAAATTTACAAATAAAAATTTCATATACGGTGGCGCCGATTAACGAAAATGTCACGATTCGCGCTGAGGCTCTGACGCCGGAGATCGAGCAGCAAAACGAAACAATTTTCAAGAACAAGCTGGTAGTCGCCCGCGACGATCAGATTTTACAGTCACTCAATGCCGGGATCAGCGTAGGGCAGCATGAAGGCGGCGGCAAAAGCATTGAGATCAGACGGTTTGGCTTTAATCTCGACCACGGCGGCGTCAACGGCGGACTCAAAGTTCTGGTTGATAACATTCAACAAAATCAAGGAACCCAAGCTCATGGGCAAGGTTTTCTAGGCACTTTGAAAAGTTTATCGTCCGAACTTGTCGAGGATATAACCGTCCTCAATGGCCCTTTCTCAGCTCAATTTGGCGATTTTTCCGGTTTGGGCGTGGTTCAGATTCATCAAAAAGAGTCTCTGCCTCAGCAATTGATACTTCGTTTTCAAGGCGGCAGCTTCGACACAGCCCGCACATTTTTGGCTTATAGCCCACAGATAAAAAACGTTTCATCCTTTTTATCGTATGAAGGCACTTTTACTAACGGGCCATTTATAAACCCCCTGAGATATCGTCGTCACAACGTGACTGGAAATTTAACCTATAAGATCGATGAAAATCAGGCCATAGGCTTCAAATTGAATTTCGGCACAAATGACACAAATTCTTCGGGCGAAATTCCTGTTGGTGAGGTTTACGCCGGAAGGCTCGACCGATTCGGTGCGCTTGACACGGATCATCGCTCGCGGGTTCGCGGCGGGACAATCGGCACTTTTTACCGGAAGGAATTTAGCTCAGGCAAGACTTTCAAGGTCGATGGGTTCCTAGGACGATCGCTTTACGATCTTGTTTCAAATTTCACTATCTTTTTGCTCGACCCGATCTATGGCGATGAAATTTTACAGCACGATTCGCGATTGCAGGAAGGCATAAACGTCCAATATCTACAGCCTTATAAACTAGGCAATCGGCAATCACTCTTAACCATCGGCGGAAATTTTCACGCCAATCAAATCAATGTTGACCTTAGCCCTTCGATCGGTGGCAGTCCGAATCGCAAGTTTCGACCGGAAAATATCAATTTTCGTGATGAGAATGGCGACGGTATCGACGATGTTCTACAGACGCTGGCCCATGCCAATGTCAATAACTATTCTGCATATATTCAAAATGGAATTGATTTTTTCCACGGTCACGTTCATGTCGAAGCTGGTTTGAGGCTCGATACTTTCACTTTCGATGTTAAAGGTTCCGAATTGGCAGGCCCCGATAATCAAAAAATCATTCTCAACGGCAAGGCAAGCTCAACCAAACTGCAACCGAAATTTAGCGTTACATGGTCGCCGTTCGAGACCATACCCGTTTCCTTTTACGCGAATTACGGCCGCGGCATTTCCAGCCAGGATGCCCGCGGTATTATCCGTAACCCGGGATCGCCGAAGGTATCAACGACTGATTTTTATCAAACCGGCGCGGCTTATAACTCGAAACATTTTTCTGTTGCTCCGAATTTTTTCTTCATCGACCGCTCAAATGAGCAGGTTTATATACCCGACGACGGAACTCTTGAATTTAAGGGCCCCTCGCGGTCGTACGGATTTGAAATAAAAACATCAGCCCGTTACGGTCGTTACTTGAGTTTTAACGCCGGTTTGACGCAAGTTATCCGCTCATTTTTTCGCGGGCAATTTACCGAATCCGAGCCGCGACAAAGAATTGTTGTTGACACCGCGCCGCACACGACAGCTAATGGAAGTCTCGTTTTAACCGAATTTCGCGGCTTTAATTCGTTTGTTACATGGCGGCACATTTCCAATTACCGGCTCGACGGAGGAGATCCGAGCGTGGTCGCAAGCGGCAACGACGTGATCGATTTTAGTCTTACAAAACATCTCAGAAGATGGGTTGATCTAAATTTTTTGATTGACAACGTTTTGAATAAGAAATATTTCGAAACTCAGCAGTATCGTGAATCAAAGGTCTGCCCGACGTGCGAAGCGGTAACGCAGATTCACTTTACGCCGGGTTATCCGCGAGTTTTTACGGTCGGAGTTACATTTAGACTATTTAAAAAAAATTAGGCTACTGCGAAATTGCTCTCAGATCGACCAAAATGGCTTGGCTTAATTTTCCTGGACTCGTCAACACATTCGGCACGGACATTTTTTTGTTTTTTTTGCCTATGTTGCCTACCGCACATACAATCAATGAAAAATACGTATGATCTCATTGAAAAATACGTAGATATTCGTATAGACACGGTATTTCTGAAAATCGGATAATCAGGTGTCAAAAGTGTATTTAAATTATAAAAACCACCAGTAAGGAGGTATGGTAATGCCATTAGATGTTCCGTATGGACGAAAAACGCAGAAAGCACCGGCTATCAGCGATGTGCATATTGTATGGATCACCGCCGGCTTAGGCTGTGACGGCGATTCGGTTTCGAT
Organism: Chloracidobacterium sp.; assembly: GCA_043748725.1. Taxonomy (GTDB): domain Bacteria; phylum Acidobacteriota; class Blastocatellia; order Pyrinomonadales; family Pyrinomonadaceae; genus OLB17. Next base: position 14,401 of record JAYVER010000373.1, on the reverse strand, counting down.
CACAGCGGCTACTCAGCCAAGTATTGAAGACGTGCTTCTCGGCGCAATTCCCGGTCTTCCAAAAGTCCACTTACACAATCCTGTTCTTGCTTATGAGGTCGGCGACGATTTCATGAAATTTTTCTATCAGGCGGAACAGGGCTTAATAGATCCGTTCGTGCTCGTGGTCGAAGGCTCGATCCCGAACGAAAAGATCAAGGAAGAAGGCTATTGGGCCGCGATGGGTACGGATCCGATGACCGGGCAGCCGATCACCACGTGCGAATGGATCGATAGGCTTGCCCCAAAATCGGCGGCGACGATCGCCATCGGAACCTGTGCGACGTATGGCGGTATTCACGCGATGCAGGGCAATCCGACCGGTGCGATGGGTCTGGCGGACTATCTCGGCTGGGATTTCAAATCGGCTTTGGGGTTGCCGATCATCAATGTTCCGGGATGCCCGGTGCAGCCGGATAATTTCATGGAGACAGTGCTGTATTTGCTGTACCAGGTCGCGGGTCTTGCACCGGTTATTCCTCTGGACGACCAACTCAGGCCAACGTGGTTGTTTGGCAAGACCGTGCACGAGGGCTGCGACCGCGCCGGATACTATGAACAGGGCGATTTTGCCACCGAATACGGCTCACCGAAATGCATTGTCAAACTCGGCTGTTGGGGACCGGTCGTCAACTGCAACGTGCCGAAACGCGGTTGGATGATGGGGATCGGCGGCTGCCCGAATGTCGGCGGTATCTGTATCGGCTGCACAATGCCGGGTTTCCCGGACAAGTTCATGCCGTTTATGGATGAGCCGCCGGGATCGTTAGTCTCATCGACCGCAATTGGATTGTACGGCGGCGTGATCCGCAAGCTGAGAAGCATCACCAATTCGACCGTAAATAAAGAGCCAAAATGGCGTCATCCGGAAGCCCGGCTGACCACCGGCTATAAACCAACGACTTATGGACGAGGAAAGGAGATACAATAATGAGTGTAATTACAGGAACAGAGGCTCCGGCCAAGCCACGCACATTGGTCGATATGAACTGGGACCCGATAACACGTATTGTCGGGAGTCTCGGCATTTACACGAAGATCGATTTTGCAAATCGCGAAGTGGCGGAATGTTGGAGCACATCGTCGATATTTCGCGGCTACAGCATTTTTATGAAGGGCAAAGACCCGCGTGACGCCCACTTCATTACCAGCCGCATTTGCGGCATTTGCGGCGATAATCACGCGACCTGTGCCTGCTATGCGCAAAACATGGCGTTTGGCGTCAGGCCGCCGGCGATCGCCGAATGGATAGTAAATCTTGGCGAGGCTGCCGAATATATGTTCGACCACAATATCTTTCAGGATAATCTGGTCGGCGTTGATTTTTGTGAGCAGATGGTCAAGGAGACAAACCCGAGCGTTTGGGCAAAAGCTCAACAAACGGATTGTCCGCATGCCGAAGATCACGGCTACAAGAAAATATCGGATATAATGACGGCCCTTAATCCGTTCACCGGCGAATTTTACCGTGAAACGCTGCACGTCAGCCGTTACACGCGCGAGATGTTCTGCCTGATGGAAGGCCGGCATGTGCATCCGTCAACGCTTTATCCGGGCGGTGTCGGGACCGTGCCGACGATTCAATTGTTTACCGATTACATCGTCCGTTTGATGAAATACGTCGAATTTATGAAGAAGGTCGTGCCGCTTCACGACGACTTGTTCGACTTTTTCTACGAGGCTCTGCCGGGTTATGAAAAGGTCGGCCAACGCCGAATTCTATTGGGCTGTTGGGGTTCTTTCAACGATCCGGATCATTGCGACTACACCTACAAAAACATGAACAAGTGGGGCAACGAGATGTTTGTCACACCCGGCGTCATTGTTGACGGCAAATTGGTCACGACCGATCTTGTGGACATTAATCTGGGTATTCGAATTTTGCTGGGCAGCTCGTATTATGACAGTTGGGAAAATCAGGAAATGTTCGTTAAAAACGACCCACTCGGAAATCCAGTTGACCGCAACCATCCCTGGAATCAAACCACCATCCCGAGACCTCAAAAACGCAATTTCGATGATAAATACACGTGGGTGATGTCTCCGCGCTGGTATCACGAAGGCGAACAGGGCGGCGGGTCGAAATATCTCGCACTCGACACCGGCGGCGGTGCGATCGCGCGTCTGTGGTCAACGGCTCTTGCCGGCAAGGTCGATATTGGTTATATAAAGGCGACCGGCCACAGCGTCAAGATATATCTGCCGAAGACGGCCATGAAGCCCGAGGTTGAATTCGAATGGCACACGCCGAAATGGTCTAACGCCATCGAACGCGACCGTGCCAGGACGTATTTCCAGGCCTACGCCGCGGCGGCGGCACTGCATTTTGCCGAGAAAGCTCTTGCCGAACTGCACGCCGGACGTACAAAGACGTGGACGGAATTCAAGGTGCCGGAGGAGGCTATCGGCTGTGGTTTTCACGAAGCGGTTCGCGGAGTGTTGTCGCATCACGTCGTCATCCGCGACGGCAAGATCGCCAACTATCACCCGTATCCGCCGACCCCGTGGAACGCTAATCCGCGTGACATTTACGGAACGCCGGGACCTTACGAAGATGCGATCCAAAACACGCCGATCTTTGAAGAAAATGGCCCCGAAAACTTTAAGGGCATCGACATAATGCGTGCCGTGCGAAGTTTCGATCCGTGTCTGCCGTGCGGCGTCCACATGTACGTGGGCGACGGAAAGGTAGTCGAACAGCACCATTCGCCGATGTTTGGGGTACCTCATCAGTAGGCAGTAGGCACTTGGCAGAAGGCAGTTGGCGGTCAGAGAGTTTTTTTTGACGGCAACTGCCTTTTACCGCTTTATTCAAATCTTTTATGGCTAATGAAAAGCGTTTTGAAGAAAAAATGCAGCGGGTCGAGGAGCTAATTGCCTTGATCGAATCATGGCCGGTTGCGACGAATCGTGACACGGCTCTTGAGTTAGTCCAAACCCTGATGGATTTTCACGGAGCCGGGATCGAGCGGATGATGGATATTACGGCCAAGGCGGGAGCGGCTGGATATGCAATATTCGACGATCTCGCTCGCGACGATCTGGTCGCTAATCTGTTGCTGCTCTATGGGCTTCACCCGTCGGATGTCACCGAGCGGGTTTTACAGGCGATCGAAAAAGTTCGGCCTTCGTTGAACCTGCACGAGGGCGATGTCGAACTTCTCGGCGTGGCTAACGGCGTCGTAACCCTTAGGCTAAAGGGGAGTTGCGACGGTTGTCCGTCGTCTGCTCTGACGCTCAAACACACGATCGAAGAAGCGATCTACGAAGCGGCCCCGGACGTGACAGCAATCGAGGTCGAAGGCGTCGCTGCCCCTGCTAAGGTTGAGACGAACGGTTTTGTCCAGATCGGCAATCCGAAGAAAAATGTCTATACAAACTGCGAGTTTGTGGCGAGTCCGGGTTAAGATTTCACTAATTTATGGATCAGGCATTAAATGTACTTAGCCGTTTTATCAGGCCCCGCGTTCCGGTCGAGCGGTGCGATCTTTGCGCTTTGGAGGTTGCTCCGGAGCATCCCCATCTACTCGAACCGGCCAGCCGACAGATCCATTGTGCCTGCGATGCCTGCGCGATCCTGTTTAGTAATCAGGGTGATCTGCGATACAAACGAGTGCCGCGTGATATCAAGTTTTTGAAAGATTTCCGGCTTACCGATCTGCAATGGGGGAGTCTGATGCTCCCGATTCAGCTTGCGTTTTTTTTCAACAGCACGCCGGACGGACGTCTTATCGCGCTTTATCCAAGCCCCGCCGGTGCAACCGAATCGACGCTGTCACTCGATGCGTGGGATGAGATCATGATAGAAAATCCGATCTTGCTAGATCTGGAGCCGGATGTTGAAGCTTTGCTCGTCAACCGCGTGGGTGAAAAGCGGGAATATTTCATTGCTCCGATCGACAAATGCTATGAGCTTGTCGGTCTGATACGTGCAAAATGGCATGGATTATCGGGCGGAACCGATGCCTGGGCGGCGATCGACGGATTTTTTGCCCAGTTGAAAGATCGCTCGGTTACCGCAAAAGAGGTGGCAAATGCCTGATCTGAATTTCGCAGTCGAAGGTGTCGAACCGGTGCCGTATGCAGCCGTTCCGCAGCTGAATTTCAAAACGGTTGTGACTAACGCCGACGCGGGCGAGCAAATACAAAGCGTCATGCTGCGTTGCCAGATACAGATCGAAACTCCGCGCCGGCAATACACGCCCGCAGAACAGGCAAAGCTTTTCGAGCTTTTCGGCGAGCCTGAGCGTTGGGGCCAGACTTTGAAAACGCTGCTTTGGACGCACGCGAGCATCGCCGTGCCGCCGTTTTCGGGAAGCGTGCTCGTTGATTTGCCGGTGCCGTGCACGTTCGACTTTAATGTTGCGACCACCAAGTATTTTGACGGCCTCGAGGCGGGCGAGATCCCGCTGTGTTTATTGTTTAGCGGCACGGTTTTTTTCCATGACTCGACCGGCGCACTTCAGGTGTCGCAGATATCGTGGGAAAAAGAGGCAAATTACCGAATGCCGGTGAGCGTCTGGAAAAAGATGATGGATCTGTATTACCCGAACAGCGCGTGGCTCAACATACGCAAGGATGTTTTTGAGAAACTGCGTGATTATAAGATGCGGCGGGCGATGTCGAGTTGGGAACAGGCATTCGAAAGCTTGCTGCCGCCCGAAGCCGAGAAAGGAAATACTGCCGGAGGGACGAATTAGTTGGATACCGATCTGACATTGGTGGAAAAGATCGCGGATGCAGTTCTTTACGAGGGCTACATGCTCTATCCGTACCGTGCGTCTTCGGTTAAGAATCAGCAGCGTTTTAACTGGGGTGCTCTTGCCCCGAAAGCCTACAGCGACGCTCAAAATGGCACCGAAGCCTGGGAAATGCGAACCGAATGTCTGATCGTCGGCGACAGGCATACGGAGCTAAATGTCAAAGTGCGTTTCTTGCAGCTTACCAACCGCGAGATCGGCAAGATCGGCGAGCCGTCGGGTGAAATCCCTACCGATTTTGAGCGTGTTCAATCTTTGGATATCGGCGGACGCCTTTATCAAGCATGGCAGGAAGCGGTCGAGCGCGAGGTGGTCGTTCCCGCATTGAGTCCCGGTGAACCTGATGTCGAATTCCCGTTTACGTTTCCAGAAACAAATGACACCGAGAGGATATTTGACACTGATGGCAGCGTCGCCGGAGCGATAATCCGCACGCAGCGAGAAATTACGGGTGAGGTCAGATTGATTATAGACACCGGCGTGGGTAACGGGCTGTCAAAGGTCACGGTTCTAATTCGAAACACCACACCGTTTGACTCGGCCGAATTGTCCAATCGTGACGGGGCTTTGTTGAGATCGATAGTCTCAACCCATACGATCCTAAGCGTCAGCGGCGGCGAGTTTGTCTCGCTGCTCGAGCCGCCGGATGAATTTGCCGGAGCGGTCGCAACGTGTGAAAACAAGGGCTGTTATCCCGTTTTGGCTGGTGATGACGGGCGACGAGACACGATGCTCTCGTCGCCGATCATTCTCTATGATTACCCGGAAATTGCACCGGAAAGCCCCGGCGGTCTGTTTGATTCCGCCGAGATTGACGAAATTTTGACGCTGCGGATAATGACGCTGACAGATGAAGAAAAGCGTGAAATGCGCTCCGTTGACGACCGTGTAAGAAAAATCCTCGAGCGGACGGAAATGATGCCCGAAGAGCAGCTATTGAAAATGCATGGAGCGCTTCGCGGGCTGAGCAAGAAGAAAGTCCGTCAAACTTCGGTTTGACGCTATGTCGGGTCAGCAAACTGAAGTATGCTGAACAAAACTTATGGATGAGCTTGAATGGCAATTGCTGGAAGAGAAAAGCGATCTCGTTGACATAACTGTTGACGGAGTTGAGCTTAAAACGGGTGACCGCGTTCGCCTAAGGCCGCGTGCCGGCGGCGACATATTCGACATCGCTCTGGCTGGAAAGGTCGCGGTCATCGAGTCGATCGAGCAGGATTATGAAAATAATGTTCATCTGGCGGTCGTGATCGACGACGATCCCGGCAAAGACATGGGCATGCTGCGTCAGCCCGGTCACCGCTTCTTTTTCACGCCCTCCGAAGTCGAACCGCTTTCTAGAGAGATGAGGGATGAGGGGTGAGAATGACGGGAATAAAGATTTCAGATTAGCGGATGCGAATCCACAATCCGCAATCCGCAATCCGCAATCTATCTTGATCGCCTGTATCGGCAATATTTTTCTTGGCGACGATGCGTTTGGCTGTGAGGTCGCAAAACTGCTTGCGACGCGCACTTTGCCGGACGATGTGAAGTTGGTTGATTTTGGAATTCGAAGTTTTGACCTTGCGTATGCTTTGATGGATGGTTTTGAGACGACGATCTTTGTCGATGCGGCCCCGCGAGGCGGCGATCCGGGAACGATCTATGTGATAGAGCCGGACAGGGCTCAGATCGATGCCATCGATACGGGAACCACATCGTTCGAGCCGCATGGCATGGATCCGTTAAAGGTTTTGAGCATGGTCAAAAGCTTGGGCGGCGATTTTAAGAAGATCGTGGTCGTGGGGTGCGAACCGCAGTTTACGGGCGAGGAGGGCATCGGTTTCATGGGATTGAGTGAACCGGTGCAGGCCTCGCTGGGGAAAGCGGTCGAGGTGGTCGAGCGGCTCGTTGCCCGAATACTTTCGGAGCAAGCCGAGCCGGCGATGAATGCAGAAGCCCGCGCGTAAGCAAGGGCGAAACATTAACAAAAAAAGGGGTAAAGGTAATGGAAGAAAATAGGAATTTGGAACGCAGAGAAAAAAAATCGATAGTTGCCGTCGAGAGAAGCCAAGCGGTTTCTCGCTCTGGCACGCAGTCGGCGGCATCGCGCTGGTCAGTCTGGCCGCGCTGGTTATTGTAAGTCTCCCGGACATCAATCGATACATAAAGATCAGTAGGATGTAAGAATTATTTATTCTGAAAAAAGGAGAACATCTGTATGAAAAATAATATTGTCATAGCGCAAAAAAACGCGGCCGGTTTTGGTCTGTTTTGGCCTTTGTTGTTTATCATTTTTGTTGGATTTATTGTTGCCGCCGTTATGCATTTACTTACTATCTGGGCAGCAGCAGGCTTGTTTATTCTCACGATCGTAGTAATTGTATTATTGGCGAGTCTGTCCGACATTATGCGATATATGAAAATCAGCAGCATGTAACGCGGTTTATGCACGAACTTTCGATAGCGATGAGCATTGTCGAAGGCTCGTCTGAGGAAGCCGCACGGCACCCCGGCGAGCGTGTCGAGGTCGTGCATTTGCAGCTTGGGCAATTGTCCGGCGTGGTCAAGGAAGCTCTGTTGTTCTCCTATGAGCTCGCATGTGAGGGCACGTCGTTAAGAGGCTCGCGATTGGAGATCGAAGAGGTTGCTGCAGCTATTTTTTGCCGCAAATGCGATGCCCAACGTGAGATTGCGTCGCTTCAGGATTTTCGTTGTACGGTTTGCGGTGAGGCGTCCTCTGAGGTTGTACGCGGCCGCGAGTTGTTGATAGTTGGTTTGGAGCTCGAACATGAGTATGCAGCCGCGACTGGTTGAAGTACGACGTAACGTACTAAAGCAGAACGATTTACTGGCAGCCGATCTTCGTCGACGGTTTGCGGATGCAGGTGTGTTTGTTACGAGCCTTGTCTCTAGTCCCGGGACGGGCAAGACAGAGTTTCTCGAAAAAACATTGTCAATGCTGCGGACAGACTTTCGCGTCGCGGCACTCGTCGGTGATTTGGCGACCGCAAATGACGCCGCCCGGCTCGAGCGGGCTGGTGTTCCGGTGCGGCAGATAACGACCGGAACGATCTGCCATCTTGAGGCACAAATGGTCGGTGACGCCCTCGATGGCTGGGACTTGAACGATCTGGATCATTTATTTATCGAAAATGTCGGTAATCTCGTTTGTCCGTCGAGCTACGATCTGGGCGAGACTCTGCGGATCGTGCTGATGTCGGTGACCGAAGGCGAGGACAAACCGCTCAAATATCCGACAATTTTCAACACGGCGGATGTAGCCGTTATTACAAAGATGGATCTCGCCGATGCGGTTGAATTTGATCGGGAACTGGCGCTGAAAAGCATTCAGGCCGTGCGGCCCGGCATTGAAGTACTTGAGGTTTCGGCAAAAAATGGAGCCGGAATGGAGAGATGGATCGGTTTTCTGGGTTCGCAAAAGAAAATGCGAACACATGCGGCTGCGTGAAAAGTTTATTTAATTTATGGGGACGCGAACTCAAATTTTGGTACGCGGGACTGTCCAGGGGGTCGGGTTTCGCCCTTACGTTTACTCGCTCGCAAGAACGCGCGATCTTCGCGGCAGTGTTCTTAACAACGAATCCGGCGTTCTGATCGACGTCGAAGGCCGGGGCTCCGACATCGATCATTTTATAGCCGAACTTAAAAAGAATCCGCCGCCGCTCTCGATCATCGAATCGGTCACACGTCATGATGATTTAGGACAAAAATCATTTCGGAATTTTCAAATCTTGCCGAGCGAAACGAACGGTCGAAAGCTCTTGCCTGTTTCCACGGACATTTCGACCTGTTACGACTGCGTTTCGGAGTTGTTCGACCCAAACAACCGGCGGTATCGATATCCTTTTATTAACTGCACTAATTGCGGCCCGAGATTCACGATAATCGAAGACGTTCCTTATGACCGCGCCCTGACGACAATGCGCGATTTTGAAATGTGTCCGTCGTGCCGCGCGGAGTACGAAAACCCGCTTGACCGCCGATTTCATGCCGAGCCGACGGCATGTGCCGAATGCGGCCCGAGACTTTACCTTTGCGACGCGGAGATAGGGAGACGCGGAGACGCGGAGAAAGGCGGAAACGCGGGCCGCGAGGAGTGTGCAGGTTCTATCGATACCATCAAGGATGCCCGTCAACTCTTAGCCGAGGGCAAAATTCTCGCCGTCAAAGACATTGGCGGTTATCATCTTGTTTGTGACGCGCTTGATCCCGATGCCGTCATGCGTCTGCGGCAAAGAAAATACCGGGAAGACAAGCCGTTTGCGTTGATGGCAGCGGATGTCGCCGTTGTCCGTCGGTATTGCGATGTTTCGGATCAGGAAGAGAAATTACTGATATCGCGTGAACGCCCAATCGTATTACTTCAGCGAAAAAACAACACACTTCCTACAGGTCGTGATTCCGCCTTTTCCGACATACCCGATGCGATCGCACCCGGCATCACGACCCTGGGCTTTATGCTGCCGTATACACCGCTGCATTATTTGCTGCTCGAAAATCTTGACAGGCCGCTGGTGATGACGAGCGGCAACATCTCCGATGAGCCGATCTGCTATCGCGATGAGGAAGCCGGTGAAAGACTGCATAACATCGCCGATTATTTCCTGACTAATAACCGTCGGATCCATATAAGGACTGATGATTCGATCGTCCGAGTAATGGAAAATGGAAAACCGACAAAATCCAAAATCCAAAATCCAAAATCCAAAATCTTTTTGCGTCGCTCTCGCGGGTACGCACCGGCACCTATAAAAACTTCGTTTAAGTTCGCAAAGCAAATCCTGGCCTGCGGTGCCGAGCTCAAAAATACATTTTGTCTGACGAAAGACAAATACGCCTTCCTGAGCCATCACATCGGCGATCTCGAAAATCTGGAAACTCTTCGTTCATTCACCGACGGCATTGAGCATTTTAAGCGGCTTTTTAATCTTGAGCCGGAGGTCATCGCATTCGATCTACATCCCGAATATCTTTCGACAAAATACGCTCATTCGTGCGACCGTTTAGAAACAAAGATCGGAGTTCAACACCATCACGCCCACATTGCGAGCTGTATGGCCGACAACGAGATCGAGGGCGAGGTGATCGGCGTCGCGATGGACGGGCTTGGCTTTGGCACGGATGGGAAGATGTGGGGCGGAGAGTTTTTTGTTGCGGATTTCGAAAATGCCGAGCGAATTGCACACCTCGATTACGTCCCGATGCCCGGTGGAGCAAAAGCAATCCGCGAACCGTGGCGGATGGCGGCGGTTTATGTGCAGCAAGCATATGGCGATGGGTTTCTCGATCTCGATATTCCATTCGTCGATGAGCTTGACCGTGAAAAATGGCCGACTGTTGCTTCAATGATCGCAAGCAAAACCAACTGTCCGGAAACATCGAGCATGGGACGATTATTCGATGCAATATCGGCGTTACTGTGTCTGCGAAGCACGGTTAATTACGAAGGCCAGGCTGCGATCGCTCTCGAAGCAATAGCCAACAAATCCACCGTGAAAAGTTATGAATTTACGTTTGACGATGGTGGTATAATCAAAAGCGAACGGTTAATTAAACGCCTCGTTGAAGATTTGATCGGAGGAGTTTCTGCGGCGGACGTTTCGGCAAGATTTCACGCTGCCGTCGCAAATCTCATCGTCCAGGTGGCGACGAATATTCGGGAGAGCCGCAATCTGAATCGCGTGGCATTATCCGGCGGTGTTTTTCAGAATATGTTCTTGCTTGAAATGGCGTGTCAGCTGCTAAAACAGCGTGATTTTGAGGTTTTGACGCACAGCCGCGTGCCGACAAACGACGGCGGCATTTCATTGGGACAAGCGGCGGTCGCGAACGCGCAAATTCAGTCAGGGAGAATTTAATTTATGTGTCTGGCAATACCGGGAAAGGTCGTTGAGATCGTCGATATGGAAAACCACCTTGCAAAAGTTGAGATCGGCGGCGTCCGACGAGTGGTTAATATTGGAATGCTCGACAATATTGTCCTCGATGATTATGTTCTGGTTCACGTCGGTTTTGCTATGAGCAAGATCGATGAAAAACAAGCGTTCGAAACGCTGGAATTGCTCCAGGAATTGGGTTCGTACCAGGAAGAGTTTGAGCAGTTTCAGACGGCGATTGATTGAAGAAGTTGTCGGTTGCCGGTTGTCAGTTGTCGGTGAAAAACAGACGACAGACAAGTGACAACCGACAACTGACAACCGACATGACCAAGGCTATCGAAAATTTTTCAGAATCGTTTTATCCGTTTTTGCACGAGAGCAATAAGGATCCGTTTGAGTTGACGGAGCAGTTGGGGTTTTCGCTGCTCGAAAAAGTTCGGGAAAGCGTTGAGGTCAAACAAAAATTCTTTGATACCAATAAAGACAGCATTCTGGCGGCGTCGCTTGTGATCGCCAAGGCATATCACAATGGCCGCAAACTGTTTGTTTGCGGCAACGGCGGTTCGGGGACGGACGCACAGCACGTTGCGGTCGAATTTATGCACCCCATCACGGTCGGCCGCAAGGCTTTGCCGGCGATCTGCCTTAACAACGACATGGCGATGGTGACGGCGGTTGCCAACGACGTGAATTTTGCTGATGTTTTTGTGCGGCAGATAATCGCTCTCGGGGGCGCCGGCGATGTATTGATAGCGATCTCGACGAGCGGAAATTCCGAAAATTTGCTTCACGCATTCAAAACCGCGAGTCAAATGGGCCTGACGACGATCGGTTTTGCTGGTGACGAAGGCGGCAGGATGCAGGAAATGAAAGAGCAGAAACTGATCGATTTTTGCTTTACGGTGCCAACATCGAGCATTCACCGCATTCAGGAATCGCACGTAACGCTCTATCACATTATGTGGGACATGGTACACGAGTTTTTGCAGCATAAATCGTTGTTAGAAGGAAATTAGCCGCAGATCAACGCAGATGAACATTGATTTGCTAGAAAACAAACAGGGATGAAGAGGATGAACAAGGATGGGAAGCCAGTTATTAAATTTATTTATCCCTTGAATCCTGTTTATCCCTGTTAATTTATCCGTGTTTATCTGTGTAATCTGTGGCTAATAAGAGATGAAATATGAAATACATTGATGAATATCGTCAGTCCGACATTGCAAAGAGGCTGGCCGAAAAGATCGCGGGCATGACTGACCGTTCGCTAAAGCTAATGGAGGTTTGCGGCGGACATACCCATACCATATTCAAATACGGCATCGAGGACCTTTTGCCGCTGAATATCGAGATGATCCACGGGCCCGGCTGTCCGGTTTGCGTTATACCGCTTGGACGCACGGACGACTGCATTTCTTTGGCCCTTGAGCCGGGCGTTATTTTTACTACATTCGGCGATATGATGCGCGTTCCCGGATCGAGCACAAATCTGCTCGACGCCAAAGCGAGAGGGGCGGATGTACGGATGGTCTATTCACCGCTCGATGCTCTAAAAATCGCTAAGGCAAATCCCGAACGCCAAGTTATTTTTCTCGCGTTAGGCTTTGAAACGACTTCGCCGTCAACCGCGATGACTGTTCTGCAGGCAACTAAGGACAAGGTTGAGAATTTTAGTGTTTTTTGCAATCACATCATGATCGTGCCGTCGCTGAAGGCAATGCTCGATTCACCGGATCTGCAGCTCGACGGCTTTGTAGGGCCGGGCCATGTGAGTACCGTGATCGGGACTCGATGTTATGAATTTGTGCCTCAAGAGTACGGAAAGCCGCTCGTCGTTACCGGTTTCGAGCCGCTCGACGTGCTCCAATCGGTTTATATGATCGTCAAACAGATAATCGAAGGCCGCGCAGAGATCGAGAATCAATACGGCCGTGTGGTGACTCGTGACGGCAACCGAAAGGCTCTGGAAGTGCTGTCAGAGGTATTTGAGCCGCGCGAGTTTTTCGAATGGCGGGGGCTCGGATCGATCGCTCACAGCGGTATGAAGCTCAAGTCGAAATACGCGGCATTCGATGCGGAATTGAAATGGAATGTCCCGGGTCTTCGCGTTGCCGACCCGAAAGCCTGCCAGTGCGGCGAGATCCTAAAAGGCGTCAAAAAGCCCTGGGAATGTAAGGTTTTCGGTACGGCCTGCACGCCGGAAACGCCGATCGGCTCGTGCATGGTGTCGAGCGAAGGAGCGTGTGCCGCGTATTATAATTTTGGCAGATTGTCTAAGGTTGCTCAGCGTTCGACTGTGTAGCACTGGAAGGTTTTTTGAAACTGTAAACAAGGGGGATTTTATGAGACAAAAAGATGCACTTGATGTCGCAAAAGGTGCGGTCGCCGGGATAATCGGCGGATTGTTAGCCGCTTTTGTAATGAGCGAGTTTCAGGCGCTTGTAACTAAGATTGCTGAGACACAGGAAGAACCTAAAAAGAAAAAGACCAAAAAGGAAAAAGAAGACGATGAACCGGCCACAGCAAAAGTAGCTGCGCGTATTTCGGAAGGTTTATTCGACCATAAATTGACAAAAGACGAGAAGAAAATTGCCGACCCGGCGATGCATTATGCGATGGGTGCGGCCTCCGGCATGATGTACGGCGTGGCTGCCGAGATCGCGCCGCTGACGACGGTCGGTGCGGGATTACCATTTGGAGCGTCGGTTTGGCTGGTTGCCGATGACATTGTAGTTCCGGCTTTGGGACTATCAAAGCCGGTAACCGAGTTTCCGTTTTCAACGCATCTTTATGGATTGTCGTCTCATTTGGTTTACGGTTTAACCACCGATTTGGTGAGGCGGGCCGTTAGGGAGCTGTTGTAAACAAATTTATGGAATCACTTTCCGACAAATCAGCCGAAGAACCTGAACCAAGCGAAAGCGAGATCGGAACTGGTGAAGAGTCGAAAGCTGAGATCGCGATTAGCAATTTTCTCGCGAAGGTGATTCATCTTTTTCTTTCCGTACTAGCGGTTCTTCTATTAACGGGAGCTGCGGTCGCCGCGTTTGAAACGGTGGTGCGCGATTTCCCCTCCCTTTGGCAGCCAAAGGACGAATATGACGTTTTGTTAAAGATCATCCAAAACCTTTTGCTGATAGCGATCACGGCCGAATTTGCCTTACTTTTATTATTCCGGCGTTTGAGCGCGGCGGTTGAGGTCGTTGTCTTTGTCCTAGCCCGCAAGACCGTCAACCCGGAGATCACCGCGTTTGATCTAATGCTTTGTGCGAGCGCAATCGCCGGTCTTATTGTTTTGAGATTTTATTATTTGCCCGGCAAAACTACCTGAAATGAACGATTCATTCGTCACAAGCCCGCTTTTTGAGCGTGTTGAACGCGCCCGAAGGCGGAAACACAAGATCCGCGAAACGCACATCACGCTCGCCCACGGCAGCGGCGGCCGCGCTATGCACGATCTCGTCGAAGGTGTATTTCTCGAATATTTCCGAAACCCGATGCTCGAAAAGCTCGAGGATCAGGCTGTTTTTGATGTCAGCGGCCACACACGAATGGCTTTCACAACGGATTCTTACGTCGTTGACCCGATATTTTTTCGGGGCGGCGACATCGGTGAGCTTGCGGTTCATGGCACTGTCAACGACCTCGCAATGAGCGGCGCCCGTCCGCTTTATTTGTCGGCCGGTTTTATTCTCGAAGAAGGTTTTCCAATCGAAG
>JAYVER010000372.1:0-2859 GCA_043748725.1 Chloracidobacterium sp. | reverse complement strand
GAAGGGTTTTACGTTCAGACACCTCGGTTCGAATCTTCTCAAGTTCCGCCTCATCGCGAGCGAGCTTCGGAATCAGACGGTCTAGTTCTGGCGAGGTTAGTACATTCATCAAATGTAGTATATATCAACACGATCTGCGAATCGTCCTCAAGCCCGCTCTCGTCTTTGAAAAGCACGTTGTAGTTGCGGTTCGAGATAAACAAGATCGCACAAAGGAAACCCAGTCGCTACCGCTCCCGGTTCTGACAAATCGTGCCGCAGGATATTCAGATTATCGCCGTAGTAAAGAGTGTTCATGTCTTGTCAGAACCGCCTGCGTCAGTGGACGGGCCGGACGCGGCATTAGGTCAATGGTCATGCCCCCCGCTAACGCAGGGGGGGTTCCGACTCGTCCGGGATTTCACCGCAAACTTTAGCACGAAACGGTATTTACGCCAAGAAAAGACCTCGCGTGATGCGAAGCCGATTTTTGCAGAAGCCTGCACGTGAGTAAGGGCGTAACACCCAACTTAGGATACGTGTTACGCCCTTGTTTACACGCGGGCTTCTGCATTGCATGAACCCAGTCGCCTCCCACCACCCCGCCCTTCGGGCACCCCTCCTCGGGCAGGAGGGGAGCAAATCTCCCGGTTCTGACAAGAAAACCATGAGCTATAGGGTGAATTCAGATGGAGCGACGATTTCAAAAGCCATCGGCTCTCGCGTTACCGGGTGACGAAACGCCAATCGGTATGCATGCAGACATAACCGCTCGAATTCGCGCCCGCCGCGCTGCACGTCACCAACTATCGGATGCCCTATCAGTTCGCAGTGAATCCGGAGTTGGTTTGTGCGGCCGGTGACGGGTTCGAGTTCGATGAGGGTTGTGTCGGTGTATCTTTCGCGTACCCAGAACCGGGATTCCGAATGCTTGCCGTCCGCTTTCACGCTCCATTGTTTTAGCTCGGCAAATCGTCCAATCGGAGCCTCGATCGTGCCTTCGTCTTTTTCGACAATCCCATCGACAAGCGCCAGATAACGCTTTTCGACCCGCTTTTTCATAAAATCGGCTGACAAACGCCGATGAGCAAGAGCGTTCTTTGCAACTACGATCAAACCGGAGGTTTGCTTATCCAGGCGATGCGGCAACCCGGGACGAATAATTGCGGAGGCCTGCGCGTCAGCAAGGGCGTAACACTCATCGTCTCGCTTACGCCCTTGCTGACGCGTGGGCTTCTGCATATTGAGATAAAACGACAGTGCGTTGAGCATCGTCCCGTTATTCGCACGGTGAGTCGGATGCACCAGCATTCCGGACGGTTTATTGACGACAATTATGCACTCGTCCTCGAAAACAATGTCCAGCGGAATGTCTTCAGGCTTCATCGCGGTTTCGCGGTCTCGGTCGACAACGATCTCGATCAGGTCATTGGAACGCAGGCGATAGCCGATATTCTCATTCCTTCCGTTCACTTCGCAACGATCGGTTTTCACCACATCGCGGAGATACATCTTGCTCAGACCGCTGAAATGGTCGAGCAAAAAATCCTCAAGCCGCATCTTCTGAGCCTCGTCGGCGACCTGTATTACGATCTTTTCGTCCATTGTAGTTCAGAGTGGGTGATTTATCGCCTCTCTTTTGTTTACAGTACAGAATACGCGATCTAATGCGTATAAGGTTAAAATCTATACGAAGAAAACGCGATAAATCGCGCACTCTGAACAAATGCAGCACAACGCAATAGACATTGTCGCCCGGATCACAGCAATTGCGGGCATTTCGTCGGGTCTGCGAACCGACAGCACCGCGATCCTCGACATTCTGAAAGCGGAAATGGCGGCCGAGTTCGGCTTTGTTTGTTTGCGGCGGGACGAAACTGCTCCGTTAGAGGTGGTCGCTGCCGTCGGCCTCGAAGCGGCCGCATTTCGCCGACTCGAGGCCCGCGCCGAAAAAAGCGTTTTGATCCGCGTTATCGAGCGCGGCTCGCCGCTTTTCTTTTCGACTGAAAATGAATCGACTCTCTCCTTTCTCGATGATGTACATCTCGCGCACTTAATTGTTTCGGTACCAATCTCACTCACCGGCAATTGCGTCGGTTCGATCTCGCTGGCATTTAAGGCGTCCAAAACAATCGCCGACCGCGATATTGTCAAACTTCTTGAGATAGTTGCCGCAATAATCTCCCAGATGCTTCGTGCTGAATACGCCGAACGTGAGGAGAGCCGCAAACTAGCGGAAGAAAATTCGCACCTCAAACAGGAGCTGAAAGAAAAATACGATTTCAGCCAACTCATCGGCAATTCCAGCCCGATGCGTCAGGTTTACGACCAGATGACACAGGTTGCGCGGTCAAACGCGACCGTGCTGCTGCGAGGTGAAAGCGGCACCGGCAAGGAGTTGATAGCCAACGCCATTCACTACAACAGCCTTCGCTCAAAGCGTTCGTTCATCAAGGTAAATTGTGCCGCGTTGCCCGAAACGCTCATCGAATCGGAGCTTTTCGGCTACGAGCAAGGCTCCATTGACGGTGCAGCAAAGCGGAAAAAGGGCCGTTTCGAGACGGCCGAGGGCGGCACGATCTTTCTCGACGAGATCGGCGATCTGCCGCCGCAAACGCAGGTTAAGCTGCTTCGCGTGCTACAGGAACGCGAATTTGAGCGGCTCGGCGGCACTGAAACGATCAAGACAAATATTCGTCTCATCACGGCGACAAATAAAAATCTTGAGGGCGTTATCGCCCAAGGGACATTTCGAGAAGACCTCTTTTACCGTTTAAACGTTTTCACGATTTTTCTGCCGCCGCTTCGAGATCGAAAGTCCGACATTCTGCTGCTCGCCGAGCATTTTCTTGAAAAGTATTGCTCCGAACATAACAAACA
>JAYVER010000371.1:0-2865 GCA_043748725.1 Chloracidobacterium sp. | reverse complement strand
AAAGCGGCGAGCGACTGAACTTCTTGAAGAAGTGGAGATGGAAAGGGAGCCCATTCTAATCACAAAACACGGACTGCCAAGCGCGTATTTGGTGGATGTCGAAACTTACGAGTTCCAACAGAGACGGATGCAAATCCTCGAGGGGATCGCTCGTGGTGAGAGGGCGATCGCGGAAGGGGACGTACTGACGCACGAAGAAGTCAAAAGGCGTATGGCCAAATGGCTAAAATAGCTTGGACCGGCCCAGCGGCCCGGGAATTCGATGAGATGATCGAATATCGCTCAGGATGCGCCTACTGCTGCCGCACGGCTTGCTCAACGGATCGAGCATCATGTCGCCCCAACTAGAAGACCACCCCAGGAGCGGATCATTTGTACCTGAGATGCCTCGTTCAAGAGTACGTCAACTGGTTGAGCCACCTTGCCGGATTTTTTATCGCGTCGATGGTGAGACAGTTCATATTCTGCACGTTCTACGGTTTGAACGGCTCTTCCGCCCGGGTTGGATCGAGTCCGAGAATGAATAGTTGACCTGCACCCTGGAAGGAATGTTGCTGATCTAGTCCCAGGCTGGAAAACTATGGATAATCACAAACTATTTATTCCCGTGCTCCTTGGCACGCCGCGCAAAAACCGCGAGAGCGGCGATGTCGCGAATTGGGTTTGCTCTAAAATGCGTGAGCGTGAGGACATGGAGACTCAGCTTTTTGATGTTTGTGATTTTCATCTGCCGCATGACAATTACGGCACTGAGATCGGCGGTGACTTTCCCGAATGGCGTGATGCCATAGTGCGTGCTGACGGCCTCGTCATCGTCACGCCCGAATACAATCACGGCTATCCCGGCTCGTTGAAGAGCGTCCTTGACCTACTGTTGAAAGAGTATATTCACAAAGCCGTCGCCTTCGTCGGCGTGTCGGCCGGGCCGTGGGGCGGGACGCGTGTGATCGAGGCGTGCGTGCCGATGGTCCGCGAGCTAGGCCTCGCGGTGACATTCAGCGATCTCAATTTCCCAAAAGTCGCCTCTAAGTTCGACGCGCAAGGCAATCTGCTCGACGAAGCCTACAACCAGCGAGTCACCGTCTTTCTCGACGAACTCATCTGGATGGCCACCACCCTCCGCTGGGGCCGCGAAAATTTACCATCGAAATATCATTCGTGAAACATACATAATCTTCCGAAACTATTGAATAGCGAGCACTCGTCAGCTTTTACAGCTCAGATTTCTTGCTATATCCTGTTGAAAGCATATAATAATTTTCCCTCTAGAAATTAGATTGAACAACGGAGGATAACTATGTCTATTCCAACAGAACCAGTCGGCTCGCTTCCGAGACCGGCGAAACTTCAGGCCGCGATTGCCGATTACGACGCAGGGAAAATTACTTTTGATCAATTGCAGATCGAGCAGGACGCGGCCTGTCTTGATTCGATCAAGCGTGGCGAAGCTACCGGTGCTCCGATAATCTCGGATGGAGAGCAGCGGGCGTCGAGCTTTGCGACTTATCCGCTGGCCGATACGCTCGCCGGGACTGGCCTTGCAGATAATCTGGCTGGCGACGGGCAGTATTTCGCAATCTTTACGGACGGCCATCATCGCCAACTGCCGCGTTTGACTGGCGGGCCATTCAAATACAAAACTTATGCGGCCGATTATCTTGAAAAAGCTACGCCGCTCACCTCGGTGCCTCTGAAACAGGCGGTTATTGCTCCGTCGATGCTGGCGTTGCTGTACCCGCTCGACGGCGAAGTTCCGGGATACACCCGTGAACAATTTTTAAGCGATCTCGTTGACGAATGCGAGAAAGATATTCGCAAATGTTTTGCGGCAGGTGCAAAACGCGTATCGATTGACTTTACCGAGGGCCGTCTGGCTTGCCGCAACGATCCTAATAACCCCTGGACGGGACGAGGAATGCTGCAAAGTTTTATCGAATTGAATAATCGTGTTTTGGATCGGTTTACGGCCGACGAACGCAAGGACATCGGCATTCATACGTGCCCAGGCGGTGATTGCGATTCGACTCATAGCGGCGATGTTGATTATGCCGAACTGCTGCCGAGCATGTTCAAGATGAATGCCGGTTATTTTCTCATCCAACTCGCCAGCGAGCAGGACAAGGAACACGTTTATAAATTGCTCGGTGAACACAGCCGTGCCGACGCAAACGGCATCCCGCAGGTCTGCTTTATTGGTGTCATCAATCCGCTCGATCCACGCGTCGAAACGCCCGAAGAGGTTCGCGACGATCTGATTCTTGCGTCCAAATACATTCCGGTCGAGCGCCTCGGTGCAACTGACGATTGCGGTTTCTCGCCATTCAGCATTGATGTCAAGCCAAAACACGGCTCACCCGACGTGGCCCGCGACATCGCTTTTCAAAAGATTACATCGCGTGTCAAGGGCGCAGCGATGGCCTCGGAGCAGTTGCTTGGAAAGGCCGCTTCTCAGTAATTGTCCTGCAAATCTAATCTCTGTTTCGCATACTTATATGAGTTGCGAAACAGAGTTTTTGTATCTAGTGCTCTGTAACATAAGTTCAAGAAGGTTTAGCCACGAATTACACAAATAGCACTAATAGTTTTCTTTTTATTTGTGTCATTCGTGTAATTTGTGGCTAAATTCATTTCTTTAAAAACTTAGGGTACGCAGCACTAGAAGGTGGAAAAGAAAGTTGTTGAAGTTCGAGATTGTATAGAATTTATTTTTTTTGGAGAAAATGATATGGCGTGGATCAGGGTCATTGACGAAAACGAGGCCGAGGGGGTGACCTGCTCCCCTAAAATTACACCAGTAGGAAGGCAAGAATCAAATAAGATGAGAAAAGGAGATTCTTGCGATGAAAAAGGTACATACGGACGAGC
>JAYVER010000370.1:0-2867 GCA_043748725.1 Chloracidobacterium sp. | reverse complement strand
CGCTTACAACCGGTGTTATCTCTGGTCTGCAGCGTCCGATACGCGCGCAGAACGGACGGCCAATCGATGCGGCAATTCAAACAGATGCTTCGATCAATCCCGGCAATTCGGGCGGGCCGTTGCTCGATAAATTCGGCAAAATGATCGGTATTAATTCACAGATACTGTCGCCGTCGGGCGGCGGCTCGGTGGGCGTCGGATTCGCGATACCGTCTAGTGTCGCAAAGCGGGTCGTGCCGCAGATATTGCAGTACGGCGAAGTGCGGCGGCCTAAATTGGGGGCCTCGCTTCCGAGTGTAGGCGATCTCAAGCAACGCGGCTATCGCGTGCCGGTAGATGCGGGACTGCTTGTGTATCAGATACTGCCCGGCGGATCGGCGGAACGCGCCGGTCTGAAAGGCATTGCCGCCGATGGCAGCATCGGCGATATAATCCTCTCGGCCGATAGCCAAAAACTTACTGATATGGACGATCTGTTTCGCCTACTTGATAAAAAGCAGATAGGTGATACCGTAAATTTGGAGATTTATCGCGGCGGTAAAACCGTGACCGTACCGGTTAAGCTTTTTGCGAGCCCGCCGTCAACGACGCCGAAAAATCGCCGGAACGTGCAATAGTCAGGCATAATTACGATAGACGGCGGGCAGAGATGCCCGCCGCTTTTTTTATGCAGGAACTGAATGATTTTTATAACGACGGAACGGGGTGGGTCTGCCGGCATTGCGAACGCGAATTGCCCGTGGCCGACGAAACTCGTACGCGGCTGTCCCGCGCGTTTCGCGAGGGTGAGGCCGAAAGCAAGACGCCGACGCTCGCCAATCAGGCGCTCGCCAAATGGACGGATAAGACACGCCGGTTCCTGATCTGCCCGCGATGCGGCATAACCGAAGCGGTCGAAAAATCTTAACCTCAAGCCTCAATTTATCGACCCGCAGTTATGCGTGATACATTTGTATCAATGCTTCAGATAGAGCTTGAAACCGCTATTGCCCTCGCCCGGTCGGCCGGGAAATCGATATTAAAACATTACGCGGATGGATTTGAGACCGAGGAAAAACTCGGTGCCGATAATTACAGCGAGCCGGTTACCGTTGCCGATCGTGACGCCAGCCGCATTATTGTCGATGGGTTGATCGCCGCGTTTCCTGACGACGGGGTGTTGTCGGAGGAGGAGGTTGACGATCTCGAACGGCGTCTATCGAAAGATCGCGTCTGGATAATCGACCCAATTGACGGAACCGCTGGAT
Organism: Chloracidobacterium sp.; assembly: GCA_043748725.1. Taxonomy (GTDB): domain Bacteria; phylum Acidobacteriota; class Blastocatellia; order Pyrinomonadales; family Pyrinomonadaceae; genus OLB17. The sequence continues at coordinate 1,620 of JAYVER010000370.1, read as the reverse complement.
TTGTTAAGCATGACGGTGATTTTGGCGTACAGATCGGATTGGCGAGGAGCGGAGTACCGGTTTTGGGAGTCGTTTTTCTGCCGGTTCCCGACGTGCTTAGCTATGCTGTTAAAGGTGAAGGCTCGTTTACTCTCAATAAGGGCGGCGAACCTGTGCGGATGAAGGTATCGGCGGAAACGGGGTTTGGCGAGATGACATTGGCCATGTCCCGCAATCACCCCAGCCCGCGAATGGGCCGGATTATTGGTCATTTTGGATTTTCCAAGATCGTAAATCGAGGCTCCGTCGGGCTCAAGGTCGGCCTGATAACCGACAAAACGTGTGATATTTACATACACCCCAGCCCGCGAACAAAGCTGTGGGATACATGCGCTCCGCAGATAATTCTCGAAGAAGCCGGAGGCCGTTTCACCGATCTCTTTGGTCTTGAAATGCGTTACGATGGCGCCGATCTGCAAAATCGTAACGGCATTCTCGCCACAAATGGGGCCGCGCACGAACTGGCGGTCGAGCAACTTAAACCGCTGCTTGCTGAGTTTAGCCGTGTACCATTCGCACCGAAAATCTAGTGCCGATCTCCCCCAGTTTTCGGAAAATGCCACAATATAATCGAAAAAAGATCTGTTTCGGCGGGAAATACCGTTGCTCCTGACAAAATGCCATTGTTTTCTGAAAATCTTTGTGATAGAAATATACCTCAAGTGAATTCTAAGCACGCTCAAGCTAAGTTAAACAAGGATAATAATTAAAGTGATCTCGGAAAATACAGTTTTTACCTCGGTTGAACCTGCGAGTCCCACGGTGGTCATACAGGCTGGCGATTATCTCAATAAATTGAGCGGCGAGCAGATCGAATACGAATGCAAACGGCGGATAGACGAGGGCTGCAAGGAGATTGTCGTAAATTTCTCGCAGACGGAGATCGTAAACAGCATCGGCATCTCGATCCTCCTTGGCGTCATCGATATTGCCTCGAATCAAGGAGCAAAAGTCGTCTTTTCCGACGTTAACGAGAATACGGTCGAGCTTTTCGACATGCTTGGGCTGACGAAACATGTGACGATCGCGTGAATCGTGAATCGTAAATCGTGAATCGTAAAGAGCAAAGAAGAATATGCGACCTCATCATAGTTTGGACGCTTGGAAAAGGTCAATCGATTTTGTTGACTATATAGGCCGAATGATAACCGGTCTCTCGAATCATTTGAAACGCAAACAAACGTAAGGATCGATAGACGGCTATTCGATTTACGATTCACGATTTACGATTTACGATACTATGGCGGAACACGATCACAAACTGATCCACGCTTTCGGAGCGTTGGCCGAGCTCGGCCAGGAGATCACGAATAAGAACAATTTTCAGGAGACGATCCGTACGTCGCTGCATTTGATATCAGGAGCACTCGGAATAATGCGAGGCGCGGTGGCGAGATATTCGCGGTTTGGCCACGAATTGAACCTGATCGCGGTACGCGGCCTCGGCGATGATTTTCCGCTCAGCTTGTCGCTTACCGCTGAGGACGAACGTCAATTTTTGACGAGCGGCCTCAACCCGATCGAGATACAGCAGGCTAAGGTTTTACCGTTTTTCCAGGTTTATGACCACAGCTTTGAGCG